>JANNXP010000048.1:0-26006 GCA_031409615.1 Haliea sp. | reverse complement strand
AAGGAGGCCAAAGCGAAAGGCTTCTGGCTACCCCACATGCCGCAGGAAGTGGGTGGTATGGGCTTGGGCGTTACGGCGCTGGCCGCAGTGTCAGCCGAAGCGGCTAAAGTGCCTTACGGGTCGTACATCCTCAACGCGCACGCGCCGGATGAAGGCAATATGCACACGCTGCATCACTTTGCCACCGAGTACCAGCGCGAGCGCTACTTGAACCCACTGCTGGAAGGCGAGATCCGCTCCTGCTTTTCCATGACCGAGCCCGAAGTGGCCGGCTCAGACCCTACACTCATTCAAACCACGGCGGTGGAAGACGGCGATGAGTGGGTTATCAATGGCCACAAGTGGTTTACGTCCGGTGCTCGCGGTGCCAGTTTTGCGATTGTGATAGCCCGTACCGATCCGGATGCGGCGATTCCCCAGGCACGCAACTCCGCATTCATAGTAGATTGTGATGCGCCCGGTTTCGACATTGTGCGCGACATAGAAACCATGGCTGGAAGCCACAACCACTGCGAGATTCTGTACAAGGACGTGCGCGTGCCCAAGGCCAACCTGCTCGGTGAGCGCGGTGGTGGTCACAAGCTGGGGCAAGTGCGGTTAGGTCCGGCCCGTCTTGCACACTGTATGCGCTGGTTAGGCGAAATCGAAATGGCGCTGGAACTCTTGATCGATCGCGCCACAAAGCGCTTTGCCCACGGCTCGCTGCTCAGCGAAAAGCAGAGCATCCAGTGGATGATGGCAGACAGTGCGATGGAGCTCTATGCTGCAAAATTAATGGTGTTACATGCCGCCTATAAAATCGAAAACGGCATGGAATTCAAACAGGAAGTCTCCATGGCCAAGCACCATGTGGCGAATACGCTGTGGCGCGTCTGCGATCGCGCGGTGCAAGTGCACGGCGCCCTGGGTTATTCCAAGGACTCCCCGTTGTCGGGGATGCTGCAACAGGCTCGCTGGGCGCGCCTCGCCGACGGTGCCGATGAAGTACACCAGATGCGCATCGCCGATTTGCTAATGCGCGCTTTTCAGGCGACTGGTTCAATAAACGGTGCGGTAGGGGGCTTGCCTCTGTAAGGCGATGTGCAGTCTTATACGCTAGAGTCTGACCGGTTCCCATTTTGCTCAGCCCAGGAGGCCAACCCATGAACGAAAACAATCCCGCTTACCAGATGTCACTCAGGTCTCGTGAATGCCTCAAAACCAAGGACAAGGCGACGTGGCTGGCCATGTGGGCCGAGGACGGCATTATCGAGGACCCGATTGGTCCCACCAGTCTCGATCCCGACGGCAAGGGACATTCGACGCCCGCAGCCCGTGAGGCTTTCTACGACCGCAACATCGCCAACGCGGACATCGAGTACATTATCCACCAAACCTACACGGCCCACCTGGAGTGCGCCAATATTGTCACCCTCAATGTGCTGCTGAATATTGATGGCAAGCAGTACTCCCAGCAGGTCAACGGTGTATTCACCTACAGCTGTAACGCGCAGGGCAAACTGCAAGCCCTACGCGGTTTCTGGGAGTTCGAAGAGGGCATGGCCACCTTCAAGGAAGTGGCTGCAGCCTGATCACCAGCTGATCCTGATCACTACCTCATCGTGATAGGGCGAGCGAAAGCGTCCTGGCTAGCCGCTGAGCGCTTCGGTGGTGGTATCGCGCATGACACCGCCGTCAAAGGTAATGGTTTTCTCCGGCACGACTTCAATGATGATGCGCGCCGGTGTATCCAGGAAAGCCACAAACGCTTCCGGCGTCGGTGCCGGGCTGTTGGCGTGGCGCGCGAAGTCCGGGTAGAACCAGTCCTTGGTCGCCTGGTCCCGGTGCAGAATCGCGGACCCTTTAAAGGTGATGGACTGGCTCACATCGTCGTCGACCCCGGCGCTGGAGATCACCACGCAGCAGCGCGGGTCGCGCGCTAGCGCTTTCATACGCGCGCGCTGTTCGGTCGCGGTGCACCAGATACGGCCGTTGCGCCAGATATAGCTCATGGTGACACCCATGCCGTGACCTTCTTTGGTGGTCCAGATAAAGGTCAGTTCATTCTGCGTTAACAGCAGATTTTCGCGTTTTTCCGCCGTCAAACCGTACATCGTGACGTCGTCATAATTCTTTGTATCGCTGCTACTCATAGGGTCTTCTCCGGCCAAATTCAGAATAAACAGTACGTCCTGACTGTTTTGTGGTAAGGTATCACGCCATCAAACGATTGCAAACAAGAAGCGCTGAATTTCCAAATGGACGCTGACTTTTTCGCTGCGGGGAGAGATATTTTTCATGGGTAGAGTAGCCAATAAAGTAGCGATTATCACCGGCGGTGCCTCGGGCCTCGGGTTGGCCTCAGCCCGCCGTCTGGCCGAAGAGGGCGCTGTGGTAGTGCTGGCTGATGTGAACCTGGAGCTGGGCCATGCGGCCGCCAACGAGATTCCCGGTTGCCGCTTTGAGTTGCTGGACGTGACCCGGGAGGAAAACTGGATCGCACTGGTAGACAAGGTGATAGCCGAGCACGGACGCCTTGATGTACTGCTCAACAGCGCCGGTATTGTGCGCCTCGCCAGTATTGAGGACACCACCGAGGACCTGTGGCGCCAGATCAACGCCGTGGGCACTGATGGCACGTTCTTCGGTTGCAAGCATGCGCTGCGTGTAATGAAGCCTGCGAAGAGCGGCTCCATTATCAATATGTGCTCCACTGCCAGCATTCAAGGCGGCCCGATGATATTTGCCTACGCCGCGTCCAAGAGCGCGATCCGCGGAATGACCAAGTCCGTGGCGGTACTCAGCGCCCAGAGTGGCTATGGCGTGCGGTGTAATTCCATCCACCCTGGCAATATGCGTACACCGATGTTGGACGGTGTGCTCGAGATCGTGCGTGCAAACGATCCGCAAGCGGCGCAGGCAATGAGCAATATCTGGGTAGGTGAGCCGCTGAACGTGGCGAACATGGTGCTGTTCCTGGCATCGGACGAATCCATCGCTGTCAATGGCGCCGCCATGGTGGTCGATAACACCGCGAGCATCACCGAAGGTGTTGTGCCCGCCAATTACAAGGAGTGAAAATGTCGTCTATCGAAGAAAATTTGCTGACCAGAATGGCTCTGATCGAGAATTACAACAACTATGCCCAAGGCCTGGACAGCAAGAATTGGCCGCTGGTGCGCGCCTGCTTTGCCGATGAAGTGCTGATCGATTACGGCACCCTCAGCGCCCCTAGCGGCGCTCCTGACGTCCCGCGTCACGCTGATGATTGGATGGGCTATTTGCAAGGGGTGATTAATGGTTTCGATATCACCCGGCATACCATTACCAACCACCGTTTTACGTTTTCCGATGCAAAGGTGAGTTGCCGCGCGTATCTCACCGCCGACCATGTGCTTTTTCCCAACCCTGAAATGCCCATTATCGGCGCGCAGGACGTGGTCACTGTGGTAGGGGAGTATAACAATCACTATCGCCAGGTCGACGGCGCCTGGAAAATCTGCAAATCTGAACTGGCGGTCAACTGGTCGATAGGCAATGTGGCACTGTTTGTCGCAGCGACCGAGCGGGTGATGGCGCAACACCGCGGCTGAAAGGTGCTGCGTCCGTCATGCGCTGCGCAAGTGAAAAATCTGTCTGTCATCCTGGGGTGTGACATCGATTGTCCGCCCAATGGGACTATTGTCCTGCAGTGAGCCGGTGACTGCAGGCTCTATGCTGGACGCGAGAAAACGCTCGCCTGCAGGTGTCTCGGCCAAAACAATACCGATATCGGCTTTATCTCGACGCGAAATCACCGTGTAGGAAATTATGTCGCCACGCTGTGGTGTATCGGAAAATACTGCATACGGTCGCACCGGGATATCAGCGCAATCCACCATCAACTCGCCGTCATTGGCCCAATCGATAGCAGTAGCCTTTGCCGGTTCACTGGTCAGTACCGCCGCCGCGTGTTTGGACAGCATACCGCCATTGGCGGTGATCAGCGCGCGTGTTGGGGCGCCGCGCAGGCGCACCGCGACCTCTGCCAGTGCATGCAAGCTGTAGTTGTTACCCGGTCCGCCGAAAAAGGGCAGGCCGCCGGTGACGGTCAATGGCCGTGAGCCATCCGTGGGTAGGCCCAGACTGTCGCAGGCGGTGTGCACGGCGCAGGGAAAGCAACTGTAGAGATCGATTATGTCCATGTCGGCGCAGGTGGCACCGGCCATCGCCATCGTAGTGGTGAGTACTCGTGCCATGGCGATGGAGTGGCCCGGATCTTCACGCTGGGTCAGGTATTGGTCCTCGCCCTGCGTGTAGGCCTCGAGAAAAATCCACTGACCGGGATCAACGCCCAGGCGACGCGCATGACCGACGCTGGTGAGCAACAGTGCTGCCGCCTGATTGACGGCGTCCTGCGCCACCAACAGTTTGGTGTAGGGGAGGCTGAGCGGGTAATTAGTCGTTGTGACTGCGGCCAATTGCTCTGCGGTGTAGGCAACAGGAGACTGCGCGTAAGGGTTGGCGGCCGCCACGGTACTGAATGGCACCAGCAGTTGCGCCATGTACCGTCGGTGCTGTTGCAGGTGGTGGCCCATCTGGTGTGCCTGCCTGTTTTCGATCAGCGCGTAGTAGTGCACTGGCAGGCTCAAGCCGCTGCTGATTTCCTCCTTCGAGGCGAAGCGCTTACTGTATTTGCGCTGGTCCAGGGGCGTGTCGAACTCCTCCCGCCAATCAAGCTCATACCCGTTGCGCACGGCAAAGCGCTGGTTGGCAATCGCCTCGGTGCCGGCGAGCAGTGCCATATTCATTTCGCCCCGGGCGATGGCCTGTAGTAATTCCACCATAATTTGCAGCGGCTGCGTACCGCCCATACTGCTGTAGATGCGCTGCTTTGGTGTCGCGCCGATGCGCTGGGCGATGGACTCCGGTGGGTTGTTGCTGCCACCGAAGGGGGAAGCCCAGGCCTTGGCGGCATCAGAGAACAGCTGGATGACCGCGATGGTATCGATTTCGCCAGCAGCCACGCCCGCGTCCTGCAGTGCCTGTTGGCTCGCGACAGCGGCTAATTGCATGGGCGAGCTGAAGGGTGGTTGCGAGCGTGTATGGAGGCGCTCTACCGTCTGGCCCGCGCCAATAATGATGGGCGTATTGTCTGGTAGCTGTTGATAGTGCTGTAGTGTCATCGGTTGACTGTTGCGAGCCGGGAGACGTGGGCTTCTTCGCTACAGCTCCTGTACCGTCAGGTTCAGCTCAGCCCTGATCGCGGCAGTCGTTTCCAACTGGCCCGAGTTTGTAACAATCGCCGTGCTGGCCACCTCCGCATTGAGATAGGTTTGCGTCACGCGGCGCAAATCATCCAGGCTGACCGCCAGTATGCGTTGACGAAATAGCTCGCGCGTTGCGTGGCTGCGTCCGAACAGGCGGTTGTGAAAGTGCTGCTTGGCCTCGCCGGCGGGCGAGCTGGGCTTGTCCATACTGCCGATGACGCCCAGGATAGCTTCCTCGAGCGCGCGGTTTTCGTGACGGGTATCCAACATCCACGCTACCGCCAGATCAAAATCCCGCAGGGTCTCGGTCAGGCGAGGATCCCGGTAGGAATAGAATCGAAACGCCGCCACTCCCGAATCCTGTGCAGCGCCACCACCGTAAGCGCCGCCCTGTTCGCGTATCGCACGGTGGAGAAATCCGTTGCGCAAAAATCCGCCCAGTACGGTCAAGGCGGCGGCATCAGGATGCTGCTCCGCCACTGTGGGGTAGGCCCGGGCACAGAAGTTGACCTGGGTATTGGTGAGCCACATCTCGCCGCGACGCTCGCGTATCGGTGGCAGGGCGAAGCCCGCAGACTCTCCCTTGCTGGTGGCCTGCGACCAGATGTCGCTGGCTATCCGGGTGACGTCCGCTACATTATGCGCTTCGGCAACGATCAGAAATTGCATCGGCGCACTGACCAGACTGTCGTGCAATACGTCCAGCTGGGTCGCCAGGGCCTGCAAGTTCTTCGCGTCGGCCAAACTGTCGTCCAGAATACGCAACTGTCGGATACCGGCCAGTCCGGACTGGTGATGGTGGAGTCGCGCCAGCGGACTCATGCCGGCGCACGCAGCCGTCATCGCCAGGCTGTGTCCACTGCCGGTGATGGACTGGTCGCGGCGCGCTCGCTGTTGGTTGATCAGGTCGCGAATGCGGTCAGTCTCCGCAAAACGCACCCGGTGTAGCGTGTCGCTCATTAGCTGCGTCTGGCCCTGGGCATTACGCAGAAGCGCCTTGGAAGACAGGGTGAAATTTGCATCCACGGTCTGTTCGTCATCGGCTCGGCTGCGCATGCTGACAAACGCCGAAATAGAGCCCACCGTCGCCGCCTGACGCTGTTGTATCGCCAGGTAAGAATCTTCGCCAAGGCCCACCTCGGTCAGGATGTTGGTATACAACGGCAGTATTTGTACCTGCTCGTCGCTCAGTGGCGGCAGCGGCATTATCGCCTGCTGGTACACGATACCGTTGGTACCCTGACTATAGGTCGTGAACCGTGCGCCGTGCAGCGCCATCTCATTAAACGATAGCTCTGGCAGGGCGGCGGGTACATCGCTCAGCTCAACCTTTGGCAAAATGCTGTCGTCGTCGACCTGCGCCTGGCGCGCGACCAGATCGGCAGCCAGCTGCACCGTTGCATTGCGCTGCGCTTCACCCATCGCGCCTTTTATGTCAGCCAGGCGTGCGGCCTCGTGCGCCAGCCGCTTGGCGGAGAGTTCTGTGTCCGGTGTCATCACCAGGGTCACGCGGTGTGGATTGTCCAACAGCAGCTGGCGGGCCAGTTGACGGATATAGTCAGGATCCTGAATCTTCTGCTGCAGACCGGCGATCACCGGCTCCAGATTGAGCACTGCGATGGGGTCACTATAGTGTGCGGCGCTGCCCAGCCCCTGCAAAATCAGCTGCAGACCATAGGGGTAGCCGTCTCCGGTAATTTCCCGCTGGTGTAGTTCCAGTTGATGCAGCACGGCTGCGAGTCGCTCCTGACTGACTCCTTCGCTGGCAACTTTCTCTATCACCTGCAGCACCATCGCTTCCATGGCGTCGGCGTGCTGCGCTTCGCTGCCTTCTATGCCACAGCAGAACACCAGTTCGCGCATGGAGTCTTCCAGTCCGCACAAAGGGGAGGGGGCCCGACCCAAATCTGTGGTTTCCAGTGCGTGTTGCAGCGGGGAGGCGCTGTTATCCAGCAGCACACTGGAGAGTAGTTGCGCTTCCAACAGTTGCTGCAGGTCGGAACTCTCGCCCAGCATCCAGGCCATCACCAGGTGTGTCTTGTGCTCGGTACCCTCGCTTTCATCAAAGGCATAGCTGCCTTGTACCCGTTGTGGCTGGGACAGGCGTTGTTCGGGCTGCACCTGAATGCGCTGCGCCAATTTGTCGAAGTGGCGCAGGGCGTTCTCCTCAAACACGCTCTGGTGTGCGCTGGCCTCGATGTTGCCGAAGGTCATGAAGATCGCATTGCTGGGATGATAGTGACTGCGGTAAAACGCCTGCAGCTGCTCGTAACTCAGGTCGGGTATGTGCTCGGGATCGCCGCCACTGTTGTAGTGGTAGGTGCTGGTGGGGAACAAGTGCTCGCACAGTGTGCTCCACAGAGCGCTGGTGATGGAACTCATCGCCCCCTTCATCTCGTTGAACACCACGCCCTTGAACACCAAATCACTGTCCGGGTTAGCGGGTTCGGCAAACTCCACGCGGTGTCCTTCCTGGGCGAAATCCAGCGGATCCAGCCGCGAGAAAAAGACCGCGTCGAGATAGACCTGCAGCAGGTTGTCGAAATCCTTGCGATTCTGGCTGGCGAAGGGATAGGCCGTCCAGTCCGAGCTGGTAAACGCATTCATGAAGGTGTTGAGCGAGCGACGCAACATCATAAAAAACGGATCGCGCACCGGGAAGCGCGCGCTGCCGCACAGCGCGGTATGCTCCAGAATATGCGCGACGCCAGTTGAATCGTGAGGTACCGTGCGCAGTGCTACGAGAAAGACGTTCTCGCTGTTTTCTGAGGCGAGGTGGTAGTGCACGGCGCCGGTTTTTTTGTGCTCATACTGTTCCACCCGAATGTTAAGCGACTCGATATGTTGTTGGCGAATGGCCGCGAATGCCGGGTGGGCGCTGGGTAAGTCGGTGGAAAGGGCGGTGCCGCTTCGATTCATAGGGGATCTCTGGCTACATGGGACAGGCGAAAGGACGCTATTCTAACGCGATTTCACTGGGCTTTGCTGGGTTTCGCGAGCATTGTTTGCCGGGACCAACTCGATCCGATACAGCCACGGCCAGCGCTTCCCTGTGACCCATATGGCACCGTCCGCCGGGTCGCGGGCAATGCCGTTCAGTACGTCGGTGCCCCGGCGTACCTCGTTGGCCGGTAGCAGTCCGTGCAGGTCAATGGAAGCGGTGACCGTACCGTTGTCCGGATCGATAATAACGATGCGCTCGCTCTGCCAGACATTGGCCCAGATTGCGCCGTCTACCCATTCCAGTTCATTGAGCAACGCCAGCGGCCGGCCCTGTTCGGTCACCGTGATGGAGCGCAGGATGTGCGCCGTGTCGGGAGCCATAAAGTGCAGCTGGGCACTGCCATCACTGTAAATCAATTCCGTGCCATTGTGGGTGAGGCCCCAGCCTTCGCCTGGCAGCGGCAGTGCGTGTTGGAATTGCAGATCAGCCCTGCGGTAGACCAGCAGCGCCCGGTTCCGCCAGGTCAGTTGGTAGATGTGGTCGCCAAAGACGGTCAGGCCCTCGGCAAAGATATCCGCATCCAATGAGCGGCTTATATCGGGGCGCCCGTCGGCAAAGTGGTAGCGTAGCAATCGTGACTCGCCATAGTTGCCGACACTGACGTAGAGGTAGCCATCGAGAATTTCCAGGCCCTGTACGAAATTTTCCCGCGCCTGCGGCTTCTGGTCGATTACGCGAACGGTATACTGTTGCAACGACCACGCTGCCAATGGCAGGCAGGCGCCGAACATAACCAGGATGCGCAGAAGAGCCACGGCTAGATCCGATTGCGCAGAAGGTCGCGAATGATGAAACGTGCCGGCGCCAGGGCCTGGCACAGCATCCGGCTGAACGGTGGCGGTTCCGAGCAGATCACACTGGCGAGGAGTTCCGCCGCCAGCGGAGCGGAGGTCAGGCCGCGGGATCCGTGCGCAGAGCTGATATAGAGTCCGGGCAGATAACGACCACGCAGCGCGACCGGTTGTCGGGCATTCTTGCGCAACGCCCCGAAATCACGAAGAAATGCAGCAAGATCCGGCGCGGGGCCCACGGTGGGCAGGTAGTCGGGACTGGTGCAGCGAAAACCGACGCGGCCCTCCAGTGCAGCGGGATCAAGCGATTCCAGACTCTTCCTCCAGGCGGGTACGGCGGCAGCCAGTTTGGCCAGGTTGTCCTGATTATCGCAGGATTGCGGCGCGGGATCGTCCCCGCTGGCTGCAAAGGTTGCACCAATGCTATGGCGACCGGCCCGCGCCGGGGCAATATAGCCGTCATGGCACAGAACTGCGCGCAACCCGTCGAAGGTCTGAGCAGCTGGCAGGTGGGTGATTTGGCCGCGTATCGATTGCAGGGGCAGCCACTGGAATTGTGGCATCGCCGTTGCCGCGGTGCCGGTCGCCACGATCGCACAGCTGGCCTGCGCCAGTGTTTGTCCACCCGCTAGCGCCTGCCACTGTGCACCTGTCGCGTGCAGCGTGACGGCGCCACAGTTTTCGAGTACACGGATGTTGTCGTTGGCCAGCAGCGCTCTACACACGGCGGCCGGGCACAGCCAGCCGGAACGGGGGTACCAGTAACCGGCGCTGGGCTGGTCAATGCCCAGCAGCTCCCGTGCACGCGCTGCATCGAGTATCTGCGCCAGTTCGTCCAGTGGACGCAGGGCATCGCCCAGCGCGGTCATCTCGGCCGCGTTAGCACTCTGCTGGAAGCTGCCGCAGAGCTCGCCATCGGTCGGCGCAGTGAGAGCCCCGTCTACAAACATGTTGCGGTAAAAGGTCGCTGCAAACTGAAAACTTTGCAGCGAGAAGTCCGCCAGGGCGGAGTGTTTGCGCGCGAGGCGCGTGTACAAAATGGCCTGGTCATTGCCGGACCCGGCATTGGCCAGTGTCCCTTGTTCCAGCAGGGTGACAGCAATACCGCGCCGGGCCAGGGCTGCTGCTGCGGTGCAACCGGCAAGTCCACCGCCCACTACCAGCACGTGGTCAGGACGGGTCGGCGTCGTTGTGGGGAGGTCCCAGTGTGAGGTGCCGGCGCTGGCCTGCGCGCTATACCCGTCAGCGAGCACGCCGCGCAGGCATTCTCGCTTGCGACCGTATCCGGGCACTTTGCTAACCTTGAATCCGGCGTCGCCCAGATGCCGGCGCACCTGTCCGGCGGCGGTAAACGTCGCAAAGGTGGCCGCGGGACGGCTCAGCGTCGCGACCGCGTGCAGTATCTGGGCGGTCCACATGGTGGCATTACGCGCGGGGGCGAAGCCGTCGAGATACCAGGCGTCGACTATTGGCTCCTCGCGATCCAGCAGATCCGCCAGTGCCGGCGCCGCATCCTCCCACCATAAATCCAGCCTGACCCGGCCCTCGTCCAGCAGGATTCTATGCTGTCCCGGGAGCAGGCCAGGATAGGCATCCAGCAGCAGCCTGACCAGGTCTTCTAATGTGGGCCAGGCGGCGAGAGCGGTGCGCAGGTCGGCGGGGGTCAGAGGGTGTTTCTCGATGGCGACGTAATGGAGGTCGAGGCGGGGCGCGGGGAGTTCCCGCCATGCCTGCCAGGTCAGCAGGAAATTGAGGCCGGTACCGAAACCCAACTCGCCAATACAGAAGTGCGGTCTTGCATGATGGTGCCAGCGCTGCGGCAGGTCGTTGCCACTGAGAAACACGTGGCGACTTTCTTCCAGGCCGTTGTCCTGCGAATAATAGACATCGTCGAACGCAGTGGACACCGGGACCCCGCTGGCGTTCCAGCGCACGGTGGCCGGCTGCACGGGCCGCCACGGCAAGTGGTCGCGCTTCATTGTGCTGTCGTCTTGGTGTCCAGTTTAGTACCCGGTTTAGCGTCCGCTTTAATATCCAGGTCTTCTGGCAGCCAGGCCGGGATATGGGGTCGGTCCGCCGCCAATAAGTCATCAATGGTAAAAAGGTGTAATTCAGGCGTGCCATCGACAGGGCGATACAGCGTGACGAGATAATCCGTGGCACCGGCTAGTTGCGGTAGTTCTACCTCCCACTGCTGCGACAAAATGCTGATGGTGGTCGTGCCGGGCTGTAACCCCACCTTTGCGATGTAGTGATTTTTTCCGACGGGTTTGAGGCTGCGGTTTTCACTGCTGACCAAGGTATCGAAAAGGCGTGTCTTGATGATAGCGATAGGGGCAATGTCGCGTCGGCTCTCGGGTATGGTGCGATCTACAAGACGCTGGCTGATATCAGCCAATGCGGTGCTGCCCTCGGCACCACTGAGTCGCACTTTGTCGACGCTGAAGGGTATCTTGTTCAGTGATTCGGCATCGCGCTGCGCGGTTTCACGGCGCGCCAGCTCCTCGGCGGTCGGCAGTATCTTGGCAGACTCCTCAAGTTCAGCGTAGTAGCCTTCCAGTAACCGGTGCAAACGTTCCACATTCGCAGCTTCCTTCTCTTGCGGAGAATCGACAGTCTGTGCCCCCTGGGGTGCACGGGGGCTCCCGTTGCCAGGCGTCGGCTGTGCAGCTGTCGCACTTGCCGGAACGTCTGCCATAGCGACTGTGGTATTGGCTTTGTTAGCGATAACTTGCTGCTGCAGCAGCGCTACTTCCTGTTCCGTCACCGCAATGAGTTGCTGCTTCAGCGCCATGGCCTCGATGGCCAGGGTTCTGATCGCGGGATTAGGACTCTGCTCCGGCGCAGTGCCATCGGTGTTAAGTGTCGCCAGGGATTTGCGATACTGATCCAACTCAGCGGTGAGCATCTGCCGCTGTTCAGTCAGTCGCTGCAAGGCTGCGGGTCCGGCGGAAGATTGCCCGCTGACCTGACTTGAAAAGACGATGACACAGGCCAGTAGCAGGGCGCCGTGATAGCCTCCCGCTGTGGTATTGGGTCTTGCAGATCGCTTATGCATGGCTATTAAACACGTGAACCTTGAATACATTGCCTGTGTTACTTTTGGGCATTAGACTGCTGGCACTTCAGGGTTCGAGGTTACCATGGCACGTATCCAGGCACAGTCTATTTCCCAGGAAAAGTTCCTGTTGGTGGCTGTCAATCTACCGCACAAGGCCTTTGTCGTAGCGCACACGGAATTCAGGGCCGACTCAGCTACAGCGCGTTTCGCTTGAGTGTGACCACGCCGACCGCGAGAGTTAGTCCCCGATGCGCACAGAGGGCAGGATGGGTCGTTCCAGCCAAAGCTTTTCACGCGGCGCCATCACCTCGGCCGTGCCGGTAACCACCAACTTGTCGTGCTGGTTAACGGCCTTACAGTCGAGGGTGACCACACTGCGCTTGTCCTTTTTGTCGGTGACTTGCAGATTAACAGTGATGGTATCGCCGGCTTTCACCGGCAGGCAAAAACGCAGGGACTGACCGAGGTAGATGGTGCCGGGCCCCGGCAGTTCCATGGCAATGGCCGCCGAGATAATGGCGCCGCTCAGCATGCCGTGAGCGATACATTCCTTGAACGGTGTGGTCGCGGCAAATTCCGGGTCCAGGTGGACCGGATTGACATCGCCTGAGACTGCGGCGAACAGCTGGATGTCGCGCGCTTCGATCAGCTTGGAATAGGTCGCAGTTTGCCCTATGGTTATCTCGTCGTAGCTAAAATTGCTAAGGTGTGGCATGGCCTGAGTCTCGTACACTAAATACGCCGTGCAGCTTAACCCTTTTCCCGAAACACGGTGCAAAAAACCTGATTGGCAGGCCTGTTGTATGCAAGACACTACCGGATGCGCCAGGCATATCCCGGACATCATCTATCCTGAAGATCTGCCGATTGCCGCCAGTCGGGGTGAGATTGCGCGCACCATTGCCGCGCATCAGGTGGTGATCATTGCCGGAGAGACCGGTTCCGGAAAAACCACCCAGTTGCCCAAGATCTGCCTGGAACTGGGCCGTGGTGCCACGCAGTTGATAGGCCACACCCAGCCACGCCGCCTGGCGGCGCGCACCGTCGCCAGACGCATCGCACAGGAGTTGGGCGTTGAAGTCGGCGATCTGGTGGGCTATCAGGTGCGCTTCACCGACCGCGTCTCAGACAACACGGCCATCAAGCTGATGACGGATGGCATTCTATTGGCGGAAATGCAGCATGACAGACTGTTGCGCAAATACGACACGCTGATTATCGATGAGGCCCACGAACGCAGTCTCAACATCGACTTCCTGTTGGGCTATCTCAAACGCATCCTGCCGCAGCGGCCCGATTTAAAAGTTATCGTGACCTCGGCCACCATCGATGTGGAGAGTTTTTCCCGTCATTTCGATAATGCGCCGATCATCGAGGTGTCAGGCCGCACGTTTCCCGTCGAAACGCAGTACCTGCCTCGCGAGCAGGGCGAGGACGATGCGGTCGAAGCGCAAATTGTCGCTCTGGTAGAGAGTATTGATGCGGGTCAGTTTGGTGTCCGTGGTGACATTCTGGTTTTTTTACCGGGTGAGCGGGATATACGGGAGCTGGCTAAAGCCCTGCGGCACATCACCACAGTGGAGACCTTGCCGCTGTACGCAAGGCTGAGCCAGGCCGATCAAAACAAGGCGTTTGACAGTGCCCGGCGCACCTCGGGCATCCGGGTGGTACTGGCTACCAATGTGGCGGAAACCTCCGTGACTGTGCCTGGTATCCGTTATGTGATCGATCCGGGAGAGGCGCGCATCAGTCGCTACAGCCATCGCACGAAACTGCAGCGGCTGCCGGTGGAGCCCGTGTCGCGCGCCAGCGCTGACCAGCGGCAGGGGCGCTGTGGTCGTGTCGGCCCCGGTGTGTGTATCAGGCTGTACAGCGAAGAGGACTATTTGAATCGCCCACAGTTCACTGAGCCGGAAATACAACGCACCAATCTGGCGGCCGTGGTACTGCAAATGTTGACGTTGGGTTTGGGCGATGTGGAGCATTTTCCCTTTATCGATCCCCCGGACTCGCGCATGGTGCGCGATGGCTACAAGTTGCTGGAGGAGCTGGGCGCCGTCAGTGCCTCGGGTGTGTTGACCAAGGTGGGCATACGGATGGCCCGGCTGCCCGTGGATCCCAAGCTGGCGCGTATGGTGTTGGCCGCTGCCGAGCAGGGCTGCCTGCAGGAAATTCTGGTGATCACCAGTGCACTGGCGGCACAGGACCCGCGTGAGCGTCCGGCGGACAAACAGCAGCAGGCGGATCAGATGCACGCACGCTTCGCCCATCCACGCTCGGACTTTATGGCCTGGCTCAGTCTGTGGCGCTATCACGAGGAGCAGCGTCAGGCGTTAAGCCAGAATCAGCTGCGCAAGCTGTGCCAACGGGAGTTTCTGTCGTTCCTGCGACTGCGGGAATGGCGTGATGTTCACACCCAACTCACTATCGCCTGCCGCCAGCAACAGCTGGCATCACGATCGAGCCTGCCTGAAGAAGAGAACTACCAGGGCGTTCATACGGCACTGCTCAGTGGCCTGCTGAGCAATATTGCCCAACACGCTGAGGGCAGGGAATACCTGGGCAGCCGCAACCGCAAACTGCAGATATTTCCGGGATCCTCCCAAGCGCGCAAGTCACCCAAGTGGCTGGTGGCCGCCGAGATTGTTGAAACCTCTCGCGTCTTTGCCCGTGACGTGGGTGCGATTGATCCGGTCTGGGCATTGGGTATCAACGTGGATCTGCTCAAACACCACTACTACGAGCCGCGCTGGCAAGCCCGCCGTGGCCAGGTGGTGGCGTATGAGAGGATCAGCCTGTACGGGCTTACGCTGGTGGATAAACGGGTGGTGCACTATGGGCCGCTGGCGCGCGCCGAGAGTCGGGAGCTGATGATTCGCGAAGGGCTGGTCGCCGGCAATTTCCGCCAGTTTCCGCCATTCCTCAAGCATAACCGGCGTCTGGTGCAGGAGTTGGAGGAGCTCGAGTCGCGCATCCGGCGCCGCGATATTCTGGTGGATGAACAGGCGTTGTTCGAGTTTTACGACGAGCGTCTGCCGCAGGATATGGTGACGGCGATAAGCCTGCAATCCTGGTTGACGCGCAACCCGGATGCGCAGCACAGTTTGTACATGACCCGTGAGGTGTTGATCGCCAGGGACCCGGGGGCTGCGGTAGGCGAGCAGTTTCCCGATCACTTGGTCTGGGAGGATATTCGTTTCAAGCTCAGCTACCAGTTCGAGCCTGGGCAAACTGCAGACGGCGTCTCGGTGACCATTCCCGTGGCGTTGCTGAACCGCACTCCGCGCTACCGTTTTGACTGGCTGGTGCCGGGTCTGTTGCGGGAAAAGTGCATTCGGTTAGTGAAGGGCCTGCCCAAGGAAAAGCGCAAACATCTGGTACCCGTGCCGGATTTCGTCGACCGCGCACTGCAGCAGATGCAGCCGGATAATGTGGATTTGCTCGTAAGCCTGGCCACTCGTCTGGCCGCGCTCGGTGGTGTCGCGCTGCAGCGCAGTGACCTGGCCCAGGAGAAGCTGGATGACTACTATCGCATGAATGTGCGGGTGGTGGATGCGCAGGGTGTTCTACTCGCTCAGGGTCGCGATCTGGCTGAGTTGGTGCAGCGCTTTCGTGCGGATACACGTCAGAGTATTAGTGCCAATCAGCAGGCTTCGCCAGCGCGACAGGGTATCACCCGCTGGGATATGGGAGAGCTGCCACAGGAGTGGCGCTTACGCCAGGCGGGTATCGATATTGCGGCCTATCCGGCCTTGGTGGACAAGGGCGAGACCGTAGCGATTGAGCTGTGCGACTACCCCGGCGAGGCGCGGGTGCAACAACGTCTCGGGGTGTTGCGCCTGTTGCGTCTGGGTGAGGTGCAACAGGTCAAGTTCCTGCGCAAGCAGCTGCTGCGTGGCAACGAATTCAACCTGGCCCTGGCCGGGGCCAAACTGGAGCGCAGTGCCTTGGTGGAAGACCTGATCGACGCCGCCTTTATGCAGGCCGCAGGTCTCGACCGGGACCTGCCCTATACCGAAGAGGGTTTTAACACCCTTGCACTGGCGAGCAGGGGCCAGGTAATCGCTCGGGCCAATGACATTGAGGCTATCCTGCGCAACGTGTTGCGTCTATTGGCGCAGTTGCGGCAGAAAATTGCCGCGCTGGAGCCGGGCCAGTGGCCCGCTACCCATGCGGATGTCAGCGCACAGTTATCGCGCTTGCTGGGTGGGTCGTTTCTGCGTGATACACCCGGCGATTGGCTGGCCCAGTACCCACGCTATATGAAAGCACTGCAGCAACGGTTTGAGCGGGTAGCCGGGCAGTACGCCAAAGACCAGAAGTATACCCAGATACTGCAAGTGCTGATGGAACCGCTGCTGGCAGCGCTTGCGCAGCGCCCCCTCCTGCTGTTGCACAGCAGTGAAGCTGCGACGTACCGCTGGCTGCTGGAAGAGTTCCGCGTTTCGCTGTTCGCCCAGAATCTCGGTACCCGTCAGGCAGTGTCGGAAAAACGGCTGCGGGAACAGTGGGACGCTGTAACACGGTGGCTGGACGAAAACCCTCATTAATACATGGAAATTGGCGGTTGGTGAGGAGCCGGTCAGGCAGTTGATGGCCCGCTGTGGTGCGTGTTTCAAAGCCGCAGGCTGGTTCTAATCTACAGTTGATCGATGGGCGGCCAGCGCGTACCATTTGCTCCTCAAAATACCAGCTAGCCCCTGACATGACCCTATCGCGCACCTTACTGCTGTTGCTGGCACTTCCCGGACTCTCAGCATGGGGCACCGAAGGTCGGTCGGATATCGATCCCTGGGAGCCCATGAATCGCAGTATTTTTGCGTTCAACGAGACCCTGGACAAGTATGTGTTGCGCCCTGTAGCCGTGGGTTACCGCTTGGTGGTGCCCGACCCCGCTGAACAAGGCGTCACCAACTTTATAGCGAATATCTACGAGTTCAATTCCGTGTTTAACTCCCTGCTGCAGGGTCGCCCGGGCAATGCACTTCAAAGTGGCACGCGCTTTCTGGTGAACTCCACAGTAGGGTTGGCCGGCTTCATTGATGTAGCCTCTCCCATGGGGATTGAACGCAGTCCGGCAGATTTTGACCAAACCTTATACACTTGGGGCATTGAATCTGGCCCCTATCTCATGCTACCCGTGTTCGGTCCGCACACCGTACGCAGTAGCGCGGGTTATTTTGTGGATACCTATTCATCCATCCCCGCCTTTCTCGACGACCGGGAGTGGGCCTACCTCTTCTGGACCGTGGAGGCAGTCGATATTCGGGCAAACCTGCTAAAGGCCGATGATCTGGTCACCGGTGACCGCTATATTTTCATTCGCAACGCCTACCTGCAACGGCGCGCGTACTTCCTCAGTGGTGGGACGGTTGCAGACAGCTTCTCGGACACTGAAGAGGGGGACGAATACGAAGAGTTTTAGCGTGGACCGAGCCGCTCGACGCAGTGCCAGGTCCCCGGCAAATCACGGTAAAATTGTAAAATCCTGCCAAAGCGTAATTGCGTGTGTTGCCTGTACACGATGATGGGCGTACTGTCTCGCCCAATACACCATCAAAGCCTCCTATGATTGCTTCAAACGGCAATATTCTTATCGTTGATGATCACCCCGATCGCGCTGCAGCGATGGCCAAATTCTTGTCGTCCGCCGGTTATCAAACGCAGCTACTCACTGATGTCAGCAACTCCACCTACGCCTTGGGCGGGGACAGTGAACTGGATGCCATTTTGTGCGAGCTACATCTTAAGGACTTTTCCTGGATTGATGCCCGCCATGCCCTGCGTGAAATGGACGTGCAGGTCCCGGCAATCATGTTCTGTGATGTCGCGGAAGCCGAGGGGATAATGACCGCCCTGCGCCTTGGCGCGAGTGATTTTTTTCTGCGCCCTGTGGAAGACACGGCAGCTCTTCTCAGGTCTATCGAACGTTGTGTGCGCCAGCGCCGCCTGCGCCGCGAATTGCAGGAGTCGCGTCGCAGGCTGGAGGCCGCTAATGCTGAGCTGCGCGGTACGGTGAAGATGCTGGAAAAGGATCAACAGGCGGGGCGCCAGGTGCAGCTGCGGATGCTACCGGCGACGCCGATGATTTTGAATGACTACGTTTTTAGCCATACCGTTATCCCATCCCTCTATCTCAGTGGCGATTTTACCGATTACTTCACTGTGGGGAAAAACCACGTCCTATTCTTTATAGCCGATGTGTCAGGGCATGGCAGTTCCTCGGCGTTTGCGACGGTGTTGTTGAAAAATTTGTTTGCGCGCAAACGGTCTGATTACTCGCGGCGCGATGACGATACGATCATGCATCCGGTGGCCATGCTGCAGCGCGTCAACAAAGAGTTGCTGGATTTGGGCGTGGACAAATTTGCCACCATGGTGGTCGGTTTGCTGGATATGCAGAACAATACCTTGCGCTACAGTGTCGCCGGGCACCTGCCTTTACCCGTGCTGGTCTCACAGGCCGGAGCGCGCTATTTGGAGGGCGAGGGCTCCACGGTGGGCATTATGGAGGATGCCGTCTATGAAGAGCACCTTATCGAGTTGCCGGACACCTTTATGCTGGGCCTCTTTTCTGACGGCATTCTAGAAATTTTGCCGCCCAAAAGCCTTATCGAGAAGGAAAAATATTTTCTCAGTGTATTTGAACAGACTGCGCAGTCTCCCGAGAGACTGGCGATGCATCTGGGCCTTGATCAAGTGGAAACCGCGCCGGACGATATTGCGGCGCTGTTCATCAGAAAGCGCGCCTGATATGGAAGGACGCATCCTCGCAGCGAGTCAGGACGGTTCTTATGTCATTCGGCTCGTCGGTGATGTACGTCTCACGCTATGCACTTCGCTGGACGATTTTTTTCAACACATGTTTGACGACCCGAACTTTGCCAGTGTCTGGGTTGACCTTTGTGATGTGGAGGGCCTGGACAGCACCACGTTGGGATTGCTCGCCAAGCTTGCGCTGAAGGTCAAGCAGAGATTTGGCTTTGAGCCTGCCATCTATTGCTGTGATCCCGGCATCAGTCGTCTCTTGAAAAGTATGGCCTTCCATCGTCTGTTCAAGCTGCACGAGGAGTCCTGCACTAACCCTGCGGATATCGCAGAGATACCGAGCGTAAAGGGCAGCGAAGATTCCGTGAAGAGAAAGGTGATAGAAGCTCACCGTGTATTGATGAGTATCTCAGATGAGAATCGCGATCGGTTCAAGGATCTGTTGACGGTACTGGAGCGCAGCTGATGCCGTTTTGTGCCGCCAGTTTACACTGAATATAATCACGGTGAGGCACATACGTCAGCTCCGCCACCTGCCGAATAAGATGTTCCTCGTACTTGTCCAGATCGCCATCGGCGTACGCGACCAGCCACATCGCGCCGACCAATTGTAGTTTCTGGTGGGCGTTGTAGTGTTCATTGATGACCCGGGTAAATTCGTACAGCGAGGTGGCTTCTTCTGCCCGCTCCTGAGCGGCGACTACCAGTTGGTGCACCTCGTCCTGTTCCAACTGGAGTGAGGTCGTCAGCAGCTGGACCAATTTGGTCATTTCGGCGGCGTCCTGCGCAAAATCCGCGCGGGCGGTCTCCACCAGCAATGCCGCAGCCGCCAGGCGCACACTATGCTGCTGAGATTCGTCACTTTCATTTGAGCGACGTTCAAACAGCGCTTTTATGACTTGAATCATCGCGCAGTAATCAAGTGTTCCAGTTTTACCTGGTCGGCGACGAAATTGCGTATTCCTTCCGCCAGCTTTTCGGTGGCCATGGCATCGCCATTGAGGTCGTAGCGAAACTCTGCCTCTGTCGGGCTTGCCTTGGCGTCATCGCTGCTGGCTTTGGCGGCGTCAAGACGCCGCGGCAGCGGGCCCTCGTCCGCCTCCAATTGGGCAAGTAGAGCGGGACTGATTGTCAGTCGGTCACAGCCTGCCAGCGCTTCAATTTCACCGGTGTTGCGGAAACTGGCACCCATCACCACCGTGTGGTAGCCGTGGCGTTTGTAGTAGTTGTAGATTCTGGTCACCGACTGCACTCCGGGGTCATCTCCGCCGTGTGTGATCGCAATGTCGGTGTTGGCAGTGTGCCAGTCCAGTATGCGGCCAACAAAGGGCGAGATTAAAAAGACACCGGCATCGGCGCAGGCGGCGGCCTGGCCAAAACTGAACAGCAGTGTAAGGTTGCAGTTGATCCCCTCCTGTTCCAGTTGCCGCGCGGCGCAGATACCCTCCCACGTGGAGGCGAGCTTGATCAGGATCCGCTCGCGACCGAAACCGGCTGCCTGATACATGCCTACCAGCTTGTGCGCCCGTTCGATCGAGGCCGCACTATTGAAGGACAGGCGGGCGTCCACCTCGGTAGAAACGCGACCGGGGATGATGCCAAGAATCTCAGAGCCGACTGCCACTGCAAATCGATCACAGCAGTTGGCCATTTCATCACTGGCCGTACCACCGATACCCCTGGCCCAGAGTCTGGCATCGTCCAGAAGCTGTCCGTATTGGGGCAGGGCTGCCGCCTTGAGCAGTAAGGAGGGGTTAGTGGTGGCATCAATCGGCGCAAAACGCCTGATCGCTTCGATATCGCCCGTATCGGCGACCACGGTGGTCATTGCTTTGAGTTGGTCAAGTTTGTTGATCATAGCTACTGCTTACCAGTGCGTAGGCCGCGGTGAGCACATCAATGCCCGCCTCTTTCCTGTAGGCATTTTCACTCAAGTGGCGCCTGAATTTCCTGGCACCCGGAACGCCTTGGTACAGGCCAAGGATATGGCGGGTGATATGGTTTAGCTGTGTACCGCGAGCAAGCTGTCGCTCGATGTAGGGGAGCAGGGCAGCGATGACATCATCTCGGGATTGGGTGACGTTGTCCATCCCGAATAACACGTCATCCACCCCTGCGAGCATCCATGGGTTCTGGTAGGCCTCTCTGCCCAACATGACACCGTCTACGTGTTGTAGATGGGACTGGCACTCCTGCAGTGTCTGGATGCCGCCATTGAGCACGATAGACAGATGTGGGAAGTCCTTCTTCAACTGGTATACCCAGGCATAATTGAGTGGCGGGATCTCCCGGTTTTCTTTTGGCGACAATCCCTGTAGCCACGCTTTGCGCGCATGCACAATAAAAACGCAGCAGCCGGCTGCCGCCACCGGAGCGACGAAGCCTACTAGTTCATCGTAAGATTCCATGTGATCAATACCGATGCGGTGCTTCACCGTCACCGGAATGTCGCAGCTGTCTACCATTGCCTTGACACAATCCGCCACGAGGTCCGGCCTGGCCATGAGGCAGGCACCAAACATGCCTGACTGCACGCGATCAGAGGGGCAGCCACAGTTGAGGTTGATTTCATCGTAGCCCCATTCCTGTGCCCAGCGGGCGCATTGCGCGAGCGCCTGCGGCTCGCTGCCACCCACTTGCAGGGCCACCGGGTGCTCCTCTGTGTTGAAGTGCAGGAAGCGCTCCCGGTCACCGTGAATCAGCGCCCCGGTGGTCACCATTTCCGTATACAGCAGGGCCTGCTTGGTCAGCAGACGCCAGAAATAGCGGCAGTTGTGGTCAGACCAGTCCATCATCGGGGCAATAGAAAATAATCTACTAAATTTCAAGGACAATAGGTTCCTGTAAAATGACGATTGCAGCATTATGGGCAAACGCTATACACGCTGCGTAGCCGACAATTGACAACAGTTTGCACGCCAGATTATTTTGGCAATTGGCTCAGGGTAAACTAAAAAGTGGATTCTAGGTAATCCTCCAGGAAGAGGTTTTATGAACACCATTGATGCCAAAGAGTTGTTTACCTCTGCTGCAATCGAGAATCCATATGTCCTGTATGCCCGCATGCGTGCGATGGCTCCCGTGTGCCAGATTGGGGTTGTGCGGGCATTTCTGGTCAGCACACATGCCGCTGTGGCAGAAGCGGTAACACGGCAAGACGATTTTTCGGCCCAACTCAAGGGTATGCTGGTGTGTGGTGAAGACGAGCGCCCCACAGTATTTGACCTGGCGGCGATAGGTGCGACGGCAAATGTCATCGCCAATGCCGATGAGCCGGACCACGCTGTGCACAGGCGCTTGATGCTGCCGCCGCTGAAGGCATCGCGCATTGCAGATCTTGAGTTGGAGTTGCGGGCATTCGCGCGCGAGCGGGTGGCTGCATTCACGCAAGAGGGCAGCGGCGATATCTGCATTGCGCTCTCTGAGCCACTGCCGGCCTATGTCGTCTTGCGTCTGCTGGATCTTGGCGACGACGCACTGGAATCTGTGCGGCGCTGGGCCATGATGGGTGGTGATTTTCTGGCTGGTCGCCTGAGCACCGAGCAAATGAATGGTGTATTTGTCGAATCAATGGCACTACATGAGTTTCTGGCCACACACCTTGAGACTGTGCAGACGCGTGAGCGAGAACAGCGCGGTGAATCGTTAACGGCCACACTCGCAGGTGGTGTCGATGATGGCCTGATTACACGCGAGCAGGCGGTTGGCATTCTGATGGTGTTGTTTGGCGCTGCCGGTGAATCCACCGCGAGCTTGCTGGGTTCAGCTATCCGCCTGCTGGCGATGGATCCGTCATTGCAAGAGCAGCTGCGCGGCGAACCGGCCTTGATCCCGACCTTTATTGAAGAGGTGTTACGGCTCGAAACGCCGTTCAACTTTCATTACCGTTTTGTCAACAACGACACCAACTTGTGCGGCACATCGCTCAACGCAGGCGATTTGTTGTTGTTAGGTTGGGCAGCGGCAAATCGCGACCCGGCAGTGTGGGACGACGCCGATAGGCTGAGCCTGGACCGCGCAAGACCTGAACGTCATCTCGGGTTTGGCTATGGCAGTCATTTTTGTATCGGGGCGGCGTTGGCGCGGCTTGAGGTGCGCGCAGCACTGGAGGAATTGCTGGCGGGTACGCAGCGCATCACGCTTGACCCTGATCGCCCCGTCGCGTTTGCACCCAGTATCTTTGTGCGCAGGTTGCAGCACCTGCACTTGCGTGTGACCTGATCAGGATGCTGTTACGAGCTGTGCTCGAAAGGTCTTGCGCCAACTTATAAACCCCCACAGCGACAGCACGCTGTAAACCCCGATGAGTACGGCGTAAATGTCGAGGTCGCGGTCATGGTAGAGCCACACTGACGCCAGGTTGATAAGCAACCAGTAGAGCCACGCTTCCAGCACCTTGGTGACCTCCAGATAGGTGCCGAGAAAACTGAAGATGGTGATGAAGGCATCAAACAGGGGGCGCTGCGCATCGCTGTAAAAGTGCAGTGTATAGCCCAGGCCGATCGCGATAGCACAGGCGATCACGATGGCACGCAGGTGATAATCCAGGCGCCACCTGACCACCGGGTTACTGTCTTGTTCGATGCGTCTATGCCAGTGCATCCAGCCCCAGACGCCCATTACCGCATAAAAGAAATAGAGGAACGCCTCGGAGTAGAGGCGGGCATCGATAAATAGATAAATACTGAGCAGGCTGCCCACGATACCAAAGGCCCAGCAGGCAATTCTTTCCCTGATTAGCAGGATGATATAGACCAGACTGGCGCTCGTGGCCAGAATCTCTACCAGCAACGCTGTAGACAGTTCAGAGGTCATGACAAATCCCAATCTCGCATGCGTGTTGTCTGGGTGCGCCCCTCAGAAGGAGTACAGCAGTTGCACACCGTAGGTGCGCGGCTCACCGTACTGCAGGTAGGTCTGGTTCTGCCAGGCACCAAAATCATCCCGCGGATCCGCGGCAAAATACAGGCCGTGCACAGCGTAGTCTTCATCGCTGAGGTTACGTCCCCACAGGGTTATGGTGAAGGGCTCGAGGTGCCATTGTACGCTGGCATTCAGCAGGGTGTAGTCCGCCAATTTGCCATCGTGATAATAGCCATAGTAGCTGTCGTCCTGTCCTTCGATCTCCAAACGCCCAGACCACTGATCGGTGAAGGATAGTCGGGTGCCGACACTGTACTGGTAGGCGGGCGCTTTGGCCTGATCGCGACCGTTCTTGTCCACGAATTGGGCCAGATCCAGGTCATAGGCTTCGATGGAGTCTACCTCTGTGTGCAACCAGCCGAGGTTAGCAAACAGTTCCACGTCGTTGTTCACATTGAAGGTCGTCTCCAGTTCTGCGCCGTAGCTGGTGGTATCGCTGGTGCTGTCGAGATAGCCAATCCACAGGCCGGCCTCCTCATCCCACATCCAGTTTTCCAGCTGCGCCTGGGTGCGGTCGGCGTGAAACAGCGCCACGCTCAGAGACAGGCGCCGCTCCAACTGTTCAGTGCGCAGCCCTATTTCTTTGTTGAGCAGGGTTTCATCATCAAACTGTAATTTTCCCTCGGTGAATTCCTGAAAGGCGGGCGACATATACGGCTGGTTGGCGCTGGCCGTAGTATTGACTCCGCCAGGCTTTTGGCTACTCGCTAGCGTGGCGTACGCTATGGTGTTGTCCGAGAGCGCATAGCGCGTGCTGATTTCACCGGTCCACAGGTTCTCACTGCTGTCGCTGCTAAAGTCGCCAGTGTCTGTGTACTCGTCATCAAAGCGCTCCAAGCGCAGTCCTGCGATCAGGGTCAACTGGGCATTGAGGTCATACTCGTACTCACCGTATACGGCGTAGCGATTGGTGTCGTAGTCACTGCTGGACGCACCGTCGCCGTACCAGAGGCTGGGGCGACGGTAGTCCAGGTGCTCGCTACCGGTATTGGCATACAGGCCCATGACATAGCGGCTGGAGCCTTTGGCGGTGTCATCGTTGCCACCGAGCAAGCGCACATCAGCTACCACCCGGTCGCGCTTGCGGTCAAAAATTTCCTGTGTTGTATCGTTGCCCGAGGAGCAGAGGTATATCGTACAAAAATCATCGGACACCCAGTCGGCGTCGTAACTCTGGTACAGGTCGCCGTCCAGATAGCTGAGGGAGGCGTCCAGAGTATGGGTGTCATCCAGCAACCAGTTTCCGGCGCCGGTGAAGGCCTTGATCTGCTGCTGATCCTGCCCCGGTTGGTCGGAGACAGTCGTGCGGGTATTGTCCAGTGACCAGGTGTCGTAGCCGTTATCGGCGTCAAAGTAGTTGGCGCTGACGTCATACTGCGCGGTAGTGGAGGGCGTCCAGCGCAGCTGTGCACGGCCGGTAAATTCATCGAAGTTGTTGGTGTCGTTGGCGTTGAGTTGATCGTTTTCAATATAGCCGTCACTGTTATTCTGTTGCACAGCCAGGCGCGCGTCGAGGTCGTTCTGTAAGGGGCCGCTGAGGACCAGGCCCAGATTATTGCTGTCGTAATTGCCAGCACCGCCAGAGAGCTGGCCCTCGAAGGTGTCGGTGGGGGCATTGGAGCGCAGAAAGATCATGCCAGCGTGGCCGCTGGCGCCAAATCGGGTGCCCTGTGGCCCGCGCAATACCTCCACCTGGTTGATATCAAAGAGCATGCCGGCATTGGCCGTATCGCCCAGCTCCAGATCGTCCAGCATGATACCCACCGCCGGGTAATACTTGGGATCATAGTATTGCTCGAGGTCACCCACGCCCCGAATTTGCACGAAGCGGGCGCGGGAGGCGCCGGCGGCCCAGGTCACATTGGGCACCGCATTGAGCACGTCTTGCAGGTGTTGTGCGGCCTGTTCGGTGATGGTGTCCTGAGACACCACGCTGATGCTACCCACGGATTCCATGAGCGTGGTGTTGCGGAAGTTTGCAGTGACAACAATCTCTTCCAGTGTTTCGGTAGCGACGGCGAGCCCAGGGATAGGGATTGCAATACTCGCGAGGGCCAGCAGCGCCAGCGCGAGACGGGGTGTGCTTAACGGTGTATTTGACGATGCTTTTGACAATATTTTTGACATGGTGAGCCTCTAAAAAAACAAGAGACCCGGACAGCGACGCTAGATCGGTAAGACTGCACCTATTCCTACGCCGGTATTAACCGGATCAGGTTCAAGGGTTCGTC
>JANNXP010000047.1:0-13619 GCA_031409615.1 Haliea sp. | reverse complement strand
CCGATGACAAAATCGACCGCATCGCCACCAAAATTGTTGTCCACTACCGAGCCGTCCTCCAGACTGACAGAGAAGTTCAGGAACACCCGAGTACCTGCACTGACGGGCGCAACATTCATGGTTCTGCTTGTCCTGCACCGGCAACGGCTTTTTCTCGGTGCAAAAAGCTATCCAGCAACATACAGGCAGCCCCGACCGATATCGCCGAGTCGGCTATGTTGAAGGTCGGAAAGTGGTTGCCCTGGTAGTGCACCGAGATAAAGTCCACCACGTAGCCCAGCGCCATGCGATCCCACAGGTTGCCCAGAGCGCCTCCCAGGATCAGCCCCAAGCCCAGGGCCAGTAGCCACTGCCCCCGAGGCATTACAATTAGCCAGATGGCCAGGGCCGTGCTTATGCCAATCGCGGCCGCGCTGAAAAAGTAGCGTTGCCAACCACCGGCATCGCGCAAAAAGCTAAATGCCGCGCCCGGATTGTGTTGCAGTGTAAGGTTGAACCAGGAAAACACGCGCACCGGCTGACCATATTCCAGGCCACCGCTGGCGAGTCCTTTGGTGTACTGATCCAACAGGATGACCAGCAGCGCCAGACCGAATGCGGGGAGAGAGTGAGGTCCGTTACGCATACAGACGACGCTCGCCAGCACCATCAATATTTTCTATGCAGCGACCACACAATGTCGGATGCACGGCACTGTGGCCAACATCGGCGCGGCGGTGCCAACAGCGCTCGCACTTCTCCTCGCCCGCCACGGTAATTTCCAGGCGCAGATCAGGCAGTTCGGTGCTCACTGCAGCAGCACCAGCAGCGTCCAGGGGTAACAACGTCGCACTGGAAGTTATCAACACAAACCGTAACTCATCGCCCAGTGTATTCAGGGTTTTCCTTAGTTCAGGAGAGCAGTAAAGAATCACTGTGGCATCCAGTGAACCGCGCAACGCACCCGCAGCGCGCTGCGCCTCCATTGCCTTATTGACTGCCGTACGAACTGACACCAACTGCTCCCAGAATAGTCGCCCCATCGCTTCGTTCAAAGACAGACTTTGCAATCCCTGATACCACTGCTCCAGCAGCACTGATGGTCCTCGTTCGCCCGGTAGATGTTCCCAGATCTCCTCCGCCGTAAAGCTGAGGATAGGTGCGATCCAGCGCACCAGGGCTTCACCGATATAATACATCGCGGTTTGGGCGGACCGCCTGGCCACACTATCGGCCTGCGTGGTGTATTGGCGATCCTTGATCACATCCAGATAGAAGCCACCCAGATCATTGGCGCAGAAGTTATGCAACTTCTGGTAAATCAGATGGAAATTGTAACTGCGATAGGCCTCTACCACCTCCTGCTGTAATTGTGCCGCCCGGTCCACGGCCCAGCGATCCAGCGACAGCATATCGGAAAATGGCACTGCATCCACCGCGGGATCAAAGCCATTCAGGTTAGACAATAGGAAACGTGCGGTATTGCGAATCCTGCGATAGGAATCCGCCGTGCGTTTGAATATCTCATCGCTGACTGTCAGTTCGCCGCGATAATCAGTGGCTGCGACCCACAGGCGCAGGACATCGGCCCCCTGCTCGTCCATCGCTTTCTTCGCGGGAATGATATTGCCCAGGGACTTGGACATCTTGCGGCCGTCACCGTCCACAGTGAAGCCATGGGTCAGCACCGTCTTAAAGGGCGCTACACCATCGATGGCAACCGATGTCAGCAGCGAGGATTGGAACCAGCCGCGATGTTGGTCGGAGCCTTCCAGGTAAATGTCAGCCGGAAATTGCAGCTCCGGACGCTGGCGCAACACACAAGCATGCGTAACACCCGAATCAAACCAGACATCCAGTGTATCCGTGACCTTGTCATAGTTGCGGGCATCCTCGCCCAATAACTCGACGGCATCCAGGTCGAACCAGGCGTCTACGCCGCTGCATTCCATGCGCTGCGCGACCTGCTCCATCAGTTGCGAAGTGTGTGGGTGCAATTCACCCGTTTCTCTATGGACAAACAGCGCGATGGGCACACCCCAGGTGCGCTGGCGCGATATACACCAGTCCGGCCGACTGGCCAGCATGCTTTCGATCCGCGCCCTGCCCCATTCCGGAAGCCAGTGCACCCCAGCGACTGCCGCCAGAGCCTTACCCAGCAGTCCCTGTTGTTGCATGCTCACGAACCACTGCGGCGTGGCACGGAAAATAATCGGCGTCTTGTGCCGCCAGCAATGCGGATAGGAGTGCTCGTACTCCTCGTGGTGCAGCAACACACCCCGCTCCTGCAATAACGCAATGATAGCGGCACTGGCCTTCAACACGTGCTGACCCGCGAAGTACTCGGTATCCGGCAGGTACACACCGTGACCGTCCACCGGGTTGTAGACCTCCAGCTGGTATTGCTGGCCCACTACAAAATCGTCCTGGCCGTGTGCCGGCGCCGTGTGCACTGCACCCGTACCCGCTTCGGTCGTCACGTGATCACCGAGAATGACAGGCACCTGTCGCGACAGGGAACAATGATGCAGTAACAGGTTCTCCAAAGCGGCACCCTTGCAGCGACCCAGCACCTTGAGTGCGTCCAGACCATAGCGGGCGACGCAAGACTGCGCCAGTTCTTCGGCCACCAACAAAGCCCGGCCCTGGCCCTCGATCAATACGTAATCCAATTGCGCATGCAAGCACACGGCCATATTGGCAGGCAGCGTCCAGGCTGTCGTAGTCCAGATAGGTACCGCAATTTCGCCAGTATAAGCCGCCCCACAGGCAGCATTGAAGGCAGCCGGATCGACCGCGGTGAAGGCCACGTCAAGCGCCGATGAGCGCTTGTCCTGGTACTCCACCTCCGCCTCCGCCAGGGCCGAGGCGCAGTCCATACACCAGTGCACGGGTTTGAAACCTTTGTGCAGATAACCATTTTCGACGATGCGTGCCAGCGCGCGGACAATATCCGCCTCGAATTTGAAATCCATGGTCAAGTAGGGATTTGTCCAGTCCCCAACCACGCCCATACGGATAAAATCCGTGCGCTGCGCGTCAATCTGGCGCCTGGCGTATTCGCGGCATTTCTGCCGAAACTCGGTGGCGCTAATCTTGCCACCGGGTTTACCCACCTTCTTCTCGACATTGAGCTCTATCGGCAGGCCATGGCAGTCCCAACCGGGCACATAGGGTGCGTCAAAGCCGTCCAGTGTCCTGGATTTGACAATGATATCCTTCAGTATCTTGTTTACCGCATGCCCTACATGCAGGTCCCCATTGGCATAGGGGGGACCATCATGCAGGATAAATTTGGGCCGTCCTGCGCACTCCTGACGGATTTTTTCGTACAAACCCATGTCCTGCCACTGCTGCAGACGCTGCGGTTCCCGCTGCGCCAGACTAGCCTTCATGGGAAAATCCGTCATCGGTAAATTCAGTGTGTCTTTGTAGTCGCTCATAGTCTTTATCGAGTTCTAGCCCCGGCTAAACCAGGCACTTGTCTGCTCTATATCCCTCGCTATATTCTCTCGGAGTTCATCCACCGATCCAAACTTCATTTCTGCGCGCAGTTTATGGCGGAACGTGACTTCTATATGCCGGCCGTACAAATCAATGTCCCGGTCCAACAGGTGCACCTCCAGGTTGGCCTTGATACTGTCATCTATTGTGGGCCTTACTCCCACGTTCGCCACACCGTGGGCTTTATCGATACCACCGCCGCTGACCTCCACTGTGTACACCCCGGACAGTGGGGCCCGCAACCGACGCAACTCCAGATTCGCTGTAGGTGTGCCAATGGTGCGCCCCAACTGGCGACCATAGATTACCCGGCCCGAAATACTGTAGGGTCGACCCAGCAACGCTTCCGCCGTGGCAAAATCGGCATTTTCCAAAGCCTCCCGGATGCGCGTGCTGCTCACCCGCTCACCCTCTATTGCGAACGTGGGAGTAGAGCCCGTCGCATACCCATAGCGCAGCCCCTGCTCCCGGATAAATTCGATATCCCCTTGGCGATCGGCGCCGAATCGAAAATCGTCACCCAACACCACATAGCGCACTCCAAGCCCGGCAACAAAGATATCGTCAACAAAGCCCTGGGCCGACATGCCGCGAAATTGCTCATTGAAGCGTATGCGCAACAGACGCTCCACGCCCAGCTTCTGGAGCGCACGGCATTTCTCTCTAAAGCTCATAATTCGTGCCGGCGCCTGTAGCGGGGCGAAATACTCCCTGGGCAGCGGCTCGAAGACAACAATGAGTGAGGGTAAGTCCAGTTCCGCCGACTTCTCCAGCAGGTGGCGAATGACGGCCTGGTGGCCGCGATGAACACCATCAAACGCACCTATCGTCGCGACACAACCGTGATGTCTGGGCCGCAGATTGTGCAGGCCGCGAATCAGTTCCATGCAGTATGTAAGCCTGGGAAAGCCAAACGAGGCAGTATAGCGAACTTGATCCCCGTAGCCTATGGCTCGGCTTGCTCCCGGGGATAAAACTGCCGCCAGTATGCTGTGCTTACTGTGGTGCAGGTGCCCGTAGGTGCTGCATGCGCACACCCAGAAGCCCGAGCGAGACAAAATAGACCGCAAAACCGGCACCGCACAGGAGTCCTAATTGCAGTCCCCGTTGCTGCCAGGGCCAGTCGTACCAAGCGGCAACGTCAGGGGCCAACCAAACTATTGCCATAACCATGCCGGCACAGGCCAGCAACAAACGCCATGCATAGGATGACCAGCCCGGGTGGAACTGATAGAACCCGGCGCGCAATAGTCCACGCAACAGCAGCCCCGCATTAAGCATCGCGGCAAGGCTGGTGGCCAGAGCGAGACCCATGTGCCCTATATTGAATACATACATCAATGGCAGTGCAATCATCAGGTTCATTACCATGTTCGCGACCATGGCTATGATTCCAATTTTCACCGGCGTGGCGGTATCCATGTGCGCATAAAAGCCTGGTGCCAGTACTTTGATCAGCATAAAGGCAACTAAACCCAGACTCAGGGCCCGCAAACTCAAGGCCGACATGTCCACGTCGCGCGACGTCAGCGCACCGTACTGGAACAACGTAATCAGTATGGGCTCAGCCAGCAATATCAATGCCACGGCTGAGGGCACGCCAATCAGCAGTATCCAGCGCATCGCCCAATCCAGAGTGGCGCTGAAATGTGCGTCACGGGCCGCTGCACGGTGTGCCGATAGGTTGGGCAGTATGACCGTGGCAATGGCAATGCCAAATATACCCAGGGGTAACTCCGTGAGGCGGTCAGAGTAATACAGCCAGGACACACTACCGGTTTGAAAAAACGACGCCAACACCGTATCGAGCAGCAGATTGATTTGGCTGACTGAGACCCCGAACAGGGCCGGTACCATCAGTTTCAGAATGCGCCGCACACCATTGTGCTTGGTATCCCAGATCGGCCGCGGCACCAGCTCCAGCCGGTAGAGGAACGGCAGTTGAAAAAGTAACTGCACGACACCAGCCAGCAGCACTCCCCAAGCCAGAGCAAATACGGGTTGCTCAAACCACGGAGCTGCAACCAGGGCGGCAAGTATCAGGGAGAGATTCAGGAAGAACGGGGTGAAAGCCGGCACAGCAAAGCGCCCGTAACTGTTCAGTATGGCTCCGCAAAAACCGGTCATCGAGATGAGGAACAGATAAGGAAAGGTGATGCGGATCATGGCAGTGGTCAGGTAAAATTTCTCAGGCTGACTCACGAAGCCCGGCGCAAAAATCATGGTGATAAGCGGCGCGGCAAATATGGAGATGCCTGTGACAAACAACAGGGTACCCCCCAGCACTCCGGCCACCCGGTCAACCAGTACTTTCACCGCTGCGACGCTGCCCTGCATTTTGTACTCTGCCAACACGGGCACAAATGCCGCAGAGAACGCTCCCTCGGCAAACAGGCGGCGCAGGAAATTGGGTATTTTGAAGGCGACGAAAAAGGCATCTGCTTCGGTGCCGGCACCGAACACTTTAGCTATCACGATATCGCGCAGTAATCCCAATACGCGCGAAAGCAGGGTCATGCTGCCCACCTGGAGGCTGGAGCGCATCAGACCTGGAGAGGTGGTTGGGGGAATGTTGGCGGTACTGTCAGCCATCTGCAATCAAGTGCGGGCGAGAAGCCTCAGCACCAGCGCCCTCGCAATGATTCACCGTGAATGTGCAACCACTGCAGTGCGATCAGAGTGTGGCCATTGGGGATCCTGTTTTCCGCGAGCATTTGCAACGCATCCGTGCGCGCAATGGAATGCACCAGGATATCTTCTCCTTCCTCTTGCACTCCATGCAGGCCACCAATCGCAGCCTTGTTCACACGACCACAGTAAATGCGCACCTGCTCCGTACAGGCTCCGGCACTGGGGAACACCGTAGCAATGGGTACCAGGTCTGAGAGTTCACATGCCGCCTCCTCCATCGCTTCGCGGTGCGCCACACCCTCATCGCACTCTCCGACTTCCACCACACCGGCAATCAATTCCAGCATCCAGGGACTGTCATCGCCACGTATTGCACCCGGACGAAACTGCTCGATCATTACGAGGCTATCTGTTGCGGGGTCATAGGGCAGCACCGCGACCGCATCACCGCGCTCGAATACTTCCCGCACCATCGTATCGCTCCAGCCTCCGGCAAAACGTCGGTGTTGCAGAGTCAATCTGCGCATGGAGAAATGGCCAGACCAGACGGCCTGGTCATCGAGCACCCGAACGTCCCGCGCCCCGAATTTCAATTCCAGTGACATCAGAAACGACCGCCGGTATACCAGTTCACGTCGCGGGCATGCGTGTCCACCTGTTCCACGACATCCAGGATCAGCGCGAACAATGCCATGCGCAGTAACAGCCCGTTATCGGTCTGACGGAAGATCGCCAGATTCGGGTTATCGTTCAGGTCATCGTCCAATTCCCTGGCATTAGCCCTGGAATCCCGCGGCAGTGGATGCATGATCACGGTGTTGGGTTCACAGTGGCGGGTGTAGATACTCTGGTTGAGCCGAAAGCGCCCGCGATAAAGGTCGGCCTCGGCCTGGGAACTGAACCGCTCCTCCTGAATGCGGGTGGAATAGACTATATCCACGTGGGCAATGCTCTCTTCTAACTTATCCGATTCCAGCACCGTGTGCCCTGTGCTACGCAGACTCTCGACTATCTCTGGCGGCATCCGTAGCGCCTCGGGCGATACCAACACAACCTGCACTCCATTAAAACGGCATAACAACTTGCACAGGGAGTGCACCGTGCGGCCATAGCGCAGGTCGCCCACCATGGCGATGCGCAATTGATCTATCGTGCGTCCGCTGGCGGCAATTTCACTGCGAATCGTGTACAGGTCCAGCAGCGCCTGACTGGGATGCTCATTGCTGCCATCACCGCCATTGATGACGGGCACGCGACTGGCTGCGGCAAATTCGGCCACTGAGCCCACCTGCGGGTGGCGCATGGCAATCACGTCGGAGTATCCGCTGAGCACTCTGGCAGTATCGTAGAGGGATTCACCCTTAGCGATAGCGGAATTTTCAAACCCTGTGGTTTCACGCACCTCGCCACCGAGCAGGTTAAATGCGCTACCGAAGCTCACGCGGGTTCGCGTACTGGGTTCAAAGAACATCGAGCCGAGAATGGCTCCATCGAGTACATTGGTGACGCGTTGGCGATGGGCATAAGGAGCCATACGATCGGCAACAGCGAAGATCCGTTCGACATCGTCCCGCTCAAACTGCTGGACTGAGAGGATATGGCTGCCGGCAAACTGCACGCTGGTTCTCTCCTGGGCTGGTACAAGACATGACGCTGGATTTGCGCTCGTCATTATAGATGCGACATACGGTCCTGCCCATGGGCGTAATACCAAAGAAATTGGTCGGGCACTCAGGCCAGCAAGGTATCAGCGTATTCCAGCAGTTGTTCCAACAGCACCTGCTGCGTCGCTGAGAGGTCGCCGCTGGCCATCAATGCCTCGATCTCTGCCTGAAATTCCTCCATGCAGTAACCCGTCCCGGACTCCGGTTCGGTGAGCCTTTGATAGCGGAACTCTTCCCATACGGCATGCTCCTCGGGGGACAGGCTGTCTGGATAATTGCGCGCACGGTAGCGAAACAACATCTCGGGCAGTCGTCGGTCTTCAAAGATAAAACTGCCGGCGGCGAGTTCATCTGGCGTCTGTGCGTGCAGCTGTGCCATGACCCGCTTGTCCTGCGCACTGAAGAATCCACCGCTATACAGCATCCAGTCCGGATCAGTAGGTGCATCGAGGCGGCGCACCCCATAAATCGCCTGCACCTTCGTGGTGAAACCTGCACCGTTGCGTTCACGATAACTGCGCAAGGCATCAAGGTGCTTGCGACTGTGTTCGCCGCTAATCCCGAGTCGCGACGCGGTAGCCGGGTCCGCCATTTTCGGCGTGAGTAGAATTGGGCAGCGATTGATATGGACCGACTTGAGAGCTAGCCTGGGTGTCCCTTCGGGCAGGTCCTCAGTTCGCGTATATAGCAATTCCTGCAGCTGCTCCACCGGCAGATCAAACAAGGGTTGAGGATCTGCACTCAGGTCAAAACAGATGATTTCATTACGATTTACCGGATGTTCCGCCAGCGGCACCACCAGCGCTATATTGTGGCGCCGAGCGCCGAACATTCCGGACACATGCAGTACCGGTTTCATCCCCGCGATATCCAGCTGCGCCAATACCGAATGCTTGTCACGGTGCTTCACGACATAGTCATACAACCGGGGCTGTTGATCCTTGACCAACTGCGCCAGCGCAATCGTCGCATGCACATCCGACAGGGCATCGTGAGCGGCGGTGTGACTGATGCCATTGGCGCGGGTCAGGTCACCCAGACGGAAACTGGGTAGGCCATCCTCCCGCGTCGGCCACTCAATACCTGCGGGTCGCAGCGCGCAAGCGGTGCGTACCATGTCGATAATATCCCAGCGAGAATTGCCGTTTTGCCACTCACGCGCGTAGGGATCATAGAAGTTGCGGTAGAGGGTGTGGCGGGTGATCTCATCGTCAAAACGCAGGGAGTTGTAACCCACACCGCAGGTGCCGGGAACGGCCAGTTCCCGATGAATTCGAGCGATAAACTCGCGCTCCGGCAGGCCTTGAGCCAAAGCCTGTTGCGGGGTAATGCCGGTCACCAGACACGCTTGGGGATGCGGTAGAAAATCATTGGCGGGGCGACAAAACATAACCAGCGGGTCACCGATAATATTCAGCTCGGCATCAGTACGCACGCCCGCGAACTGCACTGGCCGATCCCTGGAAGGGTTCGCCCCAAAGGTTTCGTAGTCGTGCCAATAGAACGTATCAGGCAACGACTATGGCCTGCTCTGCAATCTTTGCCCGCCAGATTCTCGGTCCGATTTCATGCACGGACGCACCACTGGTATCCACCGCCACGCTCACGGGCATGTCTTTCACTTCAAATTCATAGATGGCCTCCATTCCCATTTCTGGAAAAGCCACAACCCTGGCGGAGGTGATCGCTTTGGAAACCAGATACGCCGCGCCGCCCACTGCCATCAGGTAGACCGCCTTGTGCTTCTTGATCGCTTCGACTCCCACCGGTCCGCGTTCGGCCTTGCCGATCATGCCCAGCAGGCCAGTATGTTCGAGAATGAAGTCGGTGAATTTGTCCATGCGCGTAGCGGTCGTCGGGCCGGCCGGGCCCATCACCTCATCGCGCACCGGATCCACTGGACCGACGTAGTAGATAAAGCGCCCCCTGAGATCGACCTGGGGCGGCAGCCCTTCACCACTCTCTATCAGTTCCTTCATTTTCTTGTGGGCAGCATCGCGGCCCGTCAGCATCTTGCCTGACAACAACAAGGTATCTCCGGGCTGCCACTGGGCGGCCTCCTCCCGAGTCACCGTATTCAGGTTGACGCGACGCACATCTGCTCCCACTTCCCAGGTGATGTCTGGCCAGTCATTGATATCCGGCGGTGTTTGCAGCGAAGGACCGGACCCATCCAACACAAAGTGCGCATGGCGGGTGGCTGCGCAGTTGGGGATCATGGCAACAGGCAGAGAGGCCGCATGCGTCGGAAAGTCCCTGATTTTCACGTCCATCACTGTCGTTAGGCCGCCGAGGCCCTGTGCGCCGATACCGAGCTTGTTGACTGCTTCCATGATCTCCAGACGCAACTCTTCCACCCGGCTGGAGGGACCACGCTCGCGCAACTCATGGATATCGATTGGCTCCATGAGTGCTTCTTTCGCCATGAGTGTAGCCTTCTCCGCCGTGCCGCCGATGCCTATGCCCAACATGCCCGGCGGGCACCAGCCCGCTCCCATGGTGGGGATGGTTTTCACCACCCACTCTACAATGCTATCGGAGGGGTTCAGCATCACCAGCTTGGATTTGTTCTCCGAGCCGCCGCCCTTGGCCGCCACCTGCACATCCACGGTGTCGCCCTTTATCACCTCCATGTGAATGACCGCTGGGGTATTGTCTTTGGTATTTCTGCGCGCTCCTGCTGGGTCTTCGAGAATCGAAGCTCTCAGGACATTGTCAGGATGTGTGTAGGCCCGGCGCACGCCTTCGTTGACCATATCGGCTACAGATAGGTCCGCATCCCACTGCACATCCATGCCAATTTTGAGGAAGACAGTGACAATCCCCGTATCCTGGCAGATGGGGCGACGGCCCTGCGCGCACATCCGTGAGTTGATCAGTATCTGTGCCATCGCGTCCCGAGCAGCCGGGTTCTGCTCGCGCTCATACGCTTCATTTACGGCCTTCACAAAATCCAACGGATGGTAGTAGGAGATAAACTGCAGCGCATCGGCGACACTATCGATGAAGTCATCCTGTCGAATAACAGTCATGGTGTGAATCCTTGTAGTGCGGAGGTCCAAAAAAGGAGAGATATCATACACCCCTGGCAGGTATCAGCGGACACCAAAACCTTCCCGCTTCAGGGCTGTCGGCGCGTCATCCCGGCGATGCCTGCATTGCCCTGACGGTGGCCTGCAGCTCACTCAAACTAGCATTGATCTGCTTGCGGAAGGCGTTCACGGAGCCCACCCATTCCTCATTACCCGCCACTCGCTTATCAAGTTTGGCCAACGCCAGGTCAATTCGGTTAAGGCTGTCCGCCACACGTTCCACCTCTGTCTGGCTGGCTTTGGCGCTGGATATCAGGCGGGTGAGATCTCCCGCGACACTGTTTAGTTTAGCAATATCATCTGAAGCTGCTCTTAGTTGCGCCTGGGCAGTGGTCAGGGAACCTTCCATACCCTTGACACTTTTTCCCTGGATGGCGCTAGCAGTCTCCAGTTTGCCTAACCGATCCTTGGCCTCCTTCCAGACGCTGTCCCAAAGCTTGCGCACCTCTGTCTCAAGCTTCGCAACTTTGGCTGCCTGCACCGCAGCATTCTGGTTCATACCCTCATCAGTATCAGACAGCCTGGCCTCCAGATCGCCAATGCGCGCCGCATAGTTCGCAATATGCTCATTGGCTTGCTGCAACTGCGACTGTAACTGCCAGGCCCAGACACACGCGAGAGCGGCGACAACGAGGGCAACTGCAATACACAGGCGCGCCAGCAATCCGGTACCGCCGCCGTGGGATGGCTGCTTTGGACTGCCTGAGCTGCGACCTCTATCGCCCTTTTCAGCCCTGAGTTTGCTGGTGCTGCGCTGCGGCACACCATCCCGGGTCGGGACAATGGAGGGAATATAATCCAGATCGTCGTGAGGCATGGGGCAAATACGCTGTGTAGACGTTAGAGTCAATTATACATGCCGCCTACCAGAGCGGAACAAAAAAAGCCGGGAGGGACCCGGCTTCGATAAAACTGAGATACAACCGACTTACAGATAGGCGAGGAGCAGCCACATCAACAGGGTCAGACCAATGCTGCAGTGGATCACACCCTTAATAGTGGCAATGGGGCCCAACTTGCCGAACAGAGCATTAGCCTCCAGCAGTATGATGATGGCCAAACAGGCATATAGACCTGTGCTGCTAACCCCTTCTATATAAAGATGCTTCGAACCCAACATGCCAAACAGCATGGGAGCGGACAACAGGGTGTTGGTTCGAGAGGCCAATCCCGCTTTCGCAGCGCTGGCGGGACCATCACCCTGCTTTAAACCCAGCACAACTTGCTGGTTTGGCCAAATAATCAGCCAGACGTTGAGGAACATAATCGTACCCGCCAACGAACCCATTGTAATCAGGGGCATACCCATGAAATTGGTTGTAGCGCCTACCAGATGCAGCAAGACAAGACCCGTGAGGAAGGTAAACATCGCGCCCCAGCGAAACCACCACAGCGCCCTGGGAGCCAGCTTCTTGAGCGCGTCGGCCTTGGCACCCGCTTCAGCCTCCTTAAAGTATTCCGTTTGTACAAAGTTGAAATAGTAAAGCATACCGATCCAGACAATACCGAACAGGACGTGCGCCCACCTGAAGACAAATTCAAGAATCATGGTTATCTCCCACCGTTGTTGTAAAAACCTCGCTCATATTGTACCTAAAAAAAAGGGCAGAGCCCTTTTATATCAGGCCCTGCCCCTCTTTTTTTTCGAGGACAATAAACCCCACCATGCGGCGGGGTTTATTGTCGTGACTGAGTCGATATGACTTACATCATGCCGCCCATGCCACCCATGCCACCCATACCGCCCATATCGTGACCGCCGCCGCCGGAACCACCTTCTTCAACGGCTTCACAGATCATGACTTCAGTGGTAATCATCAGACCAGCGACCGAACCGGCAGCCTGCAGTGCGGTGCGAGTGACTTTGGCGGGATCCAGGATACCCATCTCAATCATATCGCCGTACTCACCGGTGGCAGCGTTGTAACCGTAGTTACCCTTACCATTGTTTTTCACGTTGTTCAGGACCACAGAGCCCTCAGCACCGGCATTCTCCACGATCTGGCGCAGGGGACTTTCCATAGCACGAAGCGCCACGTTAATACCGTGGGTCTGGTCTTCGTTGTCACCTTTCAGGCCAGCAATTTGCATCAGGGCACGAACCAGGGCAACGCCGCCACCGGCCACAACACCTTCTTCTACCGCAGCACGAGTAGCATGCAGCGCGTCTTCAACGCGTGCCTTCTTCTCTTTCATCTCGATCTCAGTCGCAGCGCCAACCTTAATGACTGCAACGCCGCCAGCCAACTTGGCCACACGTTCCTGCAGTTTCTCGCGATCGTAATCAGACGACGTGTTCTCGATCTGCACGCGGATTTCATTCACGCGCGCCGTAATGACCTTGTGGTCACCAGCACCATCAATGATGGTACTGCTGTCCTTGTCCATCGTCACACGCTTGGCGTGACCCAGATGCTCCAGAGTCGCAGACTCCAGATCAAGGCCAACTTCCTCGGAAATCACCGTACCACCGCTGAGGATAGCAATATCCTGCAGCATGGCTTTGCGACGATCGCCAAAACCAGGCGCCTTACAGGCGGTGACCTTCACGATGCCGCGCAAGTTGTTCACTACAAGAGTCGCCAGCGCTTCACCTTCGACGTCTTCTGCCACGATGACCAGCGGCTTGGAAGACTTGGCGACCTGCTCCAGCAGGGGCAGGAGTTCGCGAATATTGGAGATTTTCTTCTCTACCAACAGGATATAAGGTTCGTCAATATCGACGCTCATGCTCTCCTGATTGTTGATG
>JANNXP010000046.1:0-26941 GCA_031409615.1 Haliea sp. | reverse complement strand
GTGGGGGGTGTTTTGGGGGGGGGGGGGGGGGTTGGGCCGGGGGTTATATTTCCCCCCCTGGTTCCCTCGGGGCCCCCCCCCCGCGCCCGCTCGCCGCAACGGAGCTTCGGGCCATCACAAACTTACTGCGCTTACCAAGCGTCCCTCAGCGCATAAGGCCTGATCGCTCAGAAGGCTGAGATATTCGCTCATCAGGCCTTATCCCCTGAGGGACTCGGAGTGTGCGACGAATCAGGCGCCGATAAGCTCGAGTGCGTCCGGGCGCAAATGGCCCTGAGCGATTTCATCGCGCAGCAGTGCTTCGGTGAATTCACCGTCTTCCAGCGCTTCATGCACCAGGCCGAAAAAGAAGGCTTCTTGCCGGGGATCGGGATGAGCGTCGTACGTGCCGGCAAATTTGTAGTCGCCAAACAGGGCGCGACGACCACGACGCAGCCAGTGCCTGGGGGGAAATAGCTGAAAAGTGTCGGCGGGGCGATAGTCGATCTTGAGCCCGGTTTTCCACGGTTGGGTGTTGCGCTTGGTGTTGTGTAGCAGCTTGGTGTCGTCGGTGAGGTTGTCGAAATCGTTCCATTGGTTTTCGAACAGGCCAATAGTCGCGGTGTCTTCCAGCTTGAGCGACACCCAGTCCATGTAATCCCGTTTGACCGGCTTGAACATCTCCCCAAAGTCGTGTTCAAACTGCCAGTGCTTGAGTTTGGCGCAATCCAGCAGCATGACACTGCTGGCGAACGCTCCCTTGCGGCCCTTGCGCCCGGATTTGGGGCGGCACACGATAGCGGCTCCGGCCATATCGCGCTGCAACAGCTCCCAGATGTCGCCGATGGCGAATATGTCCGGATCCATGATGACCGCCCGGCCCTCGTAGTGCATTAATTGTGGTGGCGTGAAGCGCAGGGGTGTGAAGGATTGTAAATCGTCATTTATCCAGGGGCGCATTTCTCCGTCGCGGCGGTAGAGCTGTCCCTCGCGCTCCAGCATACAGGGGTAGTTCTGCACCTCGATAAACTGCACGTCGAACTGATCGGAGTGGGCCGAGTGCTTGCGCAAGGAGTAGCGGCTCACCAGAGCGCCCAGCATCTGTTTGTGGTTGGTGTGTATAAAGACTGTGGGCTTCAATCGGGTTCTTCCTGCGAGCAATCTGTGGGATAGTTTACCGTCAGCAGGCTATTCCACAAACGGCTGGCTTTGGCAATTTTTGCAGCGAGGCTCCCCGAAAGGCGTGCCATCGGGCGATAAAGGTGACGAGGACGGTGCGTGGGTAAGGAATCTATAACAGTCTGGTGTCTGCTGGGCAAGAAAGCGGGTGACAATACTCAGGTGCGCGCTCTGGCAGAGGAACTGGACTGGGGTTACGAGGAGAAGCACATCTCGGCCAGGCCCTGGGAATTGCTGAGTCATATCCGTGGTGGCGTTACTCTGGCCGGTATCGACCGGTCACGCTCCAGTGTGCTGGCGGCACCCTGGCCGGACCTCGTCATCAGCGCCGGACGGCGCAATGAGCCGGTGGCGCGCTGGATTCACAGACAGTCCGGTGGCCGTGCTCGCCTGGTACACATTGGCCGTCCCTGGGCGCCCCTATCCAGCTGGGATCTGGTGATTACCACACCGCAGTACTTTTTGCCCGTGCAGGGCAATATTGTGCACAACAGCCTGCCACTGCACCGTGTTGCCGCAGATGATCTGCACAGTGCCGGCGAGCAGCTGCGTGCGCAGCTCGCGGACCTGCCGCGCCCCTGGGTGGCCGTATTGATGGGCGGCGATAGTGGCCGCTTTGTGATGACCCGCAGCAAGGCGCAACGCCTGGGCACCTTGGCCCGGGATTTGGCGGCTGGCGCTGGCGGGTCCCTGTTGGTTACAGACAGCCCACGCACGCCGCGCCCCGCAGGCGACGCCCTGCAGGCACAACTACAGGTGCCGCATTTTTGCTACCGCTGGGGTAGCGGGAAGGTCAATCCCTATCGGGGACTGCTGGCGCTGGCGGATGCCTACGTGGTGACCGGCGAGTCGATGTCTATGATAGCGGAGGCGGTGGACACCGGTCGACCTCTGTACATTTTCGATATGGGGGATGACACGACGCGCTGGTGGTTACTCCCGCACAGCTATCGCTACAAGCCCCTCAGTCATCGTCTGGCAATGCGGTTCGCGCCGCGTCGCATGCGCCGTGACGTGGGCAATATCCAAAGCGCTCTGGTGGACTCGGGCAGGGCGCAGTGGCTGGCACCCGGGATGATTCCCCAGGCGGCGGCGCTATTGCAGGCAAAATCTGGCGCGACACCCACAGCGGCAACCAGCTCTAGCGCAAGAGATGAGTTACTGCGCGCGGCGCAGGCGGTCAGGCGGCTTGTGACACCGCGCTGAGCGGGTGCAGCGGTGCGGGGGGTAGATTCGGGGTAGTGGCCAAAATATCCAGTGCGTCGTGGCGCTGTTTGTAATTGCCCAAAAAGGCCTATTCGCCAAACAGTTTGCGCCACGTGCGCATCACCCAGCCAGGCGATGCTAGCGCAGTCGAATAGCTGCATTAAACTGAAATGCCCCGAGCACGCAAAACAATGTGGCACATGCAATGTGCAAGACCACCGGCCACGGCATTGCCATAAACCGCGCGTTCTCTGCAGTAAAGTCCGACGCTCTGAAAGGTCGGCTACTTGCTTGCGGTCATCTTGACCCGTAGCGTGATTACGAAGCCCGCCGCCAACGTCAATACGGCTCCGACCCCAAGACCGATCTGAGGTGCTGCAGCGGTGGATGTTAGGGTAAACAGCAGGGTCGTGATAACCGCGCCAGCGGTTTGTCCTAACAGCCGAGCGGTGCCTTGCATACCTCCCGCAGCACCACTCCGCTCGTACGATGCCGAGAGGAACATGTTGCGGTTGTTAGCCACATTAAAGAGAGCGAAACCGAGGCCACACAGCATGGTGAGTGGCACAAGAGGCAGCGGGTTGCCCTTCAGCGGCCAGAGTGCGAGAGCCCCGAGTCCAGTTGCGAGACACACGCAGCCCACGGCGGAAACCCAAGCTGTTGACACGCGATCTGCCAAGCGGCCTGCGAACGGGGCCGCGATGGCCACGGTCAACGGCCACGTCGTCATGTAGAGAGCGGCCATCAACGTATCCTGGCCAAGCTCGTGCTGCAGGTAAAAAGTTAGCGCAACCATGCCTGCGGTCTGTCCAGCGAAGCAACAAACCGATGCGATCACCGAAGCCCTGAATGAATTGGCGCGAAGCAGGTCGAACGGGATCAGTGGAACCTCTTTTGGCATTTCCCGCCGAACCAGCGCCACAAGTTCAAGTGCTGCCGCTGCGAGCAACACCGCGGCCAGTGCCGGCCTCGTTGGGAGTAGTTCCGCACCAATGACCAACGACGCAAAGGCTCCGGCATTCAATGCCACACTGAATAGGTCCAGCCGACGCGCTGTCCCACCGTCATCTGGTAGCGCGCGGGTGGCGAGGAGCACCAGCGCACCCAAGGGTAAGTTGACGGCGAAGAGCCAAGGCCAGGTTGTGGCTGATAGTACCGCTGCGCCGAGTATCGGACCGGCTGCAGACGCCAGCGCAACGGCGAGGGCGTTCCAGCCGATAGCGGCGCCGAGCTGCTGGTCTGGAACCACGAGGCGCAGCAGCGCGATACCGAGGGCCATGACGCCAGCACCACCGAGTCCTTGGAAGAAGCGAGCCGCGACAAGCCAAGACAGGGACGGCGACAACGCACACAACACCGACGCTGCGATAAACAGCGCAACACCACCCGTGAAAACTCGGCGATAGCCCAAGCTTTCACCGAGCGCGGCGCAGGGCAGTAAGGCCATCAATAGGGCGGTCTGGTAGGCTGTGACGACCCAGATCGACATGGCAGGCGTGACTTGCAGTGATCGAGCGATCGTCGGCAGAGCGATATTTGCAATGGCTGCGTCCAGCACCACGAGCACCATGGCGGCCAGCACTGCGGCGATCGCTACCGTTCTGCGTGGCTCGGGTATACCCGACATTGTATCTTCGGTATGCGCTGTAGATCGCTTTTCCTTGAGCGCATCATCTCGTGCAGACAATTTGGATCCATGTTTCTTGGAGGAAGGCATATTGCCAGCGATTACTGTCGGCGCCAAACGGCGTCCGCTGGTTTGAACAGCAGGCATGGTTACGGCGCTCCTGGGATCCAGATACCGTCCCGCTCAACATACCTCGTCACTCTGTGTTCTTCTTTTTCTTCCCTTTTCAAATCTCGCTCTGTAAAGCGAAATAACAGTGCAGGGCCAGAAATGCACCGTGTGTCGTGAATATCTCCAGGCAGATAAACCTGAACCTGCCCGGGACGTACCAACATGGAGTCCCTTTTGACAAGTTTCACACTACCGTCCGGAGCCTCGATCCGGGCATAGGTTCCCATCTCAATTTCGCCTTGTTGAATCGCGTAGATAACCCACCCTCTGCCGTGGTCATGAGGTGGCCTATACAGTTCCGCAGGTTCCGTGTGTGTCAACAACACGAACCCATGTATGGGGTCCCGGTAGATTTCGTTGTAGGCCAGAGCGTCCCGGTGTAGAGCCACCAACCACTCCTCTGTGACGGGTGCTTTGACGAGTTCCTCCAAATGCTGGCGACAAGCTGCAACCAATTCAGAGGTAAGTGGCCCCCAAATTGCCCTAACGCTCTCAGTAAACTTTTCCAGCGAATTCTTAGACATAATTTCCTCTTAGTTAGGTATGGACGTACCCGATTCAATTGCTAGTCCGAAGGATGGGCAATTTACTCACTCGGCGGAAGGCGCGCCATTTGCACTTTGTTCGTGCGCTTTACGCCACATCACGATCAAAATGCGCTATTGTCGATGCATGTCGACGCCCGATTTCAACTTGCTTGTCGTCTTGGATGTTCTGCTTGCGGAAGGTAACGTTGCGCGTGCAGCCAGTCGGTTGCGGCTTAGCCCCTCGGCTATGAGCCGCGCGCTGGCGCGATTGCGTGAGACGACGGGCGATCCCTTGTTGGTCAGGGCGGGACGCGGCCTCGTTCCTACACCTAGGGCGCTCGAACTTCGCGAACGGGTCAGTCAGCTTGTGCAGGACACACAAGCGGTTCTGAGCCCCGCAGAAAATCTCAATCTCAAGCACCTGGTCCGAACATTCACGCTACGTACCAGCGACGGCTTCGTGGAAAACTTCGGACCAGATCTCATAGCTCGCATCAGCGAGGAAGCACCCGGTGTACGGCTACGCTTCGTGCAGAAAGTAGACAAAGACAGAGCGCCGCTTCGTGACGGTACCGTCGATCTGGAAACTGGCGTTATCGATGACACGACTGGTCCGGAGGTGCGCACGCGGGCGTTGTTCCGGGATAATTATATCGGTGTCGTTCGTATGGGACATACCCTGAGCCACGGCGAGATCACACCTTCCCGATATGCGTCTGGAATGCACATCCTTGCCTCTCGGCAGAATCTCGACAAGGGGCCAATGGATGATCCGTTGAAGTCGCTTGGACTGGAGCGAAGAATTGTCACGATCGTCGGAGGCTTCTCTGCTGCGCTGGTTTTTGCTCGGGCCTCAGACCTAATTGCCACAGTTCCCGAACGACACACCGCGAACTTGCGCGCCGGAATGTATAGTTTTCCTCTTCCCGTCCCCACACCTGAGTTCACGGTTTCGATGCTCTGGCACCCGCGAATGGATGCGGATACCGCACATCGTTGGCTGCGTGGATGCCTTCACGACGTTTGCGTGAAGCAACTCACCGATTTACGCCAAGGCGCCTAGCGCAATAGCGGCACCGGCTTCGGGATCGATTTCCAATTCGGCGATGTAGCAGCCATTGGGGAAGGTGGCGCCGATGGTGACTTCGGCCACGGTGTTCAGCGGGGCAAGGGGTAGGGCCGGTTTCCCAGTATTTGGTCTTGCTCCGCGTGGTGTGCAGCTAGACCACTTAACTTGGCAGTACTAGTCTCTGGCTAAGCAGAGGTGGCGTGATAGGGTTGCACTACTTTTCTGAACCCAGCTAGATTCTCGCGTTTTGCCAGACGAAGTTCATAGTCTTTTTGCAAGTTCAGCCAAAATCCAGCGCTCATATTGAAAAACAAGCCCAAGCGCAAAGCCATATCGGCAGTGATGGCGCGTTTTCCCTCAATGATCTTCTTGATCGCGGTACGGTCAACGCCAATGGCTTTGGCTAATGTGCCTGGCTTGATGGCCATATCGTCGAGGAAATCCTCTTTAAGCATTATGCCGGGGTGCTCAATCTCAATATATTTCTCAGTCATTTTCACAACGCCTTCCTAGTGATAATCAACGAGTTGCACATTCAGAGCCTCGCCATCATCCCATTTGAAAATAATGCGCCATTGTGTATTGACCCAAACAGCGTAAAAGTCCTTCAGATTACCTTCTTTCTTTTCCAGTTTATTCGAGAGCGGTAAGCGCAAGCCCTCAATACTTTCAGCGGCATCGATGTAGCGCAGGCGGTCAGGCGGCTTGTGACACCGCGCTGAGCGGGTGCAGCGGTGCGGGGGGTAGATTCGGGGTAGTGGCCAAAATATCCAGTGCGTCGTGGCGCACATGATTCTGCGCCATTTCCGCGCGCAGGAATTCCTCGCTGATCTTGCCCTGCTGCAGGCACTCCTTGAGTAGCCCGAAGAAGAACACTTCCTGATTGCGGTCGGGGTGCTGTTTGTAATTGCCCAAAAAGGCGTATTCGCCAAACAGTTTGCGCCGCGCGCGCATCACCCAGGCCGCCGGTGGAAACAGGCGAAAGCGCTCTGCGGGACGCCAGTCGGTAGGCAACCCGGTTTTCCAGGGCTGGGTCTTGCGTCGAGTGGTGTGCAACATCTTGGTCTGCAGGGTGAATTTGTCGAAGTCATTCCACTCGGACTCAAAAAAGTCCAGGGTGGCGCGATCTTCTTCCTTCAGGCAGATCCACGGCTGGTAGTCCTGGGTGAAATCGAACATCGCCTCGAATTTTTTGTGCGCATCCCAATGGGTGAGTTTGGCGCAGTCCAGCAGCATGACACTGCTGGCCATGCACTTGTCGACCAGTCCCTTGGGGCCAGAGCGCATGCGACACATGATGGCCTTACCGCGCATGTCCCGGCTGAGCAGTTCCCAGATGTCGGTTACTGCGAAAATATCCGGGTCGATCACCACCGCACGGCCCTCGTAGCCCATTAACGTCGGGGGCATGAAGCGGGTCGGGGTAAAAGACTGCAAATCGTCATTCTGCCACGTGCGCTTGACGCCGTCGCGCAGGTACTCCTGGCCTTCGCGAGCGGCGAAAAACGGGTAGTCGCGAGTGTCCATGATCTGCACTTCGAACTTGTCATTATTCGTGGAATAGCGACGCAGCGCGTGCTCGGCGACGATGGCACCGGTAATTTGCTTGTGGTTGGTCTGGATAAATACACAGGCTTTCATGGGGATGCCAGAGCGGTCGCAGGATGGCTTATTGAGGCTGAAACTATAAAGGAATGCGCCCTCTTTTGCCATTTGGAGGGGTTCGCTTTCAGCGTGAATAGTACGTGGAACGGGGCTCGATTGCCCCGCATCAGCGGCCCCGGCGGACCATTGTCAGGCCCCGTCGGGGCTTGTCTGGCACGTTATCACTTGAAAATCCCCCGCCGATACAGCCCCCAGAAGAAGCCCCACAGGTGGATCAGCGGGGCGCGCCTGACCTTGTCGGGAATGAGAATTTCCACGCCAGAATGGCGCTCCAATTTCCATGCGATGTAGTCCAGGCCACCCTCAAATGTAAACAGGGCTTTTACCAGTCGCGCGATGGACAGAAGCTTGCCCTGGCCCCGGCGCAGCGCCCAGGCCAGTGTCGCAGCGCGGCGCTTGAAGCGGCCTATCTGGCTCCGATAACGCCATTCGCCGCCCTGCTCGTGCAGCACAAAAGAGGATCCCAGATGCGCGGCGTGCTGGCGCGTCAGGGCGGTATAGAAGTCCTGTGAGGAGCGCGCGAGCTCCTGGGCCCGGCCACTGCGTTCGGTGCGCAGTTCCGTGGCGTAGCTCAAACCTAGGGCCTGCTCCCACAAGCTGATTAGGTTGCCCTCTGCGGGCACCGCGGGGAGGGCGTTTTGCAGTAACGTGCGCGCCGCGCCGCTAAGGGCGGCTTCAACCTGCCCGCGCAATTGCGCATCGCGCGCGTACAGGATGCGCGTCGGCTGTGCGAAGCGACCCCAGATGTACGACTCGAACCACGCTGGGGAGCAACCCCGCTGGAAGTCGCGCAATGAAATCACCGTGACCTTGCTGCGCAGCGTTTTTCCTTGGCTGGTTGCCTCCACAGGCCGCTGTTGCGCATAGAAGACGTTGGGCGGTAACAGCCAATTAGCGGCCGCCAGCAGCGGGCGGCGATAGGCGTGGCGATAGCTGTCGCAGATCAGGTAGAGGTCCAGCAAGCCGTCGTAAATATCGCCGCTGCGCAGGCAGGATCCGTACACCAGGGTGCAGCAAATGGCCCCGCGATGACGCTCATCCAGCTGTGACAGTAGCGCGGCGAGCGTGGGGTCCGCCGCTGCATCGGGCCCGGCCACTGGCGGGTAGGTGCTCACAGTCGCAAGAACTGCAGGGGAGCGCTGGCGGTGATATCCACTGCGCCAGCGACTTCCAGCAGCTCTCCATCCAGATTGATCTTGCCCGCCATCGCCAGCCTGATCCGGTTGGCGTTGTGGCTGTTGTAGCCACTGGCGGGTATCGCGTTGCGACTGGGGCGGCCGCGCACAATAGAGAAAAAAGTGCGGGCAAAGCGCGTGCAGCCCTGCTCCATGAGGGTGATACGAATGGCGCCGGGCTCGGTGCTCCAGAAGGGGCGCATACCGAAGGCCAGACGTTGCAGGGTGCTCACCGCGAGAATGAGGGTATCGTATTGGGCTGGCGCCCTGTCATCCAGGGTGAGCGTGATGGCCACGTGCCGATTAAAGGCCGGGTCGTCACGCAGCACGCCCCACACGGTGCGCAGTGTGCCCAGCGCCAGGCTGAAATCGTCACGCAGGCCGCGTGAGTGGATTTCCTGATGGGCATACTCAGCGCCATGAACGACCGCGCCACTGCCGAGAAACATCCCGTAACGGGCCCGCGGGGCGTTGCTGGTGACCACGCGCAGCAGGGCGCGCTGTGCCACTTTACCGGACACATCGCGTTCGCCTTCGCACCATTGGCAAAAGCGTTGTACCGCTTTGGGCAATGCGCCGCGCACGCCAATGTCACCGGCATTCATGTTGGCGGTGCCTCCGGGTAGCAGGGCAATCAGCGGGGGGTGGGCAAACAGTTTTGATTCCAGTAGCTCACCCAGGATCGCAGCTACCGTGCCATCGCCACCGTTAATCGCCAGCACCTCGATGTTACGTGCCGCAAGCTCGCGCAGCGCCGGGACGATATCCGCAGGGCTAGTGGTAATGCGGTGGTGAATGCCAGGCGTTTGTGCGATGCGCGAACGGATGCCTTCGAACTGGTCACGGTTGTGGCCGCTGTTGGGGTTGCTGATCAAGCCGACCGGACCGGCCGGGGTGCTCACTGCCGGGAGGTCCTCATGGTGACGGACTTCAGATTGATGGCGGTGGGGCCGATGCGCGGCGCCACGCCGCGTATCTGCAGCGGCAGACCGGAGCTGCGATCGAAAAATAAAATGATCTCGCCCCGCAAGCCGAGCAGGTTGAAATCGGTGTCTTCCGCGAGCGTACCCTCCGGTGTGACCTGCAGCGCAACTGCCAATGTTTCGCGCCGACCGCTGACGCTGCCCTGCCCAGTGACTGCGTAATTCACGTCGATCGGTATGCCATTACCGCTGGTCAGGCGCACGCGATAGAAATTCAAATCTGTGTGCACAATGACCTCCATGGATTTATCCGGGCCCTGTGCTTGCAGTCGCTGCGCGAGAAGAATGAGCAGATAGGGCTCAGTGAGTCCGGTGACCTTGGCCGCTGCGGGAGCAGTGATTTTCCCGCTGTGGGTGACCGGCCACTCCTGTGGCGCCACACTGGCGTCCGCACCGGGATTGTGGCGCTCGCGCACGACAAAGTCGGTCTCGTACTGGTACACCTTAAGGCGCTGCTCCTTGCCACGGCTCAGGCGTGAGCGCGTGAGGGTGCGGCCGGTGGCGGGATCAAAGCGCACCACGATCTGCTCCGAATTGTCGACCACAGAACTCAGGACGTCGAGTTCCCAGCGCTCCTTGTCGTCAGGGGCGGCGAGCACTTCCAGGCGCGATCGCGCTGTGGCCCAGAATGCCTTTTCCTCGAACTCCAATACCCGCCAGTCCGGTAACGGCGGCATCTCAATATTGGCGGCCCGACTGACACTAACCAACGCCAGACTAAGGCTGAGCAACAGAATCGCGGTGCGTTTATTCATGCAGGAATCGTACCGCAGTAGGCAGCAATGCTTCCCAAACTCCAAGAATATCAATTGCTTGTGAAGATGGGCGAAAGCCGTTAAAAATACCACACAATCTTGAGAATGGCCTGATCATCCTATACCCTTCGCGGCTTGATCTGCCCAGATCAGGGGAAATTACATGCACATGATTATCAAGCGACTGATCAAATGGTTGGTACGCGCGATTTCGGTATTTTTACCAGAGGCCAAGGCGCACGAGTTGCAGCGCTGGCGCCGTGGCAGAGAAGAATTCTGGAAGTACAACAAATGCCAGTACATCTTCGCCTCGTACGGCAAAAGCGGGCGCACCTGGGTGCGAGTAATGATCTCGCGCTACTACCAGCTGGTGTACAAGTTACCCGACAATATACTGATGGGCTTTGACAATTTCACACGCCTCAACAAAGACATCCCAAGAATTTTCTTCACCCACGACAATTACCTGCGCGGTTTTACCGGCAACGTGGATTCAAAAAAAGACTTTTACAACAAGCACACCGTGTTACTGGTGCGTAATCCCATAGACGTTGCCGTGTCGCAGTTTTTCCAGTGGAAGTACCGCATGCGGCCAGAGAAAAAGGCTATGAACAAGTATCCGGCCCACGAGGCGGACATTTCTGTTTACGACTTTGTGCAGGGCGAAAGCCAGGGTCTTACCCACATCATCGACTTTATGAACAGCTGGGTACGAGAGTTGCCAAAAATTCAGAATCTTCTTGTCGTTCGCTACGAGGACCTGCGTACCCATCCGGAGCGGGAAATGGCGAGGATCGTCGAATTTCTGGGTCTTGAAGCCAACCCTGAGTATCTCCGCGATACGGCGGAATTTGCCTCGGTGGAAAATCTGCGCCAGAAGGAGCAGGAGAATTACTTTTGGCGCAGCGGAAGCCGTGTGCAGGCCAAAAACGTCAACGATCCTAATACCTTCAAGGTGCGCAAAGCCAAGGTTGGTGGTTATCACGACTATTTTGACGACGATCAAGTGGCAAAACTGAATGCCCTGATAGATGCCAACCTGTTACCGGCATTTGGCTATACCAGCGCCGAGGCTGGAGCAGCCAGGTGACCGACCGCTGCGTCTTCATTCACACCAATGAGCGGCAGTGGTTGGGAGCATTGGTCGCGGCGCATTCCTTTCGACGCAACTCCGCCCATGCCGATAAATTTGATGTGCAATTCATTCATACCCGGGATCACCCTTACCTGAGCGCCAGAGAGGGGCAGAGTTTTCTGCGCGGCGGTACCAGCCGGATATGGCATATGGCAGATTTGCAGTCCTTCACTCCGCTGCGTTTCCTGCCGCCGCAGTTGATGAACTGGCAGGGCCGGGCAGTGGTCACCGACCCGGACGTGTTCGCGGTAGGCGATGTTTGGGAACTGCTGCAGATGGAGATGTGCGGCGCTGCTGTGATGGGCCGTCATCGCTCGGGCAACACAGACAAGAGAGCCCAGGTGGCCACCAGCGTGATGTTGCTGGACTGCGCACGCCTGCGGCATTGGGATGCGGAGCAGGAGTTCGGGCAGTTGTTTCGCGGCGACAAGGATTACAAGGAGTGGATGGTGCTGGCCTATGAGGACCCGGCCAATATTGGCTATCTGCCGGACTATTGGAATGACTTTGATCATCTGGATAGCAACACGCGCCTGCTGCACAACACGAAACGAAAAACGCAGCCTTGGAAAACGGGCCTGCCCGTGGATTACACGCCGGCCGACAAGTTCAAGGACAAGCCGCTGTTGGCGACCGCCAATCGACTGCGCGCCAAGGTGTTTGGGGAATACGGCTTATTGGGCCGTTATCGGGAACACCCGGACCGGTGCCAGCAGGAACTGTTCTTTGGCCTGTTGAAAGAGTGTTTGCGTGATGGACATGTGAGCGAGGCCTTGGTGCGGGAGGAAATCAGCAAAGACCATGTGCGCCACGACGCCTTCGCCGTGCTGGAGCGCACACCCAACCTGCAAGAGAGAGCCGCATGAACTACCTGGACATCCAGACGCTGCGTAACCTTAGCCTGGAAGATTTTCAGGCAACGACACCTTATCCGTATTTCAACAGCGCCGGAGTGCTGACGGATTCCGGTTTTCAGGATTTGCTGGCCAACATGCCACCGCTGTCGATGTTCGAGCAGAAGTTTGGTGGTGAACGTCGCGCCGGGCAAGCGCCGCACGACCGTTACTCCCTGGAATATACACCGGGCATGCCCGTGCCGAAGCCCTGGAAAGAGTTTATCGGTGAGCTTTGCTCGGATGCGTATCGCAATGAAATCGAGCGTCTGCTGGGCGCTCGAAAAGCCGAGTTTCGTTTTCACTGGCACTACACGCCGAGCGGCGCAGACGTTTCACCACACTGTGACTCACGGCGGGAGCACGGCTCCCACCTGTTTTATTTCAATTCCGTGGACGACTGGAATCCTGCCTGGGGCGGCGCCACATTGGTGCTGAATGATGGTGGGCGCATGGACTATAACTCAGCGCCCACAATCGATGCGTTTGACGACGTTATCGAATGCAAGTCTATCGGTAATTACAGTGCATTGATCAAGCGAACAGATCATGCCTGGCACGCGGTAAACCCGATCGAGTGCCCGGCAGATCGGCTGCGCCGCGTTTTCATTATCGTAGTCAATCCCGACAGTCTCTTTTGGAAGCTGCGTGATAGAATCATTGGCAAGCGTATTCAGCGCTTCTGAGGCGATGCATAAGACATGATTCTCGATCAGTATTTTAGTGAGCCCAATGGACGCATTTGCTTTACCCGTGAGCAGGGTAGTAATTTTGCCAAGCATGTGGCCAATGACTTCAACCCCTTGCACGATGCGGATGCAAAACGATTTTGCATCCCCGGCGATCTGCTATTCACCATTATTCTGACGAGGTATGGCATCAGTCAGCACATGGAGTTCGTTTTTTCCGGCATGGTTGGCGCTGGAGTGGAGCTCGTGCTGCCCGTGCCTGCAACGGAATTGCACATCAACGATACCGATGGAAGAGAGTATCTGCGAGTGAAGCGCGCAGGAGATACGAGTCACGATGAGTCATTGATACAAAATTTGACGCAGAGTTATGTTGAGTTTTCCGGGCAGACGTTTCCCCACATTCTGGTACCGCTGCTCGCTGCGCAGAACGTGATGATCAACCCCGATCGTCCCATGGTCATCTATGAGAGCATGGCCATTGACCTGGACCGATTGGATATCAGGCAGCCAGTGCTGCAGGGTGATTACAACACGCTGGAAATTAACGGCAAGCGGGGCAGTGTTGAACTGGCATTTAATCTGGTGGACGGCGGCGAGATCGTCGGACGCGGTAAAAAACATATGCTATTGAGTGGTCTGCGCGAGTACGACAAGGACGCCATAGCCACTGCTATTGTTACCTATAACGATAGCAAAAAGGCGTTCGCTTCACGGTAAATCAGGGTGACCGGTACACTGAAATTTCCACGGCGTCCGGTACGGAAGTGTATTCAATGGTAGCCTCGCGGTGTTCGCAGTCGTAGTGTCCGCAGTTTCTCACGTAGTTCAGGTAGAGTTCCGGCGCAAAAATTTTCCCTACGTTGTCCGCAACCACAATGCTTCCCGGACCAATCAGTTTGCGCTGTTCGATCAGTTGCAGATCGGTTTTGTACAGGTCCTTCCAATGATCCAGGAACACCAGGTCGAAGCGACCCTCCAGGGTGGCGATCATCCTGGTAGAGGGGCCGTGCACAAACGTGATCCGGTCTGACAACCCGGCGATTTCCACGTTGGCCCGCGAGCTCGCCACCGCGTCCTGGTCGATTTCAATCGACGTGATGCGTGCTTGTGCACCAAAAGCGTTGGCAATCATGATGGAGGAATAGCCGCAGTAGGCGCCCAGTTCCAGAATGCGGGCATTGGCGGGTAGTCGCTGCGCCAGTTCCTTGATCAAGGGACCTTTTTTCGGGCCGACACTCATCAGCCAGCGCTCCTCCTGGGCGAATTGGTCCAGCGTGCGCAATACGTCCTCGGGGTCGCCCATTTGTGCGTGCCTGGCCACGTAGCGAGCGGCCTGAATAGGGCGTGCCGGAGCGCCCCTCATTTTGTCAATGAGGGCTTGTGTGGTGGTTTTCAGTGTAAAACCGAGCGCCGATGGATGCAGGAATCGCCACAGTTGCATAGCTTGTCTACTCCTTCTTTTTTACCAGATTCAATTGTGCGCGTATCTGCATGGCCCACGCAGTGAACACCCGGCGCACCTCGGCCGCATTGGTCACACTATTATTTATTCCCCAGATCGATGACCCGGAGCGCGTGTCCTTGACCAGCGCCAACACTGACCCGGTTTCAGCGTCGCTGAACGTCACTTCAACGCGCAGCTTGCCAGCGCCTTCCGAAAAAAATTTGCCGCGCCCCGGGGGGCGGGAACGGTTGTCGTCCTTGGGCGCAGTCGGTGCGATGCGCGTCAGTACGGCTGAAATTCGCAAGACGTTGTCAGCGGCGCTGTCGACCAGCAGATAGCCGCCTTTTTCGGACAACTGCTTTACCATTGCCACGCGAAAGTCTTCCTGGAGACGCTGTTTATCGGCGTCGGTCAGCTGCCAGTTGCGCATCCCGATAGTAGCGATACTGGGTGAGGGCTGGATGATCTCCACATTGTCCACACCCAGCGGAGTGAGCACGATGGCGGTGTATTTGCTGAAGTCGGCCGTAGGGTCTACATAGGTCAGTTCGGCGCTGGTGTGATCTACTCGCACCAGGTTGTCGGGAATGGCCGCTGTGTGGTTGCTGCTTTGATCATGGGCGGTGTGTTGACAGGCCACAAGGACCAGTGCAGCTAACAGACTGCCAATGACGGAATAGTTCATGACGCTTAAACCCCGCTCGGTATCGGGCACCAATAATGCTGCGTCAGGTTCTACAGCCGACGCCAGCACGGTCAACCTCGCCGTTTCTCTAAGCTACCAGCGTAGCCACGCTTGCGCGAGGTCTTATTTCCACCCGCGTTTATTCTCGGCCATTTCACGGTTGCGGGCCTCGAAGGCGGCGCGCAGACGCGCCAGGTCATCCGGATGGTGAGTGGACGTATCGTAGGCCTCGCGCGGATCTCCGGCCAGGTCAAACAGCCATTCCTTCATCGGCATCGTGATACCCACGGGCAGCTGGTCAGTGCCGTAAAGCACTCCGGCCGGTCCGCGGTATTTGAAACGCTGGTCGCGTACCGCGAACAGTTTCTCGCCGTCGTAGTAGTACAGAAAGTCATGGGGTGAAGGGCCGCCCTGCGTCAGGACCGGCAGGATACTGCGGCCGTCGAGCAGGCGATCCGGTGGTGCCGACAACTGCAGCAGGTCCAGCACGGTCGGCAACAAGTCGACACCCATGGCCATGGCATGTTCGATGCGTCCGGCCGGGATAGCAGCGGGCCAGTGCGCAATGAAGGGCACGCGCATGCCACCCTCAAAGGTGTTGCCTTTGCGCCCGCGCTGGTTGCCAGCATCACCCAGAAACCATGGCCCATTGTCCGAGCTGATAATGATCAGCGTGTTTTCCAGGTTACCGGTGCGCTGCAGAGTGGCGACGATAGCGCCGACGCTGTCGTCGAGCTCTTCCAGCACATCACCATACAGACCGGCCTTCGACCTGCCGCTGCGTTCCTGGCGCACGGACAGCGGATCGTGCGGAAAATTGTGGGCGATATAGAGAAAGAAGGGTTCCTGCGCGTGCTGCACGATAAAGCGGGTGGCGGCGCCAGTGTAGCGCTCGGTCAAGTAGTGCTGGTCAACCGGCACATCGATGGCGATATCGCGGTTGGCATACAGCGCGAAGGGCTCCATGTCGTTGCTGTAAAGTGCGCCGAAGTAGCTGTCAAAGCCCATGTCGTTGGGTAGCGATGGGCTCCGGTCGCCGAGGTGCCACTTGCCCACCATGCCGGTGGCGTAACCAGCGGCCTTGAGCAGATCCGCCAGCGTGATTTCCTCAGCCGGCAGACGCACAGGGCCGTGGGGATTAAATAGCGCATGGAAGACAGTGTCCTTGGTGCTGCCTGTGGGGAAGACGAGGTTGGGTAGCCCCGCCCGCGGCGCCAGACGTCCGGTGAGATAGCCGGTGCGGGAGGGTGTGCACACGGGGGAGGGGGAATGAAAATCGGTGAGCATGACGCCACCAGCGGCCAGTTGGTCGATGTTGGGTGTGGCAATCATCGTGCTCTCGGCGGCGCCGGCACCTATGTCGCCGTAGCCCAGGTCATCGAACAGAATGAAGACAATATTTGGCCTGCTTCCGCCAGCAAAGGTTTGACTGCCAATCTGCGCGAGGTAGTCGAGTTTGCCCTGGAGCCTGCCGACGTCATCCACTTGCTCGCCGCTCGCCGCCAGGCGATAACCGAGAAACAGCGCCAATAGCACTGCCAGCACCAGCAACGTGCCGAGTGCGGCTGTGATCCTGCGCCAAAGAAAGGTGAGAAATCTCATAGTGGTTCAGTTCTCATACCATTGTTCGCTGCATGCCACTGGAAATTGCGTCTTCAGCTATGGATACTTGCACATTCGCCCGGTCCACTCAAACGCCTGTTGTTGGCACTTGTCTGGCGAGATCGATCTGTGGGGAGCACAGTATGAAAAGTCTGCAGGGCAAAGCCATTCTGATCTGTGGCGGCGCCACCGGTATCGGCGCGGCCACAGCCCGTCGCCTGTGTGAAGAGGGCGCCAGTGTCGGCATTGGCGATTTCAATATCGCCACTGCAGAAGCGCTTGCAGCGCAGTTGAGCGCTGCCGGTGGCCAAGCTGTGGCCTGGCACTATGACCAGGCGGAAGAAGCGACCATCAACACGCTGGTCGCGACCGCTGTCTCCCATTTCGGTCGACTGGATGGTCTATTCGCCAATGTGGCTGACTTACAAGCGGTGCTGGTCGATGGCGATATCCTCAGTAATGACAGCGCCCTGTGGGAGCGCACCCTGCGGGTGAATGTCACCGGTACTGCGATGTTGCTGCGGGCCGTGTTGCCACACATGCTTGAGCAGGGCAGTGGTGCATTGGTATTGACCTCCTCGGACGCGGCGGTGATCGGCGAGGGCGAGCGACCGGCCTACGCCGCATCCAAGGCGGGGGTCAACGCGCTGTGCCGGCACGTTGCGACCAAGTGGGGTCGCCATGGCATTCGCTGCAACACGGTGTCGCCTGGTTTCGTGCTGACGCAGCAGATGGATGCGAACATGAGTCAGGAGATGAAAGACCGGGCGCTCAAGGGTTCGCGCAGCACCCGCCACGGCGCGCCGCAGGATATTGCCGGTGCGGTCGCCTTCCTGTTATCGGATGATGCCGAGTGGGTCAACGGCCAGATTTGGCGGGTCAACGGCGGCGTCAGCTACGCCAACTAAACAGTACGGAAATGTCAGGCGCATCTCCCAACGTCTCATTGCAGGAGTTACAACGTATGATTACCGCAAATAGCGTCTCCAGTGAGGAGATTATTATCAATGCCCCGGCCCAAGTCGTGTGGGATGTCATTGTGGATTTTGCGAACTATGGTTTATGGAACACGTTTTGTCCCGGTATGAAGGGTGAAGCAGTCGTTGGCTCGCCCGTGGAAATGCAGGTTGACCTCGGCAACGGCCTGCAGACACAGGTTGAATACGTTACCCAAGTGGAGCCCATCCATAGGATTGTCTGGTCTATGGAAAACAAACCCGGAGACCCGATTCATGCGGACCGTGCGCAGCACATCACACCGATTGACGACTACAGCTGCCGTTACTTGAGTATTGATGAATTCAGCGGCGAGTTCGCCGGCCCCATGATCGCGCAGATGGGTAAACAGGTGGAGAAAGGTTTCAATGATTGTGCTGCTGGGCTGAAGGCCCGTGCAGAGGCACTTTATTTGGCCGATAAAAAGTAAGCCGACCGCAGACGCAATGCAGGACACTTGGGGACAGTTCACCCATCTGCGTGCGTTATTCAGTGCTTCGCGGCAAATGGGAGAATTCTTTCCAAAGCCTGTGAACTTTAGGTCTCGATGTCAAAAAAGGGGATTTAAACGGCGGGATACTACGTCCGCTTTTGCCTGCTGTAGCGGTGAGGGGCTGCGATGACGAACTTTTCTAATCGTCTACCTCCGGTCACTAGCATTAGAGAGATTTCATCAGCTGTATGAGCAAAAGGTAATGGTTCCCGAAAGAACCGCTGCGCTTGAAGACTATACTTGAACAGACCGTGGTCAGTGAGCTGTGCTCTGCTTTGATGAAAGGTGTCATACGGCGAGGGCCGACTATCCTGACGGTATAACAGTGTGGAGGTGTTAACCTGTTGAATACGAGAAAGAAATCACGACCCTCCACGCACGTGATTCTGGTGCCAGGCGGCGGTATGTTATACGGTTGGGTCAGTATAGTTAACTGTTAAGTTTCTAAAGGAGCGCGCGCTTGGTAATGGAAGTCCGATCAATTCAGGCAAGAGCATATACAGCAATGTTCGCTGGCCTCTTAGGATTCTTCGCATTAGGCAGCTTGCTGACTTTTATACTTCCACCAGTATGTTTTGGGTTTTCAAGGTTTGTTTTATTTAGCGTGATTGTTGGAGTCGCATGGTTTTTATTCTTACGCATATGTATACCGAGATGCCCCAATTGTGGGTTGGGAGTACTCTCCTATATAGAAATCGCAAAAATACCCGTTTTTATGCGAAGTTGGGTGGGTAGTCATTGTTCAAGGTGCGGCGAGGCATTGAAGTGACGAAACTTAACAAGTACCGCCAGTACGCCCCTGCGGGGCCGGACGTCAAAACCGCTGCGCGGTTTCGCCGCCGCTGCGGTAGGCGTTAAGTGAATGGACCAGTTCCGGCTTTTTGCAATTCTCTTCGGCTTTTTTGTAATTGTTCCTATCATTCTGTTCTTCGTAGCTCGAATCATTCTGCGAAAGAGAATGGCTGCTCCTGAAAATAGGCGAGTTGGGTTTGTTGGAATTACTGCTTCTCTAGTAATCGTGGGCTTTCTTTGCTATTTACTATATTTGGGAACAATCGGCCATGAATGGGCCTATATCACGCTGATACTGACAATTGCAGGAACTTGGGTGCTCTCAGGGCATAAATATATTCGGGCTAGGCAGAGTGGGAAATAATTCACTTAACAAGCGCCGCCACACCGCCGCCTGCGGCGGCTGGACTCGCCACTACGTGGCTCGCCTGTGCGGCGAGCGTTAGGCGTTAAGGAGAATTGCATGTACTGGCTCTTTACCAAGTATTTCATTACAGCCGCAGTTGTTGTGCTTGTGTCTGAACTGGCAAAGCGCAGTGACAAATTAGGCGGTTTAGTGGCGGCGCTGCCATTGGTTACAATTCTCACACTCATTTGGTTATACGTTGAAAACCAACCAACGTCCAAAATTGCAAGTCATGCATGGTATACATTTTGGTATGTTGTTCCAACGCTTCCTATGTTTCTTGTGTTTCCCGTAATGTTACCGCGCTACGGCTTTTGGCCTAGTTTGTTAGCGTGTGTGTTTGTCACTGTCTGCAGCTTTGCTTTGTTTGCGGTAATTGTTCGTCGCTTTGGCATAGAGTTACTCTAGCAATGCCGCCTGACAAGTCGCTCAAGATCGTTCTTCGCTGCGCTTCGTCACTGGACAGCCGCAATCGGCCCATGCTTCGCATTTTATGGGCCATTTGTGTCTGCCCCTTAGCTCTGCGTTATGCGACATGGTGAGTACATCACATTGATTGAAATCGATCTTCAGCCGACTTTAATTGAAAAATCCATAACGCTTCGTCCACTGCGGCGCGAGGATTTCACTGAGTTATATCAGGTAGCATCTGACCCCGTCATCTGGGAAATACATCCTGACTCATCTCGCTATAAGCGTGATATTTTTGAAGAGCGGTTTTTCGTTGGTGCAATTGCTAGCGGTGGTGCACTCATAGTTCTGGACAATGAGTCTGGTAGGATTATCGGTTCTTCTCGTTACTATGAGTGGAATGCAGAACAACAGGAAATAGTGATTGGCTACACTTTTTTGGAGCGTGCAAAGTGGGGCGACGGAACCAATCGAGAAATGAAAGAGCTCATGCTAACCCATATTTTCGCCTCTGTCGGGAGTGTCTGGTTTCACGTAGGTGAGATCAATCTTCGTTCGCGTAAGGCGGTCGAAAAACTTGGTGCAACTCTCTCGCACAAAGCGGACAGAGAATTGGAAGGTAGGCCATATGTACAGCTGTATTACAAACTCAGTGCCTCAGCATACCGCGCCTAACACGTACATCGTGGCTCAGCTTTCGGCTGCTGGGACGCCAAACCGCTGCGCGGTATGCCGCCCTACATGTATGGGTTAAATGGTCAGTAGAGCTCGAGTGAATATTCTAGGCTTTATCTTATATGCAGCTTTTGTAACGTGGGGTTCACTGCGCCCCATGGAAACTGCGCCACTTGAGCCGTGGGATAAGGTTGGTCATTTGGTTCTTTATTCAATATTTGCTCTGCTTGGTTGCAGAATAATTGCGAACCAAAGACAATATTTCTATCTATGTTTAGGCATAGTTACGTATAGCGGGCTAATGGAAGTTGCCCAGTCCTTTTTGCCAGGACGGGTGATGTCAATTTACGACTTTCTTGCAAACATTGCCGGGGTTTTGCTTGGTGCAGTAATGGCGAAATGGTTGTTTCGTGCACAGACCATTTAACAAAGCGCGGCAAGGCGCAAGGCTTCACTGCCGCTGCGCTGTGCGTTGAGGCTGTAGAAAAACGCCAAGCCGTTTTCTCATTCGCGCGCAAAGTCGCTCAAGTTGAAGTGCGTCGGAACAGTAGGCTCGGCGTACACGTAGGCGCGCATAATTGAGCGGTTTCTGGAGGAATTGTTGCTTCGAAAAGGATCGCTCTGCTACCGATACAGCGATCCCTGCATCGCTCCGATTGAATATTGAACTTACGTCCTGCCCAGCAATTCCTTCGCGATCGCCACCACTTGCATTTCGTCAGTGCCCGCGTAGATCTGCAGGATCTTCGCGTCGCGCATCAACTGCTCCACGCGCATTTCGCGCATGTAGCCCGCGCCACCAAAAATCTGCACGGCCTCGATGGTCACTTCCATCGCTGCCTGCGCAGCATAGAGTTTCATGGCCGAGGCTTCGGCCATATTAAGATCCTTGCCCGCCGCGCGTGTTTCGATAAAGCGGAATACCAGGTTTTCCAGATTCAGTCGCGCGACTTCCATTTTTGCCAGCTTTAGCTGAATGAGTTGATAGTTGCCGATGGGCTGGTCGAACTGGATGCGGGTTTTTGCGTATTCAAGTGACATTTCAAGCGAGCGCTCGACCAGACCCAGCGCCATGGCAGCAACGCCGGAGCGTTCTGTGCTGAACGTGGATTTAGCCCCGGAGCGGCCGTAGCCGTCCTCCGACTCTCCCATCAGGCGCTCCGGCCCCGCCTGCACATCCGAGAGGAACAGTTCGCCGGTGGGTGATGAGCCTATGCCCATTTTCTTGAAGGCCGCACTCTGCACCAGCCCCGGCATTCCCGAGTCGAGAATAAAGGAGACGATCTTGCGGTCCCTGGGTTCAACGCCAGGCTCTTCGAGGCGACAGATGAATACAATGGTATCGGCGTGCGGGCCGTTGGTGATGTAGGTCTTGTTGCCATTGAGGATATAACCACCCTTGCCATCGCGGCGCGCGGTGGACTTCATCCCACCGAATGCGTCCGAGCCGGAGTTGGGTTCGGTGATGGCCCACGAGCCGATCTTCTTGAGGGTCATCAGGTCGCGCCCGTATTTTTTCTTCTGTGCCAGGCTGCCCTTGGACATGATCGCGCCGGCGGTTAGCCCGACCGATACGCCCATCGCGGTGATGAGTCCCTGGCAGCGGCGGCTGATTTCAATGATGGGGACTACCCCCATTGCGACGGCGTCCAGTGCCTCCTCGGACACCGGCCCGCTAGTTGCCTTGGCCGCTGCCGGCTTCTCGCTATGCTCGCCTCTTGCTATCGCCTCGTCCCTGGCGATTTGTTTATCAAAATTGGCGCCCGCCAGTTCATCCATACCGAAGGTTTTGAACAGCTTGCGCAGGATGTCGTAGGGCGGTAAACCGTTGTACTCCAGGTCATCTATGTGCGGCACGATTTCCTTTTCCACAAAATCGCGCACCATGCCCCTGATCATTTGCTGTTGTTCGGTCCAGGCTATCATCGGTTGTTTCCTATTTTTCAGTCTGTTGTCACAACGCCGTTCATACCGTTGCGGCCACTTTATAACACGCTGATCACGCTACCGTCCCCGCCGGATCCGGTGGCACGGAAATTAAGGTGGACAAGCCGGATAGCTGTACTCGCGTTATGAATGCACGCGAAAATGTAATACGCTATATATGGCGTATTATGTGTATAATATCCATTAACACGCAGATTAAGACGTATAAAACAAATGATTTGTAAAACGCCTAAAGAGGCGTATATTGCACATAAATCAATGTAATACGTAATAAATGACGTATAAATGATGCTAAATAGTGAACTTCTTGCACTGGGACAACAGATCGCCGAACTGCGCCTTGCCGGGCGGCTGAAGCAAACGGAACTGGCCTATGAAGCCGGTGTGTCGCATCGCACCCTGCAGCGGTTGGAGGCCGGCGAGGCGGTCAATTCCGCCGGCCTGATGAAAGTGATCAAGTGCCTGGGGCGGCTGGAGGCGGTGCTCGCTGCACTGCAGTCACCGGGCTTTTCACCCTACGAAAAACTGGCCGAGGCAGGTCTCAAAGTGTCCCAGTTGAAACAGCAGCGCCCTGCCACAATACTCGCCGGGGAAGGTCGGGCGGGGCCGGGCGTGTCTCCCAAACGACGGGTGCGCCGTTCCAGGGCGGCGGCACTGCAATCCGATCAGCCTGCCGAGCGTGCGGTCACGGCGGTGAAAGTGCAATGGCCGGAAGATCAGCCGTGACCTTCAGCGAAGTCAGGTTATGGGGTGCCAGCATCGGACTGGTGGCCTGGGATCCGGCGTTAGCATACGCGGCCTTTGAATACGCACCTGAGTTTCTCGAGACCGGCATCGAACTGTCTCCGGTAGTGATGCCGCTATCGAGCGGGTCGTTTTCCTTTCCAGCGCTCAACAAGGACACCTACAGGGGCTTGCCGGGCATGCTGGCGGACTCGCTGCCGGATAAATTTGGCAACAGCCTGATTGATCAGTGGCTGGCCGAGTCCGGTCGTGCACCCGATACGTTTAATCCGGTACAGCGCCTTATGTATGTCGGTCGGCGCGGTATGGGCGCGTTGGAATTCTACCCGGTGATCGAACAGGATGAGTCGGGCCCGATGTCGCTTAATATTGAAGAACTGGTCGCACTCTCATCACGGGTGCTGGCGCTTAAAGAGTCGGAGCATGTGCAACTGAGCTCGCAGGGTGCGCCAGCCAATGTGAAGGGGCTGGGAAAAATCCTGGCGGTAGGGACTTCCGCCGGGGGCGCGCGGGCCAAGGCGATCATTGCCTGGAATGAAACGACCGGGGATGTGCGCTCGGGGCAAATTGAAGCCGGAGCGGGCTACACCTACTGGCTGCTTAAGTTTGACGGGGTGAGCAATAACAAGGATAAAGAACTGGCGGACCCCAAAGGCTATGGCCGCATCGAATACGCCTACCATTTGATGGCAGTGGCGGCGGGCATCGAAATGACCCGCTGTCGCCTGCTGGAGGAAAATGGCCGGGCGCATTTCATGACGCAGCGCTTTGATCGCACCGCTGATGGCCAGAAACTGCACATGCAGACGCTGTGCGCGCTGGGCCACCACGATTTTAATGTGCCCGGCGCTACCTCTTATGAGCAGGCCTTTTTGTTGTGTGATCAGCTGGGATTGGGGATGGCGGCCAAGGAGCAACTTTTTTTGCGCATGGTCTTCAATGTCGTGGCGTATAACTGTGACGATCACACCAAACAGATCTCCTTCCTCATGGACAAGAGCGGTGCATGGCGGCTGAGTCCGGCCTACGATATGACCTACGCTTTTAACCCCAACGGCGACTATACTAATAGCCACCAGATGAGTATCAATCGCAAGCGTGCGGCCATCCTTGACGACGACTTTTTGGCGGTAGCCCAGCGCCAGGGTGTCAACGGCTCCCTGGCAAAACGCTTGATCGCCAGGGTCAGGGAGGCGACAGCCAACTGGCCCCGGTATGCCCAGGAAGCGGCGGTCAGTGACACACAGGCGGAAAAGATCGCGGGGCTGTTACAACTCACGGGAGGCAGTGCATGATTGAAGTCAAATCCTCAGGCCAGGCCTGCGGTGCCACTGTCACCGGGGTGGATCTGTCCACATCGCTGGATGCAGCGACCCTGCAGGCGGTGCGTGCGGCCTGGCTGGAACATCACGTGTTGGCGTTTCCCGACCAGAACTTGTCAGATGCAGATCTTGAACGCATCGCACAGTCATTTGGCGTGTTTGGCAGCGAACCCTTCTTTGGTACGATTACAGGCACTGAACACGTCGTTGCGTTGACTCGCATGGCGAATGAAAAAGCCCCCTTGTTTGCTGAGAATTGGCATTCCGACTGGAGTTTTATGGCAGAGCCGCCTATTGGCACCTGCCTCTATAGCCTCGTCATTCCGCCGGTGGGCGGTGACACCAGTTTTACTAACCAGCAACAAGCACTGGCGGAGATGCCGGCTGCTTTGCGCGCCAGAATCGAGGGGCGTACAGCGCTGCATTCTGCGGGAGCGGCCTACGCGCCCGACGGCATGTATGGGGAGAAGGATAAGGCCGCTGGACGCAGCATGGCTATTCGCTTTTCGGACGATGCCAGGGACGTGTATGGCCACCCGTTTATCTTCAGACACCCTGAAAGTGGTCGAGAGACCCTGCTCGGCTGCATAGGTTATATCGTTGGTGTGGAAGGCATGGCCGACGATGAGTCCCTGCAGTTGCTGCTGGATCTGCACGAGTGGCAGACCCGGGAGGAATTCCAGTACACCCATTCGTGGCAGGAGCACATGTTCGTGATTTGGGATAATCGCAGTGTGTTACACAAGGCCAACGGCGGGTATGACGGTTATGATCGCGTACTGCACCGGATTACAGTCGCGAGAGATCCCCGCAAGTATCTAAAATTGGTAAACTAAGGCCCACCCACCTACATCAGGATGTGAATAATATGACCAGCAACATTCTTTCCTTATTGTCCGCCACTGTGGCCATCACCCTCGTTGGTTGCGCCAGCACTGACCCAGTGACAGGCTCAACGCGCAATGAAGTTATTTCGGTCCAGTACGGCAGGATCGAGAATGTTCAGCAGGTAGCGATGGCGCCGAACTATGGCGCGGGTGCCTTGATCGGCGGTGCGATTGGCTTGCTCGCAACGGCGACTCATTCAGGTGCGTCCCAAGTGGCAGGTGCTGCGGCCGGCGCCGGTCTGGGTGCGCTGGTTGCAAAGGAGACCGCTGGCAGCGCCGAGAAATTCACAGTGCGCCTGGTGAATAACAGTACTATTGATATCGTGACGGAAAATCAGGACCTTCAACTGGGCGACTGTGTCTCGGTGGAGCAGGGACAGCATGCAAATTTGCGGCGAGTGTCATCGGTAATGTGTACGACCCCGGTTTCGGATCCGGCCTATCCATCCATGAACGCAGCGGCCGTTCAGGAGTCGCAGGAGTGTCAGGAAGTGAAACGGGAGTTGCTGAATGCTACCACCGAGCAGGCGACCAGTATCGCGTACAAAAAAATGCAGGCGTTTTGCGAGAGCTAGCAACGCCAACGAGTTCGCCTGCAGTGCGTCTGCTTGAGTTAGGCCTCTCTTGCCGACAGTGAAACGCCATCGCTTGCTGATGGCGTTTTGTGCTCATCCACCGTTCCAACTACTAAGTACCTGAATCCCGCCATGGAAAAAATTGCCCACGCCATTGTAAACCCCGTCAACTCCCTGAATCTGCTATCCAAGGCTGACATGGACGGCCTCACGAGTAGCGGAGTTGATTTGTTCGCACTGTTTCGACACTGCGCGCTGGCGATTCTGAACACCGATGGCGAAAAAATAGATTTATCCGAGCCCGATGTCGACTACTCTGACTTCGATATTCGCCTGGTGCCGCAGCCGCGCGGCCTTAGTATTGAGTTGTTCAATGCGCCACCGCAGTCGTTTGTCGACGGCAAGATGATTCGTGGTATTCAGGAACACTTGTTTTCTGCGCTGCGCGATATCGTGTATACCGATTTCAAAATTACCGCCGCCCAAACCCAGCCGCCGACGTCTGCCCAGACCACCAACACGGTTTTTCGTATCCTGCGCAATGCGCGCGTGGTACGTCCCGAGCAGCCGCCCAGGATGGTGGTCTGCTGGGGGGGGCACTCGATCCCGCGCGCCGAGTATGACTATGCCAAACACGTGGGTTATGAGTTGGGTTTGCGGGGGCTGGATATTGTCACCGGCTGCGGTATCGGGGCCATGAAGGGACCGATGAAGGGCGCAGCGGTGGGTCATGCCAAACAGCAGACCAAGGACGGCCGCTATATCGGGATCAGTGAACCGGGCATCATTGCCTCCGAGTCACCCAACGCCATCGTCAACGAACTGGTGATCATGCCGGACATTGAAAAGCGCCTGGAGGCATTTGTACGACTGGCCCACGCGGTCATTGTGTTTCCTGGCGGAGTG
>JANNXP010000045.1:0-28138 GCA_031409615.1 Haliea sp. | reverse complement strand
CACGACTGCAGCAAGGCTTACATGCGCCGCGTCCGCCGGCAGGAGGTACCACAGCAGCACTGCCAACAACGCGCAGGCCATCACGCCACCCCAGAAACCCTCCCAGGTCTTGGCGGGACTGACCAACACGGCCAACTTGTGCTTACCAAAACGCCTACCCGAAAAATACGCGCCAATGTCGGCCGTGGCTACAACCAAGACCATAACCACCAGCAAAAGCCCCCCCGGAGGGAAACTGAGCAGGTACAGCGCAGACATCCATGCCGGTACCAGGATCAGCACTCCCATGGCACTGCGCATGACCACGCTGCGCCACAGCACAGCACTGTCTGGGTAACCCTTAACCCACAGCAGCGCGAATGACCACCACAGGCAAGCCACGCCCAGAAGCGGCTGCACCCGTTCCCGTTGCGGGAGATCGTCCAACCGACCATACCGGTAAATGGCAAGCAGCGCAGCGCACACCAGCAAGACATAGAGGACTCGGGCCGCTGGCTTATGCCAACCCGCCAGGTGTGACCACTCCCAGGCACCCATGCCGATAAATATGCCAAAAAACAGGGCCAAGCCGGGCACTGGTAAATAGGCGATAGCGACCAGAAACAATCCCGCCATTAGCACGGCGGTGATGACGCGCTGTTTAAGCATTGGAATTCATTCCAGCAGCCAGCCCGTCTGGTTCGCGCAGCCCGAAACGACGCTCGCGTCGGCTGTATTCGGCCAGGGCGCGGGCAAACTCCAACTCCGAGAAATCGGGCCACAGTGTGTCCGTAAAATACAGCTCAGTGTAGGCAAAGTGCCACAACATGAAGTTGCTGATGCGCGCGTCACCCCCGGTGCGAATGCACAAATCCGGGCGCGGTAAATCGCTGATCGAGATGTTGCGGTCAATCAGCTCCGGAGTGATATCCTGCGGTTGCAGGCTGCCCGCCTGTACCTGGCGAGCCAGGTTCTGTGTCGCTTGGGCAATATCCCACTGACCACCATAATCCACGGCGATGACCACGGTAGCTCCGGTATTGCCGCAGGTCAGGATCTCCGACTGCTGCATCAGGTTCTGCTGGCGCTGACTGAAACGGCGCCGCTCGCCAATGAAGCGTATGCGGATTTCATCCTTGTGCAACTCCCTGACTTCATTGCGCAGGTAGCGTGATAGCAGTGCCAACAGGGCACGCACTTCAGGCAGCGGCCGCCCCCAGTTCTCGCTGCTAAAGGCAAATAGGGTTAGCACTTCCACGCCGTGGCGCTTGCAGGCGCGCAATACGCCCCGCACCGCTTCAACGCCTGCTCGATGTCCCGACGGCCCCGCTACACCCTTGCGTTTAGCCCAGCGATTGTTGCCATCCATAATAATAGCCACATGGCGGGGAATCACCAGCGCCTCGCCTTCTTCCGGGACAGATAAATGATCGCGGGTAGCCACTGGCTGACGCTATATTTCCATCAGGTCGGCTTCTTTCTCTGCCAACAACTTTTCAATTTTCGCGACGAAGCTATCGGTCAACTTCTGCACATCATCCTGACCACGGCGCTCGTCATCTTCGCTAATGTCCTTTTCCTTAACCAACTCTTTGAGCAGAGCCATGGCATCGCGTCGCGCACTGCGCACGGAGACTCGGGCCGACTCAGCCTCTTGCCTGGCCTGGCGAATAAACCCCTTGCGGGTCTCTTCGGTCAACATAGGCATGGGAATACGGATCACCTCGCCGGCTGTGACTGGGTTGAGGCCCAAGTCAGACTTGTAGATGGCCTTTTCCACAGCAGGAATCATGCTCCTGTCCCACACTGACAACGTCAGTGTGCGGGCGTCCTCCACAGAAATATTGGCGACCTGATTGAGGGGCGTGTCCGAGCCGTAGTACTCGACCCGCAATCCGTCTAGCAGGCTGGGGTGTGCCCGTCCGGTGCGAATCTTGTTGAAATGATGCGCTAGAGCCTCCAGACTTTTTGTCATGCGCTCTGTGGCTTCGTTTTTTACGTCATTGATCATCGTGATTCTCCTGCCTGCGCTGCACTAACTGATCAATGTGCCTTCGTTGCCGCCCCTGACGATGTTGAGCAACGCCCCGGGCTTTTCCATCTTAAATACCCGCACCGGCATATTGTGGTCGCGACAGAGGCAGATTGCGGTCAAATCCATGACCTCAAGTTTTTTGTCCAGCACCTCATCGTAGCTAAGGCGTTCGTACTTCACGGCAGTGGGTACTTTCATCGGATCGGCAGAATAGACACCGTCAACCTTAGTCGCCTTGAGCACCAGGTCAGCATCCATTTCGATGGCGCGCAGGCAGGCCGCGGAGTCTGTTGTAAAAAAAGGGTTACCCGTGCCGGCAGAAAAAATCACCACGTCACCGTTCATAAGAGCGCGAATAGCCTTGCGCCTGTCATAGTGGTCCACGACCCCGGTCATCGGTATGGCGGACATGGCCTGGGTCGCAATATTGGAGCGCTCCAGCGCATCGCGCATGGCCAAGGCATTCATCACCGTGGCCAGCATACCCATGTGATCTCCAGTCACCCGATCCAGTCCCGCCTTCTGCAGTGCCGCGCCGCGAAACAGATTGCCGCCCCCGACCACCAAGCCTACCTGTACGCCGATCCCGACCAGCTGCCCGATCGCCAGCGCCATCGAATCCAGAACCTTGGGGTCTATACCAAAACTTTCGCTACCGGTTAATGCTTCACCACTGAGCTTGAGCAGTATCCGCTTATACTTTTTATCAGCTGCCACCTGCGGCATAAAACTCCCTCCAAAAGCCCGGGCCCATCTTACAGGACATCAGGCGATCTCCCTAGTGGCTTCAAGAGCGATGGCTTCAAGGGCGGCGGCTTCAAAAACGGCAGCTTCAAAAACGGGGCCGCAGCCCCGTATTCAAATGCCACCGCTCAACACACTAGCCATTAAGCTGCGCCGCCACCTCCTGGGCGAAGTCGACTTTCTCGACCTCGATACCCTCGCCGACTTCAAAGCGCACGAACGAAACAACTTCAGCGCCCGCGCTGGAGACCAGCTTGCCTACCGTAATATCGGGGTCTTTCACGAACGCTTGCTCGTTCAGGCTGTTTTCCGCCAGAAACTTCTTGATACGGCCACCGATCATCTTTTCAATGATCTCTGCGGGCTTGCCTGAATCCTGAGACTGCGCCACAAAAATTTCTTTCTCCTTTGCGACCAGATCTTCGGGCATATCAGCCGCAGAAACCACCTGCGGGTTTACTGCAGCAACGTGCATGGCGACATCCTTGGCCAGATCCTGATCGCCGCCCTTGAGCTCAACCAATACCGCAATGCGATTGTTACTGTGCACATAGGAGCCCACGATACCTGCATCGGAATGAATCAGCTGAATACGGCGTACACCGACGTTCTCTCCGATTTTCTGCACCAACGCTTCGCGAGCCGACTCCAACTCACCGGACATCAGGACTGCAACATCTGATTGTTTCGCCATAAATGCAGCATCGACGACGCGATTGACGAAGCCGAGGAAATTTTCGTCCCGGGCCACAAAATCCGTTTCGCTATTTACTTCCACCAGAACCCCAAAGCTGCAGTCATCAGCCACTCGCGTCGCGACCACACCATCAGCTGCGGTTCGACCCGCCTTCTTGGCAGCCTTCATACCGCTGGACTTGCGCAGTTCCTCGATGGCCAACTGGACATCGCCACCGACAGCAGCAAGCGCCTTCTTACATTCCAGCAGGCCCAGGCCAGTGCGCTCACGCAGTTCTTTTACCAGTGATGCCGACATAGGTACTTCTCCTCTTAAAAAGCCAGGAACCAGGTTCCTAAAAACGAAAACCCCCGGCAGCCGTACCAGGGGACATGTAACTTCGTGACCAACTTAGGTCGGCGTCAACTCCACAAATTACTCTGTAAGAGTTGCTGACTCCATGTCGGCTTCAATTGCAGCAACGTCAGTAACTACCTCGGCAGGCGCAGTGTCTTCCTCGACAAATTCATTCTTTATCATGGAGGGTTCGCCGGACTCACTCTTACCCAGCAGGCAGGCATCAGCGATAGCGGTCACGTATAACTTGATCGCGCGAATTGCGTCGTCATTCCCGGGGATGATGTAGTCTACGCCATCGGGATTACTATTGGTGTCGACAATACCAATAACGGGAATACCCAGCTTGTTGGCTTCGCTGATGGCGATGCGTTCATGGTCTACGTCCACGACAAACAGCGCGTCGGGAAGGCCGCCCATATCCTTGATACCACCAATGCCCCGCTCGAGTTTGATCATATCCCGCGAACGCATCAGCGCTTCTTTTTTCGTCAGCCTTTCAAACGTACCATCACCCTGCTGGGCTTCCAGGTCACGCATGCGCTTGATTGATGCACGTTTGGTCTTGTAGTTGGTCTGCATGCCGCCCAACCAACGATGATTGACATAGGGCATGCCGGCGCGTTCCGCCTGTTCCTTGATAACCTTGCCCGCAGCCCGCTTGGTGCCAACGAACAGTATCTTGTTCTTGTTTCCGGCCAAGCGCTGCACCATTTCCAGCGCTTCGTTGAAGGCGGGGACGGTATACTCGAGATTTATGATGTGGATCTTGTTGCGGGCACCGAAGATGTACTGGTCCATTTTGGGGTTCCAATAGCGGGTCTGGTGACCGAAGTGCGCGCCCGCCTGAAGCAGGTCACGCATGCTAACTTGCACTTGCGACATAGTAGTTACCTTGTATGGGTTAATCCTCCACATATCCCTGCCACCAAACCAACCGGGCCTAGCAGGCCGGAGGGCACCCTGGTGCAGGTGTTGATATGTGTGTGACGTTTGGGTTTCTCCTATCCGAGACCAACCAGATCCAGCAGGATTTGGTCGTCGTGCCCCGTAGGAGGCGCGCTTTATACCACAATGCGGACGGGGAGAAAAGGCTTCGGCCCTAGGGTGTAACCGATGCATTACTCATTTGCGCTTTGAATAGGGTAGACTGTGCGCCCTGCGGTCCGGCGCAGACTCGAATTCAAAATTTTTTATCTATATACATCAATAGGTTAATAATGACTGCATCGATCAAATCAGCAGACGAGATTGCCAAGATGCGCGTCGCTGGTCATCTGACGGCCGAGGTCCTGGAAATGATCCTGCCGCATGTCCAGGTGGGGGTTACCACCGGCGAACTGGACCGCATTTGCCACGCGTACATTACCCGGACGCAGCAGGCCATTCCCGCGCCGCTGAATTACCACGGCTTTCCACGCTCCATCTGCACCTCGATCAACGACGTGGTTTGTCACGGTATCCCCTCTGACTCCAAAAAATTGAGGAACGGGGATATCGTTAATATCGATGTCACTGTGATCAAAGACGAGTACCACGGAGACTCCAGTATTATGGTGCAGGTGGGCGAGGCGGCCACACATGCCAGCCGCCTGATTGACGTCACCCAAGAGTGTTTGTATAAAGCCATCGCCCTGGTCAAGCCTGGTGCGACGCTGGGTGATATCGGTTACGTCATTCAACAACACGCAGAGCAGAACTATTACTCCGTGGTACGTGAGTACTGCGGCCACGGTATCGGAAAGGTGTTCCACGAAGAGCCCCAGATACTTCACTATGGGCGCAAGGGGACAGGAATGGTGCTGGAGCCCGGCATGACCTTCACCATTGAGCCAATGATCAACGCCGGCCGGCGTCATACCCGCCTGAACAAAGTGGACGGGTGGACCGTAACGACGCGCGACGGCCGCCTGTCAGCCCAGTGGGAACATACTATCTGCGTTACTGAGGTTGGCTGCGAAGTTCTCACACGGCGCAGTAATGAAACAGGACTGGACGGGTAATGGCGGCGGAATACTTGTCGCTGCCACCGGCCATGTTTGATGTGCCGGCCTTCACAACACAACTCGAAGGCGGCAATGTAATCCAATGCTGCAAGAGCGCAATTGCCAATACCACCCAATACCTGCACCAACAGTTTCGCTCAGGCGCACAGGCCAGAGACCTCATCCGCCAACGCGCTGCGTTTACCGATACACTGCTTGGCATACTCTGGGATCGTCAGGATTGGGGGCCGTCGGAGTTAGCCATGGTCGCCGTGGGCGGCTATGGGCGGGGTGAGCTGCATCCACACTCCGATGTTGATTTGCTGTTTCTGCTCGGTGATAACTGCGACAGCTGCAGGGACGTGCTCTCCAACTTCCTGACCGTGCTATGGGATATCGGGCTCAATATTGGCCACAGTGTCCGCGACGTGGATGAATGTGTCGAGCGGGCCGCTCTCGACATCACCATACTGACCAACCTGATGGAGGCCCGCGTTATTCGGGGCCCCGCGCACCTGATGCAGCAGGTGCGGGAACGAACCGCTCCAGACAAAATGTGGTCCAGTCAGGCGTTTTTCCAGGCCAAGCTGGAAGAACAACAGGCCCGGCATACAAAATTTGCCGATACTGAATACAACCTGGAGCCCAATGTCAAAAGCTCACCCGGGGGACTGCGCGACCTGCAAATCATCGGCTGGATCGCAGAACGCCACTTCGGGGTGGAGTCTTTGGAAAAAATCACCGCCGAGGAATTCCTCAACTCCGAGGAGATGGCACTGCTGTCTACGGGGCGGGATTTCATGTGGCAGGTGCGCTATGCACTGCACATGATCACCCACCGCGAGGAAGATCGACTGCTCTTCGACCACCAGCGTGAACTCGCCGCCCTTTGGGGGCTGGTAGATGGCGACAAACTGGCCGTCGAACAGTTCATGCAAACCTACTACCGCTGGGCGCTGGCTCTGGGTCAGCTGAATGAGGTTCTGATCCAAAATTTCGATCAGGCCATCCTGCGCCAGAACCTTGAGGATGACATCAGCATCCTCAACGAGCGCTTTCAGGTGCGCAACGGCTATATCGAGGCCCGCTACAGCGACCTCTTCAGTCAGCATCCTCAGGCGCTGCTGGAGGTGTTCCTGCTGTGTGCTACGCACGAGGAAATTATTGGAGTCGCCGCACCGACGATTCGATTGATTCGCGACCATCGACACCTGGTGGACGACGCCTTCAGGGCCGACCCGCAGAACAAAAGAACCTTCCTGCAAATCTTGGGCAGCCCCAACAAAATGACGCGACAGCTGCGCCGCATGACTCGCTATGGCATCCTGGGTGACTACCTGCCTGAATTCGGTCGCATCATGGGGCAGATGCAACACGACCTGTTTCATACCTACACGGTTGATGCCCACACGCTGGAGGTGATCAAAAATGCCCGGCGCTTTCAGTTTCCCGACCTCGATGACAAATTTCCGGTGTCCAGCCGGGTAGCGCGGCGGCTGCGTAAATCTGAGCTGCTGTACATCGCTGCCCTTTATCACGACATCGGCAAGGGTCGCGGTGGCGACCATTCGGAGCTGGGGGCGGTGGATGCAGAACGCTTCTGCCGGGAACACGGCCTCGACCAAAAGGACAGTGAATTGGTGGTGTGGCTGGTACGCAACCATCTCTTTATGTCGGCGGTATCACAGCGCAAAGACATTTCGGACCCAGAGATCATCCAGCATTTCGCCACGCACGTTGGTGATGAGGAACATCTGGACTACCTGTTTACCCTGACTGTGGCGGATATCAATGGCACTAATCCCACCTTGTGGAACGCCTGGCGTGGCAGCCTGCTGCGCCAACTGTACACCGAGACGAGGCGCGCCCTGCGCCGCGGACTGGACAACCCAGTCGACAAGCAGACACTGGTGGAACAGGCGCGCCAGACATCGAGCGACATTCTAGAAGGACGCGGTTTCACTCCCGAAGAACTGGACGAACTGTGGCGCGGTCGTGGCGAAGACTACTTCCTGCGCGAACGCATTGAGGATATCGCATGGCACACTGAGGCCATCGCAGGCCATCACCACCGCGCCAAGCCACTGGTACTGGTACGCAACAATGCCGAATCCAGTGTGGCCAATACCACGCAGATTTTTATTCATGCCATTAGCAATGCCCAACTGTTTTCGCGGATTTGCGCCACACTGGAGCAGCTGGATCTCAGTGTCCATGATGCTCGCATCTACAATGCGAACGATGGAATGAGCCTGGACACCTTCTTCGTGCTTGATTCCAGCGGACAGCCTATCACCGAAGATGGAGCGCGGCTCGCGCACATCAAGGAATACCTCAGTGAAGCGCTGGGCAACGAGGCTGGCCTGTCGGCCACCCCCGCACGGCGCACGCCGCGAAAAATGAAATCGTTTTCCATTCCTACCGAGACACTCATGTCAGTGGACGAAGTCAAGAATGTCTCTGTGCTGGAAGTATCTACTCCCGACCGACCAGGCCTATTGGCGCGCCTGGGTAGAATTTTTGTGTCATTCAATGTCGAACTGCAAGCGGCTAAAATTCAGACCTTGGGAGAGCGCGTCGAGGACGTATTTTTTATCACTGATGATCACCAGCAGGCCCTTAGGGATCCGGATCTGTGCAATGCATTGCAACGCACCATTCGCGACGAACTCGACGAACAGGCGGCAGCCTGAGGACTTATGAATCCACACCTGCAACACCTGGAGCCCTACCCATTTGCCAAACTGCAGGAGTTGTTCAGTGACCTGACGCCAGCGGTCGGCAAAGCACCTATCGCATTGTCCATCGGTGAGCCGCAGCATGCCTCGCCGCCATTCGTGCTCCAAATCATCGCTGACAATCTGCCCCGCCTCGCGAACTATCCCACGAGCGTCGGCCTAGCTGAATTGCGCCATGCTATTGCCGCCTGGTTGCAGCGTCGCTATGCGTTGTCTGGTGTTGATCCTGACAGCCATGTCCTGCCGGTCAACGGTACCCGAGAGGCTCTCTTTGCCTTCGCCCAGGCGGTGGTCACCCCCGGGCCGGAAACGCTGGTCATGAGCCCCAACCCCTTCTACCAAATTTACGAGGGAGCGGCATTGCTGGCGGGTGCGAGACCGCATTTTATCAATTGTACTGCCGAGTCCGGATTCCTACCCGACTTCAGCAGCGTGACGCAGCAGCAGTGGCAGCAGTGCCAGCTACTGTATCTGTGCAGTCCCGGCAATCCCACCGGTGCGGTGATGTCCTTGCACCAACTGCAAGACATCATCCGCCTCGCACGCGAGTACAACTTTGTGATCGCCAGCGATGAGTGCTACTCAGAAATTTACTTTGATGAACAAGCGCCTCCCCCTGGCCTGCTGCAGGCCTGCGCCGCCATGGGCGACAGCGATTTTCGCAACTGTGTGGTTTTCCACAGTCTGTCCAAGCGCTCCAACCTGCCCGGCCTGCGCTCCGGATTTGTGGCGGGCGATGCTGCGATTCTGCGCACTTTCCTGCAGTATCGCACTTATCACGGCTGCGCCATGCCCATACACCACCAGCTTGGGAGTATTGCAGCATGGAACGACGAGGAACATGTCAGAGACAATCGGCAACAGTACCGCGAGAAATTTGCAGCAGTACTGGCCCAGTTCCATGGCCATCTTGCGGTTGCGGCGCCCGATGCAGGCTTTTACCTCTGGCCGCAGACACCATTGAGCGATCTCGAATTCGCCCGCGAACTTTACGCCGGCGAAAACGTGACTGTGCTACCCGGCCGTTTTCTCGCGCGGCAATCCGGCGGCATCAATCCCGGGGAAAATCGGGTGCGTATGGCGCTGGTGGCATCAACGGAGCACTGTGTGGAAGCGGCCCAACGCATCGTTCATCGGCTGGGTAAGTTATAGGTTCGCCTGCGTGCTAAAAACAGAGCGCGCCAAGTACATTCTGCAGCACCTGCAGGCATTGTATCCGCAAACACCGGTGCCACTGGATCACAACGACCCATTTACACTGTTGATCGCAGTGCTACTCAGCGCCCAGTGCACCGACGTGCGGGTAAACACCGTCACCCCTGCCCTGTTTGCGCTGGCAAACAACCCGGCGGACATGGCGGCCCTTGACGTCGAGCAGATCAGACACATCATAAAGCCCTGTGGCCTGTCACCGCAGAAGGCAAAGGCCATCCAACGGCTCAGCGAGATACTGCAGGAAGAGCACGAAGGCGCAGTGCCTGCCGATATGGCGGCACTGGAGCGACTGCCAGGAGTGGGCCACAAGACTGCCAGTGTTGTCATGTCTCAGGCCTTCGGTGTGCCCGCGTTCCCGGTTGACACGCACATACACCGTCTGGCGCAGCGCTGGGGGCTCACCAAAGGCAAGAACGTGGTGCAGACAGAGGCAGATCTGAAACGGCTGTTCCCTGAAAAAGACTGGAACCGCCTCCATCTCCAGATCATTTTTTATGGGCGCCAGTATTGCTCTGCGCGCGGCTGCGATGGGCGTGTCTGCGAGATCTGCCGCACCTGTTACCCGCACCGGAAGAATCCGAAAGTAACGATCAAGGCGTAAACCCTGGGCTATGCTGAGCCTTGTTCGTTGCAGTCGCTGACACAGCCCCGCATGCGAGTAGCGGCTATAACTGGACGACCGGCTTTGCTATGCTACGCGACCCCGCAGAGTCAGTTACCCGCTGGAGTATTGCTATGATTACGCTCTATGGCATCAAGAATTGCGACACGGTAAAAAAGGCGCGCAAGTGGCTGGATACACACGGCATAGACTACCGGTTTCACGATTTTCGGGGCGATGGGTTGGATGAGGTTGCGGTTGCAGCCTGGATTGCGGAACTGGGCTGGCAGAATCTGCTGAACAGACGCAGTTCAAGCTGGCAGGCGCTGAGTGAGCAGGCCCGACTGAATATGGACGATACAGCAGCGTGCAAAGCCGTTTTGTTGCATCCCACCCTGATTAAACGGCCTCTGCTGGACACCGGGCAACAGCGCTTTACCGGCTTTTCCGCGGCGAGCTACGTCAAGATTTTTAATGCACACACCCTCTGATGGGGTGAACACGTTATAGGGTGAAACTGAAATGACACATGGCGCATTTGCTTTTGGCCTCGGTGTGGGCACACACAATGCCAACGGAGACTGGCTGGAAATATACTTTCCGCAACCCATCTTGTATCCCTCGCAGGAACTAGCGACTGCCTTGCAAGACTGCGATAGCAGGCAGGCGCTCAGCCGAGGGCAATTGGCGAAGCTACAAGCAGCCTTAGTGGCGGCCGGCGACTCCACGCAGGCAGACCTGGCAGCACAGTTTCTTGAAAGTAGCCGACCTATCGTGGCCGTGTTACTGCGCCAGGACAGACCGCCGGGCAATGTGCCGGAGGCGTATCTGAAACTGCATCTGCTGTCGCACCGCCTGGTCCGCCCGCATGGCACCAATCTCGAAGGCCTGTTCCGCGCGTTGCCCAATGTCGCCTGGACCAGCGAGGGCGCGATCGATATTAATGAGTTACCGCAGCGCCAACTGGCAGCGCGGTTGCGCGGCGACGTACTTGAGGTCAGCTGCGTCGACAAGTTTCCCAAGATGACCAATTACGTGGTGCCCGGCGGTGTTCGTATTGCGCACACTGCCCGGGTACGCCTGGGTGCCTATCTGGGAGAGGGCACAACCATCATGCATGAGGGCTTCGTCAGTTTTAACGCTGGCACCATAGGCCCGGGCATGGTTGAAGGACGCATCTCCGCCGGTGTCCTGGTCGGTAGCGGCTCCGACCTGGGCGGCGGTTGCTCCACTATCGGCACCCTGTCCGGTGGCGGCAACATCGTGATTTCGGTGGGTGAAAAGTGCCTTATCGGTGCCAACGCGGGCATTGGCATTCCATTGGGCGATCGTTGCATCGTGGAGGCGGGGCTATTTGTCACCGCTGGCACCAAGGTCACTATGCTCGACGCTGATGGCATGCCGGTGAGTACTGCGAAAGCGCGGGACCTTGCCGGGAAATCTGACCTGCTGTTCCGACGCAATTCCACCACAGGCGCGGTGGAGTGCCTGACCAATCGCAGTGCCGTGGAACTGAATAACGAGTTACACGCCCACAACTGAACCCAAAGGCGGATAGGCTACGTGGAAAAGACACTGGAACTCTGTTGCGAACTACTGCGCAGGCCCTCGGTAACACCCGAGGACGCCGGTTGCCAGGCACTGATGATACAACGACTGCGCGCGCTGGATTTCAACTGCACTGAACTGCCGCGCGGTAAGGTCAGCAACTTTTGGGCTGAACGCGGAGCGCGCGGGCCACTGCTGGTGTTTGCCGGACACACCGACGTAGTGCCCACCGGGCCGATCGCGCAGTGGGACACACCACCCTTTGAACCCACGGTGCGTGACGGCGTTCTTTTCGGACGCGGCAGCGCGGACATGAAGGGCAGTCTCGCCGCCATGGTGGTCGCCTGTGAGGCGTTTGTGGCAGAGCACCCGGATCATCCCGGGCGCATCGGCTTTCTGATCACCTCCGATGAAGAGGGGCCGGCGGTAGACGGTACGGTCAGGGTGTTGCAGTACCTGCAGGAGCAGGGCCAGTCGATAGACTGGTGCGTGATCGGGGAGCCCTCCAGTTCCGAGGCCTTGGGTGATGCCATTCGAAATGGCAGACGGGGCTCACTGGGCGGCATATTGACCGTCCGTGGTGTGCAGGGCCATATCGCCTATCCTCATCTGGCAGACAACCCCATCCATCGGATTCTACCTGCGCTGCACGCACTGACGTCGGAGATTTGGGATGAGGGCAATCAATTTTTTCCTCCCACCTCCCTGCAGATCTCTAATATCAACGGCGGCACCGGCGCCACTAATGTCATTCCGGGAGATGTACAGGTGGTGTTCAATTTTCGTTTCTCTACTGCGGTAAGCGACGCTGAACTGCGCCAGCGCACAGAGTCTATACTGGATGCACACCAGCTGGACTACACCATGCAGTGGCAGTTGAGCGGCCAGCCGTTTCTGACCTCCGCTGGAAAATTGATAGAGGCCACGGTCGCCAGCATCCTGGACATTACAGGGCAGGAGCCGGTGTTATCGACCGCCGGTGGCACCTCGGATGGTCGCTTCATCGCGCCCACCGGTGCCCAGGTGGTGGAAGTTGGCCCGGTCAACGCTACGATTCACAAGCTGAATGAGCAGGTACTTGTCGCCGACTTGCCGCGCCTGGCGGCAATCTACAAAGGCATCCTGACGCGATTGTTACTCCAGGCGCTCTAACTGCTGCTGCAAGCCAAGGCGCGCAACGGCCCGATTGCTTTCTCCGGGTACCACTAGCACCTGTGCACTGCCAAGCGCCTCGAGGCTGGCCGCGACCACTACCTGCGCACTCGTCCACATCTGCTCGGGAATACGGTTGCGATCAAATCCCTCGTCGGTGAGGGCATCGTGAAACTCCGTGCGGGTGAAACCCGGGCACAGTGCCTGCACTTGTATTCCGGTGCCGGCCAATTCCACCTGCAAGGACTGGGAGTAATAGTTGAGAAAGGCCTTGGTCGCACCGTAAACTGCCATGTTCTTGCCCGGCACAAAGGTGCCCAGCGAGGAGACATTGATGATGGTGCCGCCCCCGAGCTCCCGCATAAAGGGTATGACTGCACGGCACAAGGTGATGCTGGCATCAATATGCAGGCTCACCATAGACCGCTGGCTCTCGATGGACAGTTGGTCGAAGTACCCGAAGCTACCAGAACCTGCATTATTGACCAGGTAATCCACCGGCCCCTTCTGGCGTATCGCCTCCATGGTTCTGGCGACGCCCTCGATCGTGCCGAGGTCGGCCTCCAGAATGTGCATCTCCACCGCACCAGCCAGTTCGCTGGCGAGGGCGGCAAGGCGATCCCGGCGCCGAGCCACCGCAATGATGACATCACAACGCGGGGCGAGTTGCCGACAAAATTCGGCGCCCAAGCCTGCAGATGCGCCAGTGACCAGCGCCGTTATTCTATGTCCAGACATGCATGCTCCCTGTCGTAGGTGAAGCGGATCAACCCAATTTGCGCAACACGTGAACGTCATAGCGCACGGATTTACCGCTGATGGTGTGGGACGGCACCAGTCCTGCGAGCTGCGGCGCTTTGGCGGGACGCTTGACCACGACCCGCGCGGTGTCCTGCTGCAGAGCCCACAGTAGCAGTGCATCCGCATCCTGTGGGCAGGTTGCGCGCTCCAGCAGATGCTGGAAAAGTGCCATTTCCTTCTTTACGGCCGCGCTTTTGCCGCGCGGTGGAAACATCGGATCCAGATAGATCACGTCCACACCCTGCATCCGGGTCGCAGCTCCCTGGCGAGCATCGCCGGGGTACAGGTGCATGCGTTGTGCGACACCAGCCAACCAGCGATCGCCGCCACTGCGGGCGATGTCCAAACCAGAGCGCAGCAATTCGACAATAAGCGCGTCACGCTCGCACAAGCCGACCTCGCAACCAAGGTCAGCCAGCACAAAGGCGTCTCGACCCAGACCGGCGGTCGCATCCAATATCCGCAATGGTGATTTTTTTCCACGTCCCACGGCCTTGCCCAGCAGTTCAATGGCACCAGAACGACGGCGGTGGCGCATGCTCGCATTGCCAAAATCGACTACCACCGGACCGGGCGCACCACTACCTGTCTGCTGCAGGCTGAGCGCCCGACCTTGCACGATCAGGAGAATACTTGCCAGCGCACAGCACACCGGGGCTGTGCCAGTCGCCAGCAGCGGCAGGCCGAGCCTAAGCGCCAACCGGGCGGCACAGTCTTCATCTGCCGCGGTGGCCGCCAGCAGGGCCACACCTGATGGCCTGGATTGCACCATTTCGAACTCAGTCCTCTGTGATTGTTTTGACACTGCCTTTCTTTAGCATACTGGCCAGATCATCGAATAACTCTTCTGCGCTGGGCGCCGAGTCACTTGGCATCGCAGCATTGGCTTCATTCGATTTTGTGCCAGATCGATCCGGCAGCTGATCATCACCCAACCCAAGAAACAACTGTCGCCCGTCCAAATCAATCGCGATCTGCAGGTTGTAGGCGAAGCGCGACAAGCCATGTTTGTCCACAATGCGAAAGCGCCGTGGACGCGACTGTCCATCGCGCTCCACGCCCTCGGTCAGGCGACAGGACAGTGCATTGATATTTTTCCCCGAAAGCGGAATCCCATGTAATGCTGGCAACACGCGACTACACGTATTGACGAAAGAGACGGCAGATACTGCGGTGATCGATTTGACCGTGTCCGATCCCAAACCCCAGCCCGCCTGCTCACAATGAAATTCACCAATGAGTACCTGATTCGCCCGGGCCAGATCCAGCATGCGCGCCAGCTCGATAGTCACATCGCCAACAATGTAGCTGAACACGGAAGGGTTCACGCCTTCGGCCTGGTACAATTCATAATGGCCGCCAATATGATATCCGGTGCGGATCACCGGCACGGTATTGCCTCTGGAGGCGGCCTGTGCCACGGCGTTGTCAGCCACTACCAGCAACATGAAGACGAACAGGTCCTGGTTTGCGCTGGGACTCAAAGCGCGGTTCCAGATATAGTAACCATCGCCGGTGGTAGTGCGGGCAAAGTTGATCTCAATGCCCTGGGCCAACAGTTTGTTATAGGCGGAGTTCAACGAATAGGACAAGCTGTTTAACTGACTGGCCTGTTCGAACGGTGTATAGAGAGAAAAGTCGACGATGTCGAACAGGATGACCGCCCGACTCTTGACATAACTGAGTCCGTAGCGCTTTATCACCTGCTCCACCGCATCGAGTACCCGGGGCTCTTCGGTCAGCGCGGTACTGAGTTTTATAAAGGTGGGTGAGACATTCAGTCTTTCGCTGACGGCAAAAAGGTCTTCCCGTGTTTTGCGCCGCTGGCCTGAAATCAATTCCCGGATAAAGTCCTCGTTATCCCGATTTCCGTCGGTTGCTGTATCACCCGCAGCGCAGTAGTTGCCGAGAAAATAATGCGGTACGAAGATAACCAGTAGGCCGCGTTCGTCAGAACTCCAGCACAGCACGATATTCTGACCCATGCGCCACTGTCGGCGCAGCGTGGTTTCCAGCGCTTTGAGGTTGCCGCGCTGGACAATACTAATGGCGCTCGGTGTTTCTGTGTCGGCGCCTACGTTGCGCCCTTCTCCAGGGACTGCCTGCTCCAACTCATCGGTGTCGCTCGATCTAGGCATGTAGATACTCGTCTCCAAAGATTCAAAGTAGTAGTGAACTTGAACACAACTACTGGCATTATAATGACCTGTCGGCGTGGGAGCCACGCCTGAACGATTCGAACTTGTTACGTTTACTGATCCCGTATGTAGGGGGAGCGCCTCGCATGTTGCACCGTCTGGTTTATTGTTTCATTGGTCCTGCGCTTTTCCTCCTTGGCGCCTGCCAGGGCTATGACTTCAGAGTCAATGACAAAATCGTCTACGCCCCCAATCCACTGTTTCGCGACTACACCGTCCCTGACCCGGGCCTACGCAGCTGTCTCGAACAGGCCATTAACGATGGTGCCATCTCCGCGCCAGAGCAGCTGACCACGCTCGATTGCAGCTTCGCAGGCATTGAAAACCTCGATGGACTAGCCACCTTCACGGGTCTTACAGCGCTGCGCCTGTCCGCCAATAAGGTCCGAAATCTGGTCGAGATCAACAAAATTGTCACTTTGCAGGAGCTGTATCTGGACGACAACCAGATTATTGATCCTGTGCCGCTGTACCCACTGCCCGCGCTGCGCACAGTTGACCTCGCCGGCAACTCCACCCTGCAGTGCCCAAAACCAGGCAGCTTTGCACACGTGAAAACTGTCGTACTGCCACAACACTGTCGCTGAGCAAGCCGCGACCCGATACGCATTCCCCTACGCCAGCTCGAGCCAGTCGAAGCCGCTGGCTTGCTCGGCAAAGATGACTCTATCCAGAGAATCAAAGACTGACAGCAATGCGTCCTGGGCGCACTCACGGCTGTTATTTTTCTCGCTGATGTGGGCTACAACCAAGTGGCGCAGTTCCGCGGCGTCGATCTGCCGCAGCAGGTCCACCGCCTGCTGGTTGTTAAGATGCCCCCAATCACCCCCCACCCGACGCTTCAGGTGGGGCGGATAGGGTCCGCCCAACAACATCGGTAAATCGTGATTGAACTCCAATAGTAGACTGTGGCAGGCGCGAAAGTTATCGATCACATGAGGGGTAACACTGCCCAGGTCAGTGAGTATGCCCAGCGTTAATGCACCCCAACTCAGACGATACTGGCAGGGCTCCGCCGCATCGTGGGGCACGGCAACCGCCTTGATCGACAGGCTGCCGACCGTGAAAGTGTCCTCGCAATTGAACAGGCGCTGATCGTAACTGTGGTTACAGCATCCGGTGCTGAAGGTGCCGTGCGTCAGGTACACCGGTATGTCGAACTTGCGGGACAGAGCGGCAACACCACTGCTGTGATCGGAGTGCTCATGCGTCACCAGTATCGCATCAAGCTGCCCGGGCTCGACTTGCAGACGTGCCATACGCCTGGCGGTTTCGCGCACCGAGAAACCGCAGTCGATCATGACCAGTGTGTCGTCGGCGCGCACCAAAGTGGCGTTACCCTTGCTGCCCGAACCGAGGGAGGCAAATTGCACCGGCTAGCTCCTCGGCTCAGGTAACACAGCTTAGTCGATATTGCCCTTGATCATAATCAGCAGTTCCTGCTCTTCACGTTTCGAGAAGGCAATGCTTTCATCCTGGGGTCGCAGCCGGATTGTCACTGCCTGCTCCGGCAGGGTTTGCAGGGTGACCACAAAGACCTGACCAACCAGGAGTTGCGCGTCATCACTGTTCCAGAGGGAGGCCCACCATCCTTGTTCCTGTGTTACCGACATGCCCAGAAAACGCACGTAGTAAACACCGCTACTTCGATCTTTATCCGTTATTTCAAAGGTGGATTTCTCCAGCGCACGCCCCACGGAGGCCCAGGCTCGATCTAATGACAGCTCCAGTCGCAGGTAGGTGTAACCTTCCGGCGCCTGCTCCAGGGTTATCTTGCCACCGGCACTTATGCCCTGCTCGGCGATCATGGACACCGGCGCAGAGTCAGCACTATCGGCCAGGAATTGCGCCATGGCCTGCAGCATCTGCGCAGCCTGAGCGGGGTCGTCGGATTGGTCGGGCCACTCGGCTGCACTGCCGGTCTGCTGCATTTGCAGCACATACAGTTCACTGGTGCCACGCTGTACACCCTGCTCCATGCGAAACCGGAAGCGGCTTGCCAGCGGCTGTCCTTCGACCTTCACCCAGTTCGATTCCATGATGCCAGCCTGGGCATCGGCGCGTGCTATCTGCATGCCAGAGGCCGCCATAAAGTTACGCACCTGCGGCCAGACCTGACCGGGAGCAACGCCAATCAGGGCCCAACTTTCATCTCCCAGCTTTTGTATGCGAACCACTTCCTGTTCGGTTCCGGTGGTCAGCGGGACTGGCCGCGGCACCTCAAAATTTCCGTCCGACAGAAAGTTGTCCTGTACCGGCGGGATCACGTAAATTTCGGTCAGGGTAGCGCTGTCCATCCCGGCAGGCACATTGATCGGGGGCGCTTCCGGTGCCTTCTTGTAGTCCTCAGACCGGTCACGAAACACGCCTTTGTCGCCGAATACATAACCGCAGCCGGTGCCCGAGAGCAACAGGGCGCACAATACAATTGCTTGCCAAACTTTCAACCGCATAACCATCAAACTCCAGCCGCTTGCAGGGCATTGAGGACCTGGGCGTGGTAGCGCTCGTCCAGGGACGTCAGGGGGAGACGTATACCCTCCCCGATCAAACCCCGTCGGCATAAGGCCCACTTCACCGGTATCGGATTGGGTTCTAAAAACAAGGCCTGGTTCAGTGGCGCCAGTCGGGCATTGATCGTCTCCGCCTGGGTCCGCTCACCGGCCAGTGCCAGCGCGCACAATGCGGCCATCAGCACCGGCGCGACATTGGCTGTCACAGAAATATTGCCCCTGCCACCGGCGAGCATCAACTCCATCGCGGTCGCGTCGTCACCAGAGTACACGGCGATCGCATCACCGCAGCGGCGAATCAAATCCGTGCCCCGCGCCAGGTCACCCGTGGCGTCTTTGATGCCTATAATGTTATCCAGCTCGGCCAACTGCACCACGGTATCGTTGCTCATATCGACCGCGGTGCGACCCGGCACATTGTAAAGTATCTGGGGCACAGCAACCGCATCGTTGATCGCCTTGAAATGCTCGTACAGGCCGCGCTGGGTCGGGCGATTGTAGTAGGGTGTGACCAGCAGACAGGCATCGGCCCCTGCACCGGCGGCCGCTTCACTCAATTCGATGGCTTCACGGGTGGAGTTGGAACCCGTACCCGCAACAATGGGGATACGACCGGCACTGTGCTTCACACAAAACCGGATGACTTCGCAGTGCTCTGATACATTGAGCGTAGCGCTCTCACCGGTGGTGCCCACCGCGCCTATGGCCGCGGTGCCCGCGTCAATATGCATATCCAGAAGCCGTTCGAGGGTACTCCAATCGACACTGTCATCCGCGTGCATGGGCGTAACCAGGGCGACGATACTGCCGGTAATCATTGCTTGTCTCCGCATCATGGCCAGTGGGGCGCGCCAGATGCCTGCGTACGCCGGGTAAGCTCGCCATTATCCATGACCGCAGCAGGATGACAACCTCGTCAGCAAAATGAACCGGGGCGCAGAGCGGGAGTCGTGCGGGAGTCGTGCATGGCAATTGCCAGTAGCAGCCATTAGACTACTGGCATCTCCTCTGCCATTGACGCTACATGAATTCACAGCCACCCGAGTACCAGCTGTCAGACGAGGGGTCTGCAGCATCGTCACTGGTACTTTCCGGCGATTGGATACAGGGGCAGGATCCAGCCAACTTCAGCCAGCTCAAGTCCGAACTCAGCAGTGTGAGTCCCACTAGCCTGACCGCCGACGGGTCTTCCCTTGGCGCCTGGGATTCCGTGCTGATGGCCTTCCTGCTGCAATGCCATGACTACTGCCGCGCACAGGAGATTGCATTTGCAACGCGCAACATGCCCCAGGGGATTGAGAAGCTGCTGGCCGTGGCGACTGCGGTGGAGGCCCGCCCACAGCCTGGCCAGGACAGTCCTTCCAGGCCGCTGTCCTTCAATCCCCTGCATGCACTGCACGATGCCATAGGCGACCTGCAGGAATCCCTGGCTTTTACGGGTGAGGTCACTATCGCCCTGGCGCGTCTCGCCAGGGGGAAGGCCAATACCCGCCTCTCCGATTTTAAAAAATTCTGCTACCAGGCGGGTCCCGACGCCTTTGCTATCATCAGCCTGACCAGCGTTCTGGTCGGCATGATTCTGGGCTACCTGGGTGCGGTGCAGTTGCAACAGCTTGGCGCGGGTATTTATGTCGCCAACCTGGTGGTGATCGGCATGTTGCGGGAAATGGGTGTATTGATGACAGCCGTGGTGATGGCGGGTCGCACCGGCGCCGCTTACGCCGCGCAACTGGGCACCATGCAGACCAACGATGAGATCGATGCGATTACTACCATGGGCATCTCCCCGGTGGAGTTTCTGGTGCTGCCGAGGATGCTGGCCCTGATTGTTATCATGCCCCTGCTGACCATCTACGCCAATCTGCTCGGTATCATCGGCGGTGGCATCGTCGCGGGCGGTCTGGGGATCTCGCCATTACAGTACATGCTGCAGGGCGAGACGGCACTCGCGTTCAACCACGTCCTCGTGGGGCTGCTGAAGTCGCTGGTTTTCGCCACGCTGATCGCCGTTGCCGGTTGCCGCGCCGGCATGAACTCCGGCAGGAGTTCTTCCGCCGTGGGCCAGGCCGCTACCAACGCGGTGGTGACAGCCCTGGTCTACCTGATCGTCGCGGACGCAGCGATCAATATACTCTTCCAGCAGTTGGGCCTATGACGGACGCAAGCATACCCCAGGTACAAATCGAGATTCGCGACGTGACCATGGCCTATGGCGCCAATGTCATCCAGCGCGATCTCAACTTCACCATCAACCGGGGCGATATTTTCGTCATCATGGGCGGCAGCGGTTGCGGCAAGAGTACGCTGTTGAAACACATGCTGGGACTCATCCCGCCCAGCAGTGGCGATGTCCTGTACGACGGCAAGAGTTTTTTCCAGGCAAGCGCGGCCGAGCAGGGCGCCATGCGCCAGCGCTGGGGGATCACCTACCAGTCCGGCGGCCTGTTCAGCGCCATGACGCTGGAACAAAACATCGCTTTGCCTCTGGAGCTCTACACCCAATACACCCCGGTTGAGATTGCCGATATTGTCGCCTACAAACTGGCGCTGGTTGGCCTGGCCGGATACCAGACCTACTATCCCTCCGCCATCAGTGGGGGCATGCAGAAGCGAGCGGCCCTGGCTCGCGCCATAGCGCTGGACCCTGATATCCTGTTTTTTGATGAGCCCTCCGCAGGTCTGGATCCGATCAGCTCGCGCCTGCTCGATGAATTGATCGTACAGATCAAGGAGTCCATGGGTGCGACGGTCGTGATGGTGACGCATGAATTGCCCAGCATTTTCGCCATCGCCACCAATTCCGTCTACCTGGACAATATCAGCCGCACGATGATCGCCTACGGCAACCCGACGGAATTGCGCGACCACAGTCCACAGCCGGTGGTGCGGCAATTCCTGACGCGCGCCGCCGCAGCCGCCATCGAGGACAAACCATGAGTGACACACTATGAAAGACAAGCCGCACACCGTCGCCATCGGGGCCTTTGTCATCGGCGCGATCCTGATTGCCCTTGTCACCCTGCTTTTCCTGCTCGGTTCAGGTTTCGGTAAAAGAGAAACAGTCGTCATGGTGTTCGACGGTTCGGTAAAAGGACTTAATGTCGGTGCTCCCATGACCCTGCGCGGGGTGCAAGTCGGCCAGGTTACCGGTATAGAATTGGTTCTCGACTCCACCAAGGGGAGCGTGATCATGATGGTCGAGGCGGACCTGAACGCCAAAAATATTCGCCGGGAGGGTCCAGCCAACGCGAATCTTACCGAGGAATTGATCACCCGCGGTTTGCGCGCGCAGCTCAACACCCAGAGCCTGCTGACCGGCCTGCTCTATATCGAGCTTGATTTCCACCCGGAGACCGCACTCAACCTGGTCGACATCGACTCACCGTATGTCCAGTTACCCACCATACCCACCAACCTGCAGCGCATTACGCAAAAACTGGAGGATATCGATGTTTCAAAATTAACCAATGACCTGGAAAGTATCAGTAATGGCATCAACTCGCTGGTTAGCAGCGAGGAATTCCAGAGCCTGCCCGCCAACATCACCAGCACGATGGATACCATGCGCGACCTCAGCACCCAGCTGCAGGAACAACTGGCCAGCACCGGTCCCAAACTGGATACAGTGCTGGACAAAACCGCCGTCACCGTCGCCAACGCCAATACGGAATTGCCCAAGCTCACGACACTGATCGAGGGCAACCTGAAAGTACTGAACGAAGCGATCGCAGCCTTTGAGCAGTGCATGCGGGAACTAGAAGGACTGGCGTCTCCGGACTCACCGACCCTGTACCAATTGAACACTGCCTTGCAAGAAGTGAGCCGTGCTGGCAGGTCACTGCAATCGCTGGCAAACACATTGGAACAACAGCCCGAAGCAATTATCAGGGGCAAACGCGGAGACCAACAATGAGCAAAACATTAACGCCAACAGCATGGTTGCTGGCGCTGAGCCTGCTACTGGCTGGTTGCGGCAGCAGCCCAAGCAACAATTACTATGTGCTGTCTGCCCACGAATTCCCGGCGCCGAGTGGCGCGGCACCGTCGCTGGGTGTCGGCCCCATCAGTATCCCCGAATATCTGGGCCGCCAAAACATGGTCTACAACCGCGTAGAAAATACCTTGCAGGTTGCCAATCTGGACATGTGGGCGGAGCCATTGGGCGATGGGATACAGCGTGTGCTGGTACTCAACCTGACGGGGCTGCTTAATACGCAGGATGTGCGTCTCTTTCCATGGCGCCTCGAGCGGGCGCCGGAGTTCGGCGTCGAGGTCAACTTGCTACAGCTGGATGCCAATGAGAAGGAGGCGATGCTGACGGCGGATTGGCTGGTGTACCGCCCTGCGAGCGCCGGGTCGGGCAACCGCCGCATCACGCGGCTGAAGTTACCATTATCACCTGGTGCGCCAAAGCCGGAACAGGTCGCCGCCGCTTACAGTACACTGCTGTTCCAAATGAGCGAGATTATTGCCGCGGCCATCGCGTCAGAGCAGACTGCGGGGAGCAACACCGCCGCGCCCTGAACTGCGCAACATAAGCCGCGAACCCTGCACCCAATTGCGCCCTAGAAGTCGTCGGGACGCAACATGGCGTCAGAACCGCCATCGACGAAAAAGACTGAGCCACACAGATAGCTCGCCTCGTCGCTCAACATGAAACGCATGATGTTGGCGATCTGCACCGGCTGTGCAGTGCTACCCACAGGCACCATCTCACCGAACTGTTTCATCACCGGGCCCAGTTCTGCATCGGCAAATACACGGTCAGCCAGCGGTGTCATGGTGATACCCGGCGCCACCGCATTGAGGCGCACCCCGGCGGCGGCATAGTCCACCACATGGCGTCGCATCCACATCGTCACCGCCCGTTTGGCACCGGCGTATGCGGTATGCCCGTCGCGCCCCTCGACGTGGGTACAGGTGGCTTCCTCGTCTCCGGCGAGACAGGCCTGGACATAGGCATCATCGCTGCCGATCATGGGCGCGGAGTTGGACGACACAAACAGTACGCTACCCTTTTTCTTCTCCAGCAGATCACGCAAGCCTTCCACTGTCGCCACCACGGCAAAGTAATTCACACGCGTAATCAGGGACAGGGGTTTGGCTACCGGTGGCAGCCCGGCACAGGGAATAAACCCGTCCAGGCCATCCGGCGCCAGCGCGCGCACACCGTCGATAGTGGTGTTACGCCCTACTGCCGTGGACAGGTCGGCAATAACGTCTCCTCCCTTGATGTCCACGGAAATCACCCGGTGCCCCGCTGCCACCAACTGGCGCCGCAGTTCCGCGCCGATACCCGTGGCGCCGCCGGTCATTGCAAATGTACGCATCATCGTTCCCATCGTGTGAAATAGATCAGCAGTGTAACTCGATTGCCTCGCCGATACCCTCCTGTGCGGCCGGGTCCTTGTGGCGCGCATTGCTCACCGTCCGGGCCAGCGGTGTGAGCAGCAGGTTCGTCTTGAATGCGCTGCGAAAGATGGCGTCGTCCGGCGCGATCGCGTGCTCGTTGTCCAGCCAGCGCGCGCGCTCTTCGGGAGCGAGGAACACCGGCATGCGCTCGTGCCAGGGCTTGAATGCTGGGGCCGCAGCGGTGGTCACCAGGGTGCAGGACAGCAGCGGTGTATCACCGCCCTCCCACACATCCCACAGTGCCGCAGCCGCCAGCGCCTGCTGATCGTTGGTGATGAGCCAGGGCTGCTTGATGCCCGCCTCCAGTCGCCACTCTATAAAGCTGCTCATCGGCACCAGGCCGCGCTGGCGCCGGAATGGCCCGCGAAAGGCTGGGCTCGTGGCCAGTGTTTCACAACGGGCGTTGAACATGGAGTAGGCCTGACTCACCTCCTTCGCCCATGATGGCGTGAGCCACCAGCGCGCGTCGTCCACCTGCGGCCCCGACTCGCAATGACGCACCAGCGCAATGTTTTCGGTGGGCGCGACATTCACGCGCTGCGGCAGTGACAGGTCGATACCGAGGTCGCGCAGCAATTGCTGCAACCCGGGACTGTCGATGACATTGAAGCGTCCGCACATGGGCTGTACTGTGCCGAAAAGCGGTAGGCGGGGCAAGCTGCGTAAGTCTATCCAAGGTGGCGACTGCTGTTGCGGCGCAACGGCGAAAGCGTTATACCTACGCTTGCCGTTCTCACATCCGGAGTCCATCAGTTATGCAAAGATTCGCCGTCATCACCGCCCTTGCCGCCGCGGTATGTGCCACTACCGCCGTCGCCGACACCGCCGAGGCGCGCTGCGATATCTACCCGAAGGGGGAGGACCGAGCCAGTGCGATGCTCGCCTGCACCTTCAGTCAGCGCCAGGGCTATATCGCTATCAGGCGCGCAGACGGCGTCACTCACGATTTGTCGCCGGTGGGTGATGCGCCAGGCAATTTTCGCGACCAGGACGGGCGAGCCGTATACCGGCAGGACGGCGGCCTCGGCGACCAGGGCGTGGTCTTCCGCCTGCCGGATGAAAGCGTGTTCGTGTACTGGGATACGAGCGCGCTGAAACCGCTCCCGGAAAAGGACAATCCGCACGCGCCGTTCAGCACAGCCGATTACAACGCGACCACACTACTGCGCTGCCGCGCCGCTGGCGCAACAGACTTCGGCGAGTGCCCGGCGGGTATTGCGCGCATGGACAACAGGCAGGCCTCCATCACGGTGCAAAGCCCAAAAGGCGAGAAGTTCACGATTAACTTTATGACCGGCTACGTGAACGCGACAAACCGCGAAGTAAAAGCCACGCTCGAAGGCGACACCTGGACGGTGACGGTCGAAAATGGCGAGGTCTACGAAGTGCCGCTGGCCGCCATTGAAGGAGGTTGAGAACCACGCATGAAACTACTTCAGCGAAACTTCAGGCTTGCGTTTTGCCCCATCGCCCTCGCTTTGATCGCCGGTTGCGCAGCCGCTGGCTCGGATCATGACAGCCCGACGCCCACGCAATCCACGTCGCAAACCGCGCCACCCCCCGAACCGGCGGGAGACACCGCGCGCTTTGCGTTCGGCGGCACCGCGTGGCAGCTGGTGGAAATATTGTCCATGGACGACAGCGTCTTCACGCCCCGGGATCGGTCGCACTACACACTGGCCTTCGCCATCGACGGCAGCGCGACGCTGCGCGCCGACTGCAATCGCGGCACCGGCACATGGTCCTCGCAGGGGCCGAACCAATTGCGGTTCGGTCCCATCGCCTCTACGCGGGCGATGTGTCCGCCCGGCTCGCTCTCCGACCGGTACCTCGCGCAGTTTGAGTGGATTCGTTCCTACGTGACGAGAGACGGCCACCTGTTCCTTGCCACGATGGCCGATGGTGCGATCATTGAGTTCGAACCGGTGACCGAACCGTAAGATGCCTGCGGCCAGCGCCGCGAAGCGCGCCTATCGTAAGAGATACCGCCCTTGCCTGCATCAGCACGCCAGTAGTACCCTGAGCCACGTTTTTCCAGGGAGTAAACCATGAGCCCAAAACCCCTCGTACCCGCCCTCGACGGCTGGCACACCATGGATGCCAAGCCGCACCTGCTCGGCACCCAGTGCGAACAGTGTGGCACCTATTTTTTCCCCAAGCAGAGCGACTACTGCCGCAACCCCAACTGCGACAGCACCGACTTTCGCGAAGTGCAGTTGAGTCGCACGGGCAAAATCTGGAGTTATACCAACGCCTGCTACAAACCCCCTGCGCCGTTTATCGCACACGAACCCTTCGTCCCCTACGCGATCGCTGCGGTGCAACTGGAAACAGAGCAGATGGTGGTGCTGGGGCAGGTGATTGAAGGACTGACGGTCGACGACCTGAAGGTAGGCATGGAGATGGAACTGGTGCTGGAACCGCTGCACGAGTCAGACAACGACATCAAGGTCACCTGGAAGTGGCAACCCCTGGCGCAATAGCCGTCAGCTGAATCTGGAGCACAATACTATGTCCAATGAAATCGCCATCCTCGGCGTCGGCATGCACCCCTGGGGCAAGTGGGGCCATAATTTTGTGCAGTACGGTGTCGCTGCGGCCCGCGAAGCCTTGGCCGATGCGGGAGTTCCGTGGCAGGACGTCAGATTCGTATCCGGCGGCGCCACCATACGCTGTGGCTATCCCGGCTTCGTCGCCGGTGCCACCTTCGCACAAGCACTGGGCTGGCAGGGCGCCGAGGTCAATACCTCCTATGCGGCCTGCGCCTCAGGCTCCCAGGCCCTGGCAGCAGCGCGCAACAAAATCCTGTCCGGCGCGTGTGACGTGGCCCTCGTCATTGGCGCAGATACCACGCCCAAGGGCTTTTTAGCGCCGGCCGGGGGTTATCGACCGGAAGACCCGGATTGGGTGCGCTTTTATCTGGGCATCACCAACCCAACCTATTTTGCCCTGTATGCCAGGCGTCGCATGGATCTCTACGGCGATACGCTGGCCGATTTCGCCGCAGTCAAAGTCAAGAACTCGCGAGTGGGCAGCAAGAATCCACGAGCGCGCTATCGCAAATGCTATACGCTCGAGGATGTCGCGGCCTCGGCCATGGTCGCCGACCCACTGCGGCTGATGGATATCTGCGCCACCAGCGACGGCGGCGCGGCGCTGATTGTGTCCAGCGTGGAATACGCGCGCAAAATCGGCAAGGGCAATGCGCCGCGCGTGGTGGCGATTTCCACCGTGACACCGACCTTCGCCAGCGCCATCGTCGAAATGCCTGATATCGCTACTGATTCAGCGGCCGCTGTGGGCGTCGAGGCGCACGCCTACCGCGCCAGCCTGCCGATCAAGGCGTATGAGGAAGCGGGTATCGGTCCTGGCGATATTGACCTGGCCGAGGTGTACGACCTGTCCACCGCACTGGAACTGGACTGGATTGAAGATTTACAACTGGCCCCACGGGGCGAGGCGGCAGCCCTGTTGCGCGCCGGTGATACCGCGCTGGGCGGCAGGATTCCAGTGAACGTCTCCGGCGGTCTGGCCTGTTTCGGCGAGGCAGTGCCGGCACAGGCCCTGTCCCAGGTCTGTGAGTTGACCTGGCAGTTGCGCGGCCAGGCGGGTGATCGACAGGTGCAGGGCGCGAAAGTCGGTATCACTGCCAACCAGGGCCTGTTTGGCCACGGCAGTTCGGTGATTATAAAAAAGTAGTCGCCCGTGTTCCCGCAGGCCAGATGGGCACCGTGGAGGAATGTGCCGCCGCTGCACGAATTCGAGGAGCATTATGAAACTACCCAGCGTGGATGAAGCCCTGGCGATGGCCAGGGAGCGCACCGGCCTGGTGGACATCGATTCGGACTCCTGGCGCGAGGGCCTCGCGGTGATCCTCGAGGATATGCATGATCCCCGTGCGAGCGACGGCGGTCGGCAGATGGTCATCAATCGCGCCGTGGACGCCCTGGCCAACCGCCTGAGGGTGCACGCCTACGTGCGGGAGCACCCTGAGGTGCGCGAGCAGAAGATCGAGCGGCCGCTGTTCATCCTGGGGATGCCCCGCACCGGCACCACCGTCGCCAGCTATCTCCTCAACCAGGACCCGGCGCGGCGTTCGCTGCTCAAATGGGAGGCGATCAACTCCGTGCCTCCCGCCACCACCGAGACACTGCGCACCGATCCGCGCTGCCTGGCGATGCTGG
>JANNXP010000044.1:0-4261 GCA_031409615.1 Haliea sp. | reverse complement strand
CGTGGGACCAAAGAGAATCACCTAGCATCAATCAATCAATCAATTAATCAATCAATCAGGTCGAAAGAGATTTCACTCGCGAGTTTATGTCGGCAACCATAGGACGAGGAAGGTGTAATCGGTGCGCCGGTACCGCGCACGTCTTCAATCAAGCGCCGCACGTTGTCCTGGGTGAGCATATCGCGTCCGTGCGTCTTCAAGCGGTCTATCGCACTGACAAATTCCAGCGCCTGGTTGAGCGCGATGTTGTAGAGGGATTTTCGTGCCGGGTCGTCATTCGCTTCTCTGGAGCTTTGCAGCCAGTCGGCAACTTTGCGCACGCGCTCAGACAGTGTCTTACTGTCCACACCACCGTGCGCAGGAAAACGCGGTGACTGCAGCCAGTAGCGAATATCTTTTTCCAGCTTTTTCCGCTTGGGCTTGTCCTCAGTCTCCAGGCTCGCCGTGATGGCGTCTTCCCAGGCCTTGCTGCCAATGCCGGGCGTGTTGGCCACAGTCTGCGCCAGCGCGGTTCTGATGCGTCCGGGAATGGGCCCCACCGAATGGGACAGGAACTGGAACAGGGCCGTGGGATTCAGCGGTTCCCACAGCAGTTCACAGGCCAGGGGCAACACCTGGAACACCGGGCGCCACGGTGACAGCGCATTGAAGCCCAGGCGCGGGCTGTGCAAATGTTCCAACGTATCATCCAGCAATTCACCCCGGGCCTCGGCCAGTACGGCGATGGTTTGCTCCGGCGCTTGCGCCAGCCAGCTCTGCGTGAGCAGCGCGGTGAGTGGCGTGCTCTCCTGCGGTGAGTCGGCGCGCAGCACGATAACGGTGCCGTCGCCGCGCAGGCGGATTTTCTGGTTGGTGTTTTGTAGTAGGTGCTGTTGCAGATGGTGCAGATCTGTCTCCTCGCGGCCCTGCGGTGTGGCTTGCGCGATTTCCGTCAGCGGCGCACCGATGGCCTTGATGAGTTGCTGCCACAGGTGGGGGAAATCGGAGAGTGCATCGCGCAGGGTGATGGCGCCCACGGCGATGGGGTTGTCTGGCAGCAATTGCATCACGCGCTGGATGCGCTGGCCCTGGCCGGGTTCCACAGCTTGGCTGGCGAGCTGCTCAATGGCGGCCATATCCGTCAGTTTGCCCGGCACCTCCGCCGAAAAGATGCCCTGCCAGCCTGCCAGGTACCACTGGTCGCGCCACTGCAGCAGGGTTCTGGCTACCGAGAACGGGTCCGCCTCGTAGGATTTATGGTAGAAGGCGTTCGTATGATCCACCTGATCGATACAGCCCAGGTACTGGATCAGGCGGGTAGTGAAGGAGATGTCGCGCGCCGGAATGCCCAGCTGGGTTTCCAGTAGGCCGAGAAACCCATGGGGCCCGACGGTGACTGCGCCCAGTGCGTCCGTTCCAGGTTCGGGCAGGGCTGAATCGCCCTTGATTGCCAGCGTGACGTTAATCTGGCCGATACCGTTTGCCGCTCTCACTGTGGTTGCCCCTCCCTGGATGTTGACCCGTCATAATAGGCCGATAGCGCAGCGCTAGCCATCATCCGAATCCGGCACCTGCGCGTTTATATGACGTGTATGGATGACCAGGGTGTGCAATACAATTATGCCGTCGGATTGTTACGTCGTTACAGCGCTGCATGTTCATGATGTTGTTTGCGCGCAACTGATTGTATTGCGGCCTTGTCGAAAAAAATGGTTGTCCTAGAATGAGATGAGCCCATAACAGCTTGAGGAATTTCAAGGATGAAATTCATATTCTGTCTGCATTCAGATGTTTCCCTTCCGCTTTCAATCCAGGGTGGATCACTATGTAGTGACTACAGCAGGTTGCAAAAGCGTTTGCTGTCCTCATTGGCCATACTGTTGTGTTTACTGATTCCCGTAAATGCATTTGCTGAGGCTCAGACGGTTCCCCCGCGCCTGTCCTTCAATGGGATTAGGGGACAGAACTTCTCCGGTACCTTTACCTGGAGCTGCGGGGAGGGCGGCACCTCACCACCGGCGAGTATGCGCTTTGCCAGTCCAGATGCAGCCTGCAGTGCGATGGATGCGTGTTTTCGAGGCGATGCACCACACACGCCTCCCGCTACCATAAACTACACATCTGCTTTGGATGCCCCGGCTTCTGGCTATAGCGCCGGCAATTGTCTCGATAATCGGGGTGACAAAAGCAAAGCAGCACTGAAGATCTACAGTTGTCCGGTGGGCTATGACTTCAATGGCTCCACGGGTCTGTGTGAGAAGGGTTTGCCCGACTGTCCTGCATCAGAAAACCCCGTACATGTCACAACAGGCAACAAGGCTATTCAGGAGGTAGATTATGAATCCTTCGGAAATTCCCTACTAAGGCTCGCCAGAAGCTGGAACAGTCAGAACAAGCGATGGGAATTTAGTTACCGTCAACGCCTCAAGGAGACAACGACGTCGTCAAGGCACTATGTCCGCATTTACCTGGCAGACGGTTGGGATGTCGCATTTGTGGATGTGAAGGGTGTTTGGACCCCCGAAGCGCGCATCAAGGACACACTCGCAGTGGACGGCTCCGATTGGCTTTACACCCTGTCCTCGGGAGACAAGCAGTGGTTCGACACGTCCGGTCGGCTCATCAGGATTCGCCAGATCGATGGGCGCGGTGTGACCGTAACCTATCCCACCGCAGCGAGCATGCAGATTACAGACGATTATGGTAACGCCATGATACTGACGCTGGATGCCAGCAATCGCGTCATAGCCATGACCGACCCCGATGGGGCTACCTTTACTTATGCTTACAATAGCGCCGGGAACCTGGAATCCGTCGGCTATCCCAATGACGCAGTCGGCTCTCCTATCTACCGGTACTACCACTATGCCAACACCAGCGACACGGGTTTGGTGACGAGTATTGACGACGAAAACGGTGATCTGTTTAAGACGGTCACCTACGATTCCAGTGACCGCGCGACTGCAAGCGGTTTGTCTGATGGCACCCTTGGCCAGAGCACGTTCAAATACTCGATGATCAACGACCCAACGGACCCGCGAGTTACGGTAAAGAATGCACTTGGCAAAGACACCATTTACCACCTGCAAAATTACTATGGAATGGTCAAGGTTACCAAAATCGAGGGTGTCGCCTCAGGAAACTGCCTTGCGGATGTGCAGAGCAGGGAGTACTACCGTGAAAACGGTTGGTTGAAGCGCGAGTTAGACAAGGCCGGTAACAAAACCTACTACGAGTATTACACGGACACCGGACGCTACGGCTTGCTCAAAAAGCGTATCGAGGCCGAAACCAGCACCGATGAGCGCACCTTCACCTTTAACTGGGACAGTACGACCCGACAGATGACGCAGGAAATACACGCGGGCCAACTGCAGACTGACTACACCTATCACGCCAATAGCCGCCTGCATACGAAGACCCAGACCGATCTGCTGACGGGTGGATCAAGTACCTGGACGACAACCTACACCTATTATGATCCCGGCACCGATACCCAGGTCGTCACTAGGACGGTGGACGGACCCCGTCTACTGCCTATCCTCGACACCATGGTTACACAGTACTCACCACAGGGCCATGTCACTGCAACGATCAATGCGATGGGGCATGTCACGCAGTATGCGAATCATAATGGCCGTGGGCAGCCGCGCAGAATGATTGATGCCAACAACAGGGTTACAGAGCTGACCTATGCGCCCCGTGGCTGGCTGGCCTCCATCACCCAGGATGTGGGCGGGATCAACGCGCTAACCGTTTTTGCATACGACAATGTCGGACTGCTGGCCCGCGTCACCCTGCCCGACGCGACATATTTTGACTATCAGTATGATGATGCTCATCGGCTGACAGGCATTAAAAACAGTCTTGGGGAAAGTATTGACTACACCCTTGACCCGCAGGGAAATACTGATTTCCTCTCATTTAAGAATGCATCAAACACTCTCACACAGACTGTGGATTATCAGTTCGATGAGATGAGCAGATTGTTCGGAATGTTTGGATCCGATGGGCAGAAAACACACTACAACTATGACGACAAGGCTCATCTTGTAACCATTGACGATGGTCTTAACGCGCCTACCCTGCAGGACTTTGACGCGTTGAATCGCTTGAAGACTGTCACCGACGCCGACAGCAATTCGATGTCTATTGCCTACGATGACGCAGATCGTGTTGTGAAGGTCACCGATCAACGGGAACTGTCCACGGATTATCAGTATGACGGCCGCGGCAGTGTCAGGCAGCTGGCCAGCCCCGACACCGGCGTCTCAGCCTACTC
>JANNXP010000043.1:0-5918 GCA_031409615.1 Haliea sp. | reverse complement strand
ACCGAACTTCCACAGCGCGTTGTTGATCTCCTTCGACCAGTTCAGCGCGTTGCGCACCGGCGCGCCGCGCAGCGTATAAATATTGTGAATGGTGCCGGTCACGTTTTCGGCGGCCCAGAAGGCCTTGAACTGTGGGAAATAGGTGTTCATCTCGACCGGCGCCTCGGTGTCCGGCGTGTTCTGGAATATCATCTTCACGCCGTCGAGTGTCACTTCTTCGAAATCCTTGCTGATGATGAGATTCGGCGCAATCAGACCCATGCTGCCGTTCGCTATGTTCTTGCCGATCGCCTGGTCCACATGGCCATGCGGGTCACGCGGCAACAAGATGGCGTACTGCCATTGCGTGCGACGCGACATGGCGTTACCGGCGAATACGTTCTCCTCGATCGCGGCCTGCATGAAGCGCTCGGGCGCGATGATCTTAACCTTGCCACTGGCCACGTCAGCTTCGTCCACCACGCCGCGCACACCCATGAAGTGGTCGCCATGCGAGTGCGAGTAGACCACGCCCAGTACCGGGCGCTTACCGAGCTTGTCGTTGATGAGCGCAAGTGCCGCGCGGGCAGTTTCCTTGGTCGTGAGCGGGTCGAAGATGATCCAGCCGGTATCACCCTTGATAAAGCTGATGTTGGCCAGGTCGAAGCCGCGCACCTGATAGATCTTGTCCGGCACTACCTCATACAGCCCATAGGCCATGTTCAGCACGGCCTGGCGTTGCAGTGAGGGATGGATGCTGGGGAAGTCTTTGCCCTCCAGCAACCACTGGTAGCTGCCCATGTCCCAAGCCACGTTGCCGGCATCGGCCATGATTTGTTTGTAGTCCGGTGCCGCGATGAAACCTTTCTTGGCCTCCTCGAAATCGCGTTTATCGTCAAACGGCAGCGTGGCGGATATGCCGTTGCGCAATTCAATGGTGTACTTCGAGGGCAGCGTGCCATTGGGGTCAAAATGAGTGTCCTGGGCCGTCAAGGGCCCGGGCGCGTAGGCTGCTGCGGTCATTAGGGCCGCGAATGTGATTGAAGGCGCACTCATTTTCATGAACTTCTCCCTTGAAAACCTGTGTATGTCTGGTGCTTTGCACCAGCGGTTTAGAAGTAGCGGTAGCGGTAGCGGTAGCGGTCTGAACCTATCATGAGTCCTGCCGATTTGCACCCCACTACGAGGCTGAAACATCGAGTGTAATGTCGGGTGTTGATATAGATCAGTCAGGTGCACCGGACATTTTCAGGAACATTAGACGCTCCCCAACCGTTATGTTAGCGTTAACCGATTCGTGGCCACCCTGGAGAGAATCCTTTGCAACAGCCCAATGTAGTCCAAAACCTGCTCCGTACTTGCGCACTGCTGGCCGTGTTCCTGTTGGCCAGCTGCGCCTCTGGCCCGACCATCCGCAGCAGTATGGACGAGAGCGTTGATTTTAATCGTTTTCGCACCTTCGGTTTTGTTGCGCCTCTGGGCACCGCCCGCGAGGGCTTCCAGTCGCTGATTTCGCTGCAGCTGGTGAGCTCGGCAGAACGCGAGCTGCTGGCACGCGGCCTTACGCGCACCGACACCAATCCAGACCTGCTAATCAATTTCAGCGCTAATCTTGATCAGCGCCTGCGCATCACACAATCACCGGGCACTTCCGCGGGCAGCATGCATCGCCACCGGCGCGGCTTTTACAATACCTGGCCCAGCTATCAACAGACGGATATTCGCCAATACACCCAGGGCACGCTGGGCATCGACGTGATCGACGCCGCCCGGCGCCAGCTGATCTGGGAGGGCATTGCCGTTGATCGCGTTACCCAGAGCACCACGGACAACATTGGTCCCGTACTCGATGCCGCCGTGGTAGAGATTTTCCGCGATTTTCCACTGCCGACCAAGTAGACGATATGAATGAGGCTATTATGCGACGCATACCATTATGGTTAACATTCACTGCACTGCTGCTCGCCTTGTCGCCCGCGCATGCGGCGGAAGATCCAGCGCAGCCCGGCAATGTTGCGCCGCAAACCCCTGCGACGGATGCGGGCTTGCTGCAGAATTTGGAGGCTTACCAATGGACGCTGACAGCGGCTACCAACGGCACAGGTAGTCGCATTGAGACGCTCTTTCCCACAGCGGGGCGTCCCTACATCTTCAATTTTTCTGCCGCCATGCTGAATGTTCAAGGCGGCTGCAACACGTTCTCCGGTGGCTACCTCATCAATACCCAAGGTCATCTGCAAGCAGGCACCATGGGTGCAACGATGATGGCCTGTGAACCGGCACTCATGCAGGCTGACGCTGCGCTGGCGGCGCTGCTGGCCCAGCCATTGCAAATCGAGTTCATCCCGGGTGGGCAACCGCAGCTCGCGCAGCTGCAATTGCGAACGGCATCAAATGAGACGCTTGCACTGAACGGAGTGGTAACGCGTGAAGCTCAGTACGGAGCAGGCACCGTCATTTTTCTGGAGATTGACGCCCGGCAGTTGGCGTGCCGGAACCCGCGCAATGGACAAACAACCTGCCTGCAGGCGCGCGCAGTCGAATTCGACGAGCAGGGCCTGCGCGTCCCTCCTCCCGGGCCATGGCAACCCTTCTACGACACTATCGAGGGTTACAGTCACACGTCGGGGGTACGCAATGTCGTGCGGGTGAAGCGGTTTGACCGCGGCGCTGTGCCAGGCGGCACGGCCCAGGCCATTTATGTGTTGGACCTCATTGTCGAGTCAGAGACAATGCCGCCATGGCAAAGCGGTTCGTAGTTAAGAGCAGAGCGGTTCGTAATCAACGGCAGAGCGGTTCACAATAGCGCTGTCGTATTGGGCAGTTCGTTTTGATCGTCGCCACGCGCCGGAAAGTGCTGGCGCGCGATGGCACTGATGCGGTCCAGCGCAGCCAGCGTTCCAGCCTCGTAGCTGCCCAGCGCAAACGCCTGCTCCAGCTCAACGCAGATACTCTGCCAGTCGGCCGCCGTCACTCTGTCGGCGAAGCCCCGATCGGCAACGATCTCGATTTTCTGCTCCGCCAATAGGACATACAGCAACACACCGTTATTCTCTGCGGTGTCCCACATACGCAGCAGGGAAAACACCTCGACTGCCCGCGCGGCGCTACGCACTCCCCGCCACACATGGCCCACCGACAGCCCCGCTTCCACGGCACAGCGAATCTCCGCGCGATGATAGCGCTCGGACGTGGCGCAGGCCGCATCGATGGCGGCCAGCGTCGCCCGCGGGAAACGCCGCCGCAATGCGCATGGCGTCGTCGTCAAGTGTTGCAGAACGCGGTGCGGCGCACTCACGTTACCAGCGACCGGATGCACCACCGCCTCCAAATCCACCACCGCCACCGCCGCCGCCCAGACCGCCGCCGAAACCACCGCCAAAGCCACCGCCCAAACCACCACGCGAGTGACTGGACCAGCGACCGCCATTGCCTCCCGACATCAGACTCACCACGAAACCAACGAGGGCCATGAGCAGCGTGAGCCCCAGGATACCGGCAAGCAACCAGGTAATTCCGCCGGCCACGACGCCGGTAGCAAGCGCCCCGGGGAATTGCCCCAGCAGACGCCTGAGCAGGCCTCCGCCGACCAGCGACAGGATGAACACCAGCGGTAGCAGATTCGCCATATCGGCGTCAGCGGAGGGAGTGTGTTGCGGCGCGGGCAGTGGTTCGCCATCCACCAATCCTATTAGCCGATCAACGCCGGCATCGATACCGCCGGTGAAGTCTGCCTCCCGAAAACGCGGGAGGATAAATTCATCAATGACGCGGTTCGCAGTGGCATCCGGTATCGCTCCCTCAAGACCGTATCCCACGTCTATGCGCACCTCACGATCGTCCTTCGCCACCAGCAGGAGAATGCCGTCATCTACGCCTTTACGACCGAGCTTCCAGTGTTCGGCCACGCGCATCGAAAACTGCTCGATGGCCTCGGGCTGCACCGTGGGTACGATGAGCACGGCAATCTGGCTGCCCTTACGTGTTTCCAGATCAGCCAGCCGACTATCGAGCCTGGCCGTCTCTTGCGCCGAAAGAGTGCCGGTGAGATCAGTCACTCGCGCAGTCAGCGACGGCACTGCCAGCAAGTGCTGGGCCAACAGTGCACCGGCCCACAGCAGCAGGACTGCCGCTACCGGAGGCAACAACAGCCTGGAACTTCCCATCAACTCAACCCGGCTTGCCGAAATTCACTTCCGGCGGTTTGCTGATCTCGGCCTCATTCTCTACGGTGAAGCTTGGCTTGATCTCGTAGCTGAACAGCATCGCGGTGAGGTTGTTTGGAAACGTACGGATCAGGGTGTTGTATTCCTTGGTAGATTCTATGAAGCGATTGCGCGCCACCGTGATGCGATTCTCCGTGCCTTCAAGCTGGGCCTGAAGATCACGAAAATTCTGATCGGATTTTAGTTCCGGGTACTTCTCCACCACCACCATCAAGCGCGACAGGGCGCCCGACAGCTGGCCCTGGGCATCCTGGAACTTCTGCAGTGTTGCCGGATCATTCAGCGTCTCGGGCGTGGCCTGCACTGAGCCCACCCGAGCGCGCGCTTCGGTTACCTGAATCAGAACATCGCGCTCCTGCTGGGCAAAGCCCTCGACCGTCTTGACCAGGTTGGGAATCAGGTCGGCGCGGCGCTTGTACTGGTTGAGCACCTCGGCCCAGGAGGCCTTGACGTCTTCATCGCCACCCTGCATTGCGTTGTAACCACAGCCGGAAAGCAGCATGGTCATCAGGATCAACAACGGAACGAATACTCGATTTGAAGCAGACTTGGTCATAGCAGTGCATCCTCCTGCGGAAGCTTAGGGGTACGGCCAGCGGTAAGCTCAAGTATAGTTTAGAAGGTGGGCGTGTCCACCGTGCATGCCGCTGTATCGGGTACCTTTCATCGCTGCGAGTTGTTATTGTTATTGCTACTGTTACTCAGGCGACTATCACACCCACTTTGCCACCGCTGATAGCACGGACAACGCATGAATGAACCGGACGAACTCCACGCCGCCGCCACCAGCTTCGTGCTCGAACTGGCGCGCGCCCTGCATGAATACGGTACACCGGCGCATCATCTGGAGGTCGCCCTGGAAACCGTTGCCAGGGGGCTGGGGCTCACGGCGGAATTTTTCTCCACTCCCACCAGCATTATGGTCGGCTTCGGCTACCGCATCGACCAGCGTGTCCATCTGCTGCGCGTCGACCCGGGCGAACCCAATCTCGGCAAACTCGCACAGATCGATGCTATCGCGCGTGATGTGATTGACGGCAGCATCGGTGCGGTTGAGGGACTGCGCCGGGTTCATGGCGTTCAGGCAGCGCCGAAAGAGTGGCCTGACTGGCTGACGCTGGTCGCCTTCATACTCGCGTCGGCGGCGGTCGCGTGCTTTCTGCACGTGGAATCCAGCGACGTCGCAGTCGCCGCGGTGCTGGGTCTCGTCACCGGGATGATTTCGCTCACTACAGTCAATTCGCACACCTGGCGACCCGTGATTGAGCCGCTGGCGGCGTTCGCGGTGACCACATTGGCCCTGACGGTCGATGTCTTTGCACAAACGGGTACAGGTTTTGCGACCTCCCTGGCCGGACTTATCGTGCTGCTGCCCGGACTGACACTCACCGTGGCGCTGACTGAACTGTCCACGCGTCATCTGGTGAGCGGTACGGCGCGCCTGAGCGGGGCGGTGGTGGTGTTCCTCGGACTGGGCTTTGGCCTGGTGCTGGGCGCGCAGCTGGGCGGATTTCTTGGGCTCGAACTACTCGCCCTCCTCAGCCCGAATGCAACCGCATGGTTGTCGCGCGCTCCACTGCCTGGCTGGGCGGAATGGGTGGCGCTATTGGTCGCACCACTGGCCTTCACCGTGTTGCTCAAAGCATCAGCGCGCGACGCCGGATGGATTGTCATCGCCTGTGCGGCGGCTTATCTGACCTCGCGTTTCGTGGG
>JANNXP010000042.1:0-2081 GCA_031409615.1 Haliea sp. | reverse complement strand
GGCGCTGGGGCCGGACGGCTTTGAAGTACTGGCGATCAACGTGGATACTAGTGAAGCCGATGCGCGGCAGTTTCTGGCGGAGATTCCCGTCAGCTACCCTGTGGTGTTCGATGGCGCGGGCATTACGCCGCAAGCTTTTGGCATTCTGGGGATGCCAACGGGTTATCTGATTGACAGAAAGGGCATCGTCCGCGAGATCCACCAGGGATTTCGCAAAAATGATGGCGATACATTACGCACCGCAATTGTTGCACTATTGGGAGAATAATAATTTTGAAATATCTGGCAGGTTTAATGCTTGCAGTCGCTCTGTGCGGTTGTGAAACGGTACAACCCTGGGAGCGCGGCCTGCTGGCCAAGGACGAGATGCAGTGGCAGCCAAATGTCATGGAAGCGCAACTGCGCAGCCAGATTTTTGCCAGTAAGGAAGCCTCATCGGGTGGCGCAGGAGCTGCCGGCGGCGGTTGTGGGTGTAACTGATGGCCAGGCGACCCGAAGACCGCAACGCAACTCTATTGGCACTGACCTCCAGTGCCCTGTTACTGCCGGCCTATCAGGGAGCATTGGCTGATGCGCAGCCTGAGTTCGCCGAGATGGGCATGCGCTACAGCAAGTATAATGAAGACGATATCACCGCTAACAAGGCATTTGGGGGCGGCAGTGAGCGCTACGACATTGATGTCGCCCAGTTTCATTTGTTGGCACCCGTTGCCGAGGACTGGTCTTTTGCCCTGGATGTAGGGTGGGAAGACATGAGTGGTGCCTCGCCCTGGTTTGTGGGCGAGAGCGCAAGCGGTGCTCCCAAAGTTATCATGAGCGGTGCCAGTATTGAGGACACTCGCACCGAGGTGAGCGGCACCACCCGCTACTATTTTGATCGTGGCAACGTGGGTGTTAATTACACCCGTTCTGACGAGGATGACTACGAGTCGAATGCGGGCGGCGTGGACGGTGCGTTCAATAGCGCAGACGGTCTGACCACCTACAGCGGTGCACTCAGCGTGGCCCATGACGATATTGATCCGACACAGGGCGCAGTGCCGACCAACACGCTGCATGCCAGCAAGGATGTCACTTCTGCCTGGGTGGGGGTATCACGCATTGTCAGCAAACGCGCGTTGGTGCGCTTTGGGCTCAGCTATACCTATCGCGATGGTTTTCTCACTGACCCCTACAAGTATCGCGACCAGCGCCCGGATGAGCGCAAGGAATGGACACTCAGTTCCGGTTACCGACATTTTTTTGAGGAGCAAAACGCAGCCCTGCATGTGGATTACCGGTATTTTAATGATGACTGGGATGTGGCGTCGCACACCGTCGATGTCGCGTGGCAGCAAAATCTTGCTCAGGACTTCAGGTTGACGCCGTTCATGCGGTACTACAGCCAGCACGAGGCGGAGTTTTTCAGCAATATCGCCGACACCGACGACCGTTACTTCGCGGATGACTATCGTCTGTCTGCGTTCGGCGCCTTCTCCTATGGTGTGCGCGTGCAGCGTGATTTCGGTAACTGGCAGGTCAATGCAGACGCAGAACGCTATAAAACAGACGAGAGCTGGGGCGTTTACAGTGGCGAGGAATCCCCTGGTCTGGTGGACTTCTGGCGCTACGGTATCGGGCTCAATTACCTTTTTAAATAGCCTTGCGCCTGGCTATGCAGCACGTAGAGCATAGTTTTAAAGCGATGGGCGGCCCCTGCCACCTGCGCCTGGAGTTGGATGACGGGGCGAGCGCCGAGACTGCTGTTGCCGCCGCTGTCGCGGAGGTGCAGCGGTTGGAGCGCAAGTACAGCCGCTACACGGATGATTCCCTCACCAGCCAAATCAATCGCGCTGCCGGTACTGGCCAGCCCGTGTCACTGGATAGTGAAACCGCCGGCCTCCTCAACTATGCCCACACCCTTTGGCGTGAAAGCGCCGGCCTGTTCGATCTCACCTCGGGTGTGTTGCGCCGGGCCTGGGATTTCAAGTCGGGCCGTTGTCCCCAGCAGCGCGAGATTGATGCCCTGCTGCCACTGGTGGGTTGGGATCTGGTGCTGCGTGATCAGGACAGTGTGTATCTGCCTAAGGCGGGCATGGAAC
>JANNXP010000041.1:0-2640 GCA_031409615.1 Haliea sp. | reverse complement strand
ACGCCTGCGCAATATCGGCGTGATCGAGCGGCTTCTCCGCCGCGGTCAATAGCTCGAGGATGACCTCGCGACTGGGAATCGGGTTTTCATAGCGTGCGGCTTCACGCTCGGCATGGGGGTCGGCAATCTTGCCTTTTTTGGCCATAGGATTTGGGTCTTCTGTAAGAAATATCAGTGGGGTTTAAAGCTACGCGAAGAGTATACGCGAGGAGAGCCTGCCCCGCATCATCGGGCATTGACAAAGCCGCGCGGGAAAAGTAAAGTCGCCGCCCTCAGATTCCTCAGCAGCCAGTGCTGTTCGTCAGGATCTGTTCTGCCCAGATGGTGAAATTGGTAGACACGCCAGCTTCAGGTGCTGGTGCTCGCAAGGGCGTGGAGGTTCAAGTCCTCTTCTGGGCACCATTCAAACGGTTACAGCTCCATTTTCAGTAACTCTCTTAACTCGCTCACTACTCTATTCGCTCAGACGTCTTACTTGTAGCCGATGTCATCGGCTGTGCCCGTATCAAGCGGCAAAGCGTCAGTCATGGTCTACCAACGATATTTTGTATTGTCCGGATTTTCCCCTGCGGTACACTGTAGCGCGTACGGTGGCATCAGCGGATGGCGATATGAACCTCAATCAAACCGTAATCTTTTCACCCGATGTGATCTCCCAGGAGGTCTCGGGCGAGACCGTGCTGCTGGATCTTCAGAGCGAGTGCTACTTCGGCCTGGACGCAGTAGGAACCCGCATCTGGCAATTGATCCGCGACAGCGGTGACTTGCGCACGATCTATAACACGCTGCTGGAAGAATACGACGTTGAGGAACCGCGTTTGCGTGCCGATCTGGAAGCCTTGATCACGCAGGCCCGTGAACGCGGCCTCGTTACACTGCAGGATTCGCCATGAATCATTCAAGCGCAGAAAGAAAAACACATCTGCGGGCCTGCCACCTGTGCGAGGCCATTTGCGGGCTGGTAATAGAGACCGAGGGCGCGAAGATCCTCTCGATCAAGGGCGACAAGAATGACCCACTGAGCCGCGGCCACGTCTGCCCCAAGGCAACCGCACTGCAAGATATCCATGAAGACCCGGACCGACTGCGGCAACCGCTGCGGCGCACCACCAATGCCGCCGGGGAAAGCCAGTGGCACGAGATCAGTTGGGACGAAGCTCTGGACAGCGCTGCACAAGGACTCATCGATGTGCACGAAAAGTACGGAGTGCACGCGATCGGCATCTACATGGGCAACCCCTCCGTGCATAACCACGGCATGTTGACCCACCAGGGCAACCTGTTCAGGCACTTGCGCACCAATAATCGCTTCTCCGCTACCTCGGTCGATCAACTGCCGCACCACCTGGCGTCGCTGTGGCTATTCGGCCACAAGCTCCTGTTTCCCATACCCGACATCGACCATAGCGATTACATCCTGATGCTGGGCGCCAATCCCATCGCCTCCAATGGCAGCATCTGGACAGTGCCCGATGTGAAAAAGCGCATCAAGGCGCTGCAGGCGCGTGGCGGCAAATTGGTACTGCTGGATCCGCGCCATACTGAAACGGCGCAACTGGCCAGTGAACACCATTTTATTAAACCGGGCACCGACGCCCTGTTCCTGCTGGCGGTATTGAACACCATCTTTAGTGAGGGGCTGGACGATCCGGCGCACCTGCGTAATTTCACCAGCGGTCTGGACATCGTGCGCGATGCCACGGCGGATTTCACGGCGGAGTACGCCGCCCGCTACACCGGGATCGATGCGGGCACCATCCGGCGCATTGCACGAGAGTTTGCCGCTGCCGGAGCGGCCATCTGCTACGGCCGCATGGGCGTCTCCACCCAGGCCTATGGCGCGCTCAATCAGTGGTTGATCCAACTAATCAATATTGCCACCGGCAATCTGGATCTGCCCGGCGGCTCACTGTTCCCCCTGCCAGCGGTAGACCAGGTCAGCACCGCCAGCCCCGGTGGTTTTGCCCGTCATCACAGTCGCGTGCGCGGCCTGCCAGAATTTGATCGGGAGTTTCCTGCCTCTGCTCTCGCCGAGGAGATCACCACGCCGGGCGAGAACCAGATTCGCGCGCTGTTCACCGGTGCCGGCAATCCTGTTATGTCCACGCCCAATGGCAGGCAACTGGATGAGGCTTTGGCGCAGCTCGATTTCATGGTGTCGCTGGACCCTTTCCTCAATGAAACCACGCGCCATGCGGACATTATCCTGCCGCCGACCTCGCCACTGGAGCACGACCACTACGATCTTGCCTTTCACGCCAACGCTATACGCAATACGGCACGCTTCAATGAAGCCGTTTTCGACAAACCTGAAGGCGCACTGCACGACTGGGAAATCTTCACTGAGTTGGGTAATCGCGTGGCGCAGTTGCTGGGTGGGGAACCGCAGCCGTCCATTTCTCCAGAGCAGATTGTTGATCTGGGCCTACAGTTTGGCCCTTATGCGGAGCAGGGAATGTCCGTGGCGAAATTACGCGAGCACCCATCCGGCATCGATCTCGGCCCGCTGCAGCCACAGTTGCCCGCTCGCCTGCAAAGCAAAGACAAGATGATCCTCTGTGACACACCACAGCCGCTGGCCGACCTGGCCCGCTTGCGCCGCGAGTTTCCTGCCGTCATGCCGCCATTGTCCAGTCAGCC
>JANNXP010000040.1:0-5522 GCA_031409615.1 Haliea sp. | reverse complement strand
AGTCAAAGCGCGAACAACCCACATGCCGCAGGGCTGGACTGTGGCGCTTGTTGCGGCCAGACCGGAGAGGTAAACGCGCGAGCCCTTGCCAGTTTGCTGAATGACACGGAGGTGCGCAAAGCGCTGGCCGAGGAATCCATCCTGATCCCCGCTACCACCCACTTCATCGCCGCCTTGCACAACACAACCACCGATGAAGTGGCGATCTTCGACCGGAACATCGCGCCTGCCAGCCATAAAGATGATCTGGCGCAACTGGACAGGGTCCTTGCCGCGGCGGGCGCACGAGCGCGGGCGGAACGTGCTCCTGCCCTTGGGCTTGCCCACCTGACGCATAAGCCCAGGGCGCTGGCCACTGCGATCAAGACACGAGCCAACGACTGGGCGCAGACCCGCCCGGAATGGGGATTGGCAGACAATGCCGCGTTTGTTGTCGCGCCACGTTCGCGTTCGCGCGGAATCGATTTGCAGGGTCGCTCCTTCCTGCATGACTATGATCACCGGCGCGATACCGATGGCAGCGTGCTGGAACTGATCATGACTGCCCCTATGATCGTCACTCACTGGATCAACATGCAGTACCACGCCTCCACGGTCGACAATCTGCGTTATGGTAGCGGTAACAAAGTGCTACACAATGTTGTCGGCGGACGTATTGGTGTGTTCGAGGGCAACGCCGGTGATCTGCGTATCGGTTTGCCCAGGCAATCGATACACGACGGTATGCGCTACATGCACACACCACTGCGGCTGTCCGTATTCATAGAAGCACCACAAGCTGCTATCGCTGTGGTTATCGCCAGGCACGCTATGGTTCGCAACTTGCTCGATCACGCATGGCTGCACCTGTTTCAGATCGACTCGGACCTGCACGCTGTGTCGCGCTACCGCAATACGTGCTGGGAGTTGGTTAACGATGGCAATATTGCTGTATCTTGACCGACAAGTAAGCCTTGCCACCAAACATGGCAAGGAACGCGCCATCGCCCGACCGTTTCGTCGGGCAGTGGGCCTCAATGTGGTGGTGCCCGAACTCGACACCGACGCATTGGGTACGTTTTCCGGCGAGGTGCAACGCCAGGGCAGCGCACTGGATACGTGTCTTTGCAAAGCGCGTCTGGGCATGGCAGCGACGGGTCTTCCGCTGGGTATCGCGAATGAGGGAAGCTTTGGGCCGCATCCCGCCATAGGTTTCATCCCGGCGGGAATTGAGGTCATGGCCTTCGTTGACGATGAACGCGATATCGTCATAACCGAAACGCTACTGACAGAACGTACCAACTACGGACATCGGGAGGCCCGCAATATCGAGGATCTTACTGAGTGGCTTCCCATCGTCGGATTTCCGTCGCACGCACTGATAGTGCGAACGAACGTCAACGGACCAGGCGCACCGATCGAGAAGGGCATCGTGTCACCAGATAGACTGAGGGTGGCCATCGGACTGGCCGCCGCGCAGTCGGATGAAGGCATTGCCTGGGTTGAGCCCGATATGCGGGCTCATTTCAACCCCACGCGCATGACGACCATCCGACAGCTTGCGTTCCGCCTCGCGCGCCGCGTAGCCACAGAGTGTCCGGCATGCGCCGCTCCCGGATGGGGGCGCATCGGAGTCATTGATGGACTGCCCTGCGAACTATGCGGTGAGCCGACAACGATGATCCGGGCTGACCTACTCGGCTGTGCTGCCTGCGCGCATCGAGAGGAGAGATCGCGCCGGGACAATTTGGAGAGGGCCTCTGCCCGACACTGCCCGCAGTGCAACCCTTGACCCGACTCCTGCACCTCCCACTAATAACAGTTTGATGACCCTCTTTGCGGCGGTCAAAGTATAAAACGGATAAAGGGGCTACGGGGGAAATTGTCTTCCAGTATTCCAATGCTTTGCATGAAATGAACCGAGTGATGGCCACAGGGTGTACTGAAATCGCACTTGCATGCGTCCATCTGAAAGTTTTTTTGGTCGTTTCCATGCAGCCGTTGTCTTTTGCTCATAAGACCGATGAATTGCTCTCACGCTAAAGACCGGAATCAGGCGAGGCTGTGTGAAAACGCGCAGACCGAAAAAGGGAGCCGACAATTCTCATAAATATCGCGCACGAGAGCCTTCTCAAAAGGAATATTCCGCGCGAAATTACAAAGCAAGTGATTCTCCGCACGATCAATAAATCAGTGGCGGAGTTTTCACACAGCCTCAGGCGTTTTGCGACGTTCGTCCCCACTCCATCCTAATGCCCGCTCCTGCGTGGGGATTCAACTGATCGATGCAGCGACGTACAGATTGTGGGCAGAATTGCCGGTTGTGATTTTCTCAAGCAAGAGATTTGGGGTCAGAGTAAAAACTCACTTGCCACGGCCAGGTCGGCAATGCCTCAGACCGGAATGACACTGACTTAAACTGAAGTACATAGGCGTCATGAACTGGGTCTTGAAAATTGTCAGAAATATAATTATACTTCTGACAGTCAGGAGATATCGCCATGCAAACCCTCGCCAAACAAGTCCTTGAGTACGCTGCCGGATTGCCAGAGGGCGCGCCATTGGTCGCCAAAGACCTGCTGCACCTGGGTAATCGTGCCGCCCTGGATCAAGTGTTGTCCCGTTTGGTACATCGTGGCGTCCTGCTTCGCGCTGCTCGCGGTATCTATGTGCTACCCGTCTCGGGCCGCTTTGGCATCCGTGCACCTTCGGCCGTCAAGATGGTCGAGGGTCTGGCGAGCCAGCGCGGGGAAACCCTCGTGCCGCACGGCGCCGCTGCCGCCAACGCGCTGGGCCTGACCACACAGGTGCCGATGAAGGCGGTCTATCTCACGTCCGGCCCCAGCCGCCGCTTGAAACTCGGCGCGCAGCAGGTCGAGTTCCGACACGCGCCACCCTGGCAACTGGTCTTTCCCGGGCGGCCCGCCGGCGAGGTGGTGCGTGCCCTCGCCTGGCTGGGACCGGGCAAAGCCGGCGAGGCAATCCAAAAACTGCGCGCCAAACTGCCGGCGTCTGCGCTGCAGGAAGTCGCGTCGGCGCGCTCGCGCTTGCCGACGTGGCTGGCGCAAGAGGTGAGCGCCCTGGTAACTCATGGCTGAGTTTTTTCACCTCTCGAAAGCCGCACGCCTGGACGCGCTCAACGCCGCAGCCGACACATCGGGCCTGCTGCCCCATCTGCTGGAAAAAGACATCTGGGTGGTATGGTCGCTGCGGCACCTGTTTGCCGGCCCTTACGCGCAGCACCTGGTATTCAAAGGCGGCACGTCATTGTCAAAAGCCTACGGTGTCATCCGGCGCTTCTCCGAGGATGTGGACCTGACCTATGACATTCGCGCCATCGCCAATGATCTGGTGGGCGATGAGCAAGCGCCGCTGCCCGCCAGTAAGAGCCAGGAAAGGAAGTGGACCAGGGAGATTCGTGCGCGCCTCGCGGACTGGGTCGACACCGAAATTGCACCGCGTCTCAAGCGCGATCTTGAGCAGCATGCCCTACCGGCAACCGTGCGCACCGAGGGCGATAAAATATTCATCGACTACGTACCGCTGGCTATCGGCACCGGCTATGTCGCACCTGCCGTCATGCTGGAATTCGGTGCCCGCTCCACCGGCGAACCCTGCGAGCCGTGCGCCATCCAGTGCGACGCAGCCAGCCATCTGCAAGGCGTGGAGTTTCCAACCGCAACGCCAAGGGTCATGCGCGCCGAACGCACCTTCTGGGAAAAAGCCACGGCGATTCACGTTTTCTGCGCGCAAGGCGAGTTTCGCGGCGGTGACCGCTTTGCGCGGCACTGGCATGACGTGGCGAGACTGGACACCGCCGGCTTTGCCGACGCCGCCATTGCGGACCATGCCCTCGCCCGCGCAGTTGCCGATCACAAGCGTGTGTTCTTTGCAGAAAAGACCACGCCGGGCGACGCCATCGACTATCACGCAGCAGTCACCGGTGGGCTCCAGCTTGTGCCTGGTGACAGTGCGTTGGCCAAATTGGCGGCCGACTATCAGCACATGGTTGATGACGGCTTGTTTCTCGACGACGTTGAATCCTTTGAAACGCTGCTCGACCAGTGCCGGGCTATTCAGTTGAAGGCGAATACAAGAACGTAAACTTTGGGGTCAGAGTAAATGCCACGGCCAGCTCGGCAATGCCGCATACTCCAGCGTCTATCGCCCGGCGAATTGCAGGGGCCGATCAGCAACCCGCGCACTGTGATGATCCGGCTGACATTGCGTCCAACGGCGTTTTAAAAGAAAGTGGCATTGCCGTCGCACGTCAAAGCTGAAAGGATGGTTGTATGCGCATAGCTTTGCTCATATTGGCCATCCTTCTGGCACTTGCGATCCCGGCTTGGTTGGTCGGTGACCAGTTCGAATCCATGCTTTCGGGCGAGGGTGTCGTCTCTTACCTCCGGGGACTAGGGCCATGGGCGGGGGTCGCCGCCACTAGCCTGATGATGATGGACCTGTTCATCCCCATCCCCGCCCCCGCGATCATGGCGGCGCTGGGGCTGGTATATGGCGCAGTCGTAGGTGGGTTTATCGCCAGCGCGGGCAACTTTGCTGCGGCGATGCTGGGCTATGGCCTGTGCCGGATGATCGGGCCGCGCGCCGCCGCATGGATTGCGGGGCCTGCCGAGCTGGAGCGGCTGACTGGATTTTTCGACCGCTATGGGATGTGGTCAATTGCCTTGACGCGATGGGCACCGGCGATCCCCGAAATCCTTGCCTGCCTCGCCGGGCTGACGCGGATGCCGCTACGCCAGTTTGTGCTCGGCAACGCGCTGGGCAGCGTTGCCGTCGGGTTCGCCTATGCCTGGCTTGGCGCGACGGGCGAGGATGATCCCGGCGCGACGCTCGCGGCACTCGCCACGCTGCCGTATGCCGCACTTGCCATTTTCATGACCTATCTGGCCCGGCACCGTTGGACAAAGCGCAAGTCGGAAACAGGAAAAAACCCTCAATAACGCGCAGCCGGCAACGCATCCAGCTCGCCGTGTTGAGAGCGGCGTCCAGCGAAGTCTGTTCGGCAACCACCACAAACTCCTCGCCGCCGCAGCGGTACCGACTCTCCATGGCGCGCGTGGTGCGTCTTAGCAGTTCTCAGCTCAGCCAGTATCTGGATTTAACCGCCTAAAGCTCTTTCTGCCGCAGCAATCTCAGCTTGTCGCTGTGCAATGGCATCACCGATTGGTGGGCCCTTGAAACGACGATTTTCAAACGCGAGCCAGACAATAGCCGTCAAGATAAGGAAACCGATCGTGATATTTAATGCCATCGCATTGGGTGGCTGGATACCAATGATGAAGATAGCAATCATGGCGATAATTGAAAGGACGGCAAATAGTTTGAACAATCCGCCACCCATATCCCAGGGACCCATCTTCGTCCATTTGTGGGTTCCATGGGCAAACAAACCTAATGCAATTGGAATAGCAAATGAAAAGAACAAGAATATAACGGTACAAGACACAACGATGGTGTACACCGGGGTGGTGCCGCCGGATTCAATCAGCTTGGCACCCCATACGAACAACACAGAAAGAATG
>JANNXP010000039.1:0-3359 GCA_031409615.1 Haliea sp. | reverse complement strand
CTGGCCCCGTGCTGCTGGTAAAAATACTGGACCACGGGATGACGGAGAAAATCATTAAACCGAAGGCCAGCGCGGTGATGGCGAGCACCCATTGCTGCGTTGCGCTGAGAGTCTCATTGGCAGCAACATTATCATCAGCGACTTCCTCATCAAAACCAACGAGGGAAGCAGACGGATTGGCGCGGACTTTCGCTGCATAACGCAGCACCCACCCCACCGCCATCGCCGTTAGGACAATCCACAAGATCAGACGCAGCACAATACCATCACCGATACCCACCGCAGCCTCGCCAGAGGCGACGCCGATGGAGAACGGATTCACCGTAGCCGCCATCACACCAATAACGGAGCCGAGAATAATCATCGCGGCCGTGACCAGGCGATCATAGCCCAGCGCGGCCATCAGCGGGATAAACAATGCATAGAAGCCGAAGGTCTCCACCGAGAACCCCATGGTGGAACCGAGTAACGAGAACAGCACCATAATGGCGGTGATGAGCACCCAGCCTCGACTGCGCAGGCGCTGTGCCAGCGCGGCCACAGCAACCTCAAGGCTGCGGGTGGCAAAGCTAATGGAAATGAAAGCGCCAATCGACATGATGAAGACGATAACGCCAATCTGGCCGAACAGGCGTCCAACCGTGCGCGTGTCCACGGTGCCACCCACCGGGCTTAACAAGCCGTAAACACCGTTGACAGGGGCGAGAACAAGTTGCTCGATTCGCTCGCTACCGCTGAGCGGTGATTCGATCCGCTGATACGTACCCGGGATCGGCGATCCGTCGGCATCGGTGCTGTATTTGCCGGCCGGAATGAACAGCGCGGCGAACCAGACCAGCACGGTAACGATAGCCAGTGTCGTCACCGCACTGGGGAAGCCGAACCGACCCTTGTCCGGTTGCGGTGTAGAGTCGGTCGGTAACTCGGCCATGCTGTCCCTTAGGCGACTGGTACGCTTACATCAACTACCTGCAACTAGCTGCGATCAGAAATCCACCGCATCGCGGACAATTGGGCAGGTCATGCAATGACCGCCGCCACGGCCGCGGCCGAGTTCGGCGCCAACAATGGTAATGACCTCAATGCCGGCCTTGCGCAGCAGCGTGTTGGTGTAGGTGTTGCGGTCATAGGCATAAACAACGCCGGGTGAAGCGCAGACCAGGTTGGCGCCACTGTCCCACTGCGTGCGCTCGCGCTGGTAGTCACTGCCACCGGCTTCGACCACGCGCAATTTTTTAAAGCCCAGCGCCTGTGCCACCACGTCGACGAACGGTTTTTTCTCAGCGTGCAGTTCTACGCCGCTGGGATGGTTGCTCGGGCGATAGGAAAAGGTGCGCGTCTGATTCATGAAGTCGGGTGCTAGCAGCACGCAGTCGCGGTCGGCGAAGGTGAACACGGTATCGAGGTGCATCGCTGCACGGATCTTCGGCATCGCCGCCACGATCACACGCTCGGCCGCACCCTTCTTGAACAGCGTGGCCGCCAGCTGGCTGATGGCCTGGCGCGAGGTGCGCTCGCTCATGCCGATAAGGACGTTGCCCTTGCCGATGGGCATCACATCACCCCCCTCCAGCGTGGCCTGGCCATGATCCTGGGTGGGGTCGCCCCACAAGACATTGACCTTGCCCGCGAAATCAGGATGGAACTTGTAGATCGCAGTGGTGAGGATGGTCTCCTCATGCCGCGCCGGCCAATACAGCGGATTGAGTGTTACACCGCCGTAGATCCAACAGGTGGTGTCGCGCGTGTACAGCGTATTCGGCAGCGGCGGCAACAAATATTCGGTGACGCCAGCAGCTTCCTTAACAATCTTCAATGCTTTGCCGCCCGCCTTTTCCGGGAAGTCGTTGGTGGACAATCCACCGATCAACGTTTCGGCGAGGACGCGGTTATCCAGCCCCTCGAGGTAACTGCGCAGCTCGCTGATAAAGCCCAGGCCGACCTGATTGGGCACGATCTGGTTGTCGAGGATCCATTTCTTGCCCGCGGGCACGGCCACGGTCTCGGCCAGCAGGTTGTGCATTTCCAACACTTCGATACCGCGATCGCGCATCTTGGTGACAAAATCGAAATGATCGCGCTTGGCATTCTCTACCCACAGCACATCGTCAAACAGCAGTTGGTCACAGTTTGACGGCGTGAGGCGGCTGTGCGCCAGGCCCGGAGCACACACCATCACCTTGCGCAACTGCCCTACTTCGGAATGCACGCCGAAGGTCACATCAGGTGTCTTTGCTTTCGCCGGTGCCTTTGCTTTCGCCGGCGCCTTCGCTTTTGCCGATGGTTTTGCCTTTACCTTAACCTTTGCCATTTTTTTAATTCCTCTGGTTGAATCAGATAATCAGATGGTGATGTAACCGGTGAGCAGCCCGTACAAGGCATACACCGCTCCGATAAGCACGACGCCGAAGGCGAACCATTCCGCCGCAGTAAAAAATTCCTTGCTCTGCTCACGACGCGTCTTGAAGTAAAGCAGGGTTCCCGGTGCGTAAATCAGGAACGACAGCACCAGAAACTTCATGCCACCGGCGTAGACCAGGAACACCGAATAGACCACCGCGAGCACGGCGATGATCATATCTTTGGTATGGTCAGTGTCGCCAGCCGGATAGGTCTGGCGGGTCCATACCAGTTTCAGCAGGAAGGCCGCTGACAGCAGGTACGGCAGTAACGACAGATGGCTGCACAGTGAAAGCATCAGCGTGAAGGCGTCCTGCGACAGCAGCGTGGCCGCCAGCGCCGCCTGCACCAGCAGCGTGGTCATCAGCACCGCGTTCGAAGACACGCCGTTGGCGTTTTCCTTGGCCAGGAATGTCGGCATGTCACCCTTTTTGGCGGCCACGGAGAGCACCTCAGCCGCCATCAGGCTCCAAGCCAGGTAGGCGCCGAGTACGGACACGATCACGCCCACGCCGATGAAGGCCGCGCCCCAGGGGCCGACCGCCGCCGCCAGCACGCCGCCCACTGAAGGCTGGCTCAAGGCTTGAATCTCGGCGCGCGGGATCACGCCATAGGACAGGATGGACACCGAGGCAAACAACGCCAGCACGCCAAGAAAGCCGACCAACGTGGCGGTACCGACATCTTCGCGCTTCTTGGCAAAACGTGAATAGTTGCTGGCGCCTTCAATGCCGAGGAAGACGAAGACGGTTATCAGCATGGTGGCTTTCACCTGCTCGAACAGTGTGCCGTAGCCTTCCATATTGCTGCCGCCCAGATTGGCGGCGAAGACGTCGGGCTTGAAGGCAAACGCCGCCAGCACCAGGAACACAATCAGCGGGATGATTTTGGCAATGGTGACGATCTTGTTGATGAACGCCGCACCCTGCACGCCGCGCATCATCATAAAATAGAAGGCC
>JANNXP010000038.1:0-11342 GCA_031409615.1 Haliea sp. | reverse complement strand
TGATGCCAAGGGCACGATCGTGCCGTCGCAGTACGCGCTGGACGCAAAGGCCGCCGGGCTGGACATCATCACATGGACCTTGGAACGCTCTGGCATCCTCGCTGACGGCGATGGGGGCTGGTACTACCAAACCGTCAAACCCGCGTTGAACAACGAAGGCGACACAATGGAAGTGCTGCACGTGCTCGCTAATGATGTCGGTATCCTCGGTATCTTCTCCGATTGGCCGGCAACTGTGACGTATTACGCCAACTGCATGGGTTTGAGGTAAGCACCACATGGGTGGGTAGCACCCACCCACTTCAAAAGATGTGGTGTGCAATGCGCCGGGCTGCACCGGCGAGTTCGTTGCCATAGTCACGAAAGGCGGCGTACCATCGGCTTACACTAGCCACTAGCTATGCCCACTTGAAGTCAGGCAACCTGACTTCGCTAAGCTTGCCCACCCTCGCGGGAAACAACCCGCTGCGCTAGGTGCAGGCTGGCAATTCTGTTTCCTAAGCACGTCAACGCGAATCAACTTGTCACCACTAGCGCATACGTTTACACTCGTTCACGGTTTCTTCATGTAAACGTTACAAAATTGTAATAAATTTATGGGTCAAATCTTCGCATGGCAGTTTAGTGCATTAACTTGGTGGCGCGGATTGTGTGTCCTGGGTATTTCAAATGTCTTTCTTTGGCTGGGAATTTGGTACTTTGGCCCGCGCGATAATCCCTACAGCGCCATGCAACTTGTTCTGTCTGGTGTTTACGTATTTGTCTGCGCCTATCGTTCAATTTTTCCACGGGTTGATCTGGAGCGACTCGTTGTAGTCGATTCCACGCTGTCGAACATTTTTCTGGGGCGCCTGGCAGCGACTATCGCTGAAATTTGTTTCGGCCTGCAGTTGGGCCTTCTGGTGCATCAGTTGGGCACCTATGCGGGGCTGCCCATAGTTCAGTATGCCGCATGGGTTATCCCAATCCTCACGACAATAGCGCAGGCGTTTTGTTGGCACAGCGTCCTGACACTCAATCACATTACCCAGGCGATTGAATCATTGTTCTGGGCCGCGGGATTTTCCTGGATGGCAGCTCTTCTCACGATCATCGCAATGGACACCAACGGATTGGTGCATTTCCTCGCCATCACTGGAGCCCTTGGCTCATCAGCTTTTGTAGCTTACGCACTGGCCATCGATGTTCCGCTGTATGTTCGCCGTTTTCGCAGCGGGCGGGCTCTCGGCCAGAACTATCTGAGCATCAGCCAAGGGGCCAACGACGCATGGCACCGCCGGGAACTGAGCCATAGCTGGGACAGGTGGAAAGACGATGCCCTTTGGTTGACACCCTATTTCAGCGTTGGTGCATGGTTCAGCATGGCACTCATATTCCTACCTCTCGCACTGTAGCGGTGCCAGTGCAATTTCAGGCTTGACACAAATATTTCGTAAAACTGTCACTCAACTGCAACTGTCTCCACATAATCTTCCTTAAACCAACAAGTGCAATCCATGACAATGGAGTGCACTTGAACCAGGGGAATTATGCAACAGACTACTGCTGCTTACGTATTGTTGGCTCTTGCCAGTGTTGCGCTACTCTACAGAATCTTCATTCGACTGCGGCTCTCCAGGGCCAAACATCCTTCACTTCTCGGACATGCCAAGTGGTCACGTCGACTGGCGCGTCTGGTGCCTGCCTACAGTTTCGACAAGGACCAATTCTTTAGCAGCGACCAGGCGCCGCCGATGGTTGCAGAAAGACGTCGCGCGGGCCTGTTGCAACTAAGACAGGCAGCCATTGCCAGATCCCCCCGGTCACTGGCCTATGGAGCATCGCTGGACGGGATTATATCCGACGTCAATTTCACCAGTGCCTATCGCGTACCCTTTCCCTACAGAGACATGCTGCCCAAGGAACTGCGCCAGGTCTCCGTGGTTCAGGAAAGCTCTGGTGTGCAGATTCGCGACATGGATGGCAACTGGCGTTACGACCTTTCGGGTTCCTACGGTGTCAATGTATTTGGCTACGACTTCTATAAACAGTGCATCGAACAAGGCATGGCAATGGTGCGAGACCTGGGGCCGGTGCTCGGTGCGTATCACCCTGTGGTACTGGACAACGTGGAGAGGATCAGGCGGATAGCCGGTCTGGACGAAGTATCTTTCCATATGTCTGGCACCGAAGCCGTTATGCAAGCGGTGCGACTGGCCCGGTACCATACTGGCAAGACGCATCTGGTACGTCTGTGTGGCGCTTATCATGGCTGGTGGGATGGCGTGCAGCCTGGCGTGGGTAATCAACGCAAGACTGAAGATGTCTATACGTTGCAAGATGTGAGCGAGCGAACGCTTAATGTACTCGATACACGAAAAGATATTGCCTGTGTTCTGATCAATCCCCTGCAGGCAATGCACCCCAATAGGGACGCCGCTGGCGATGCCAGCCTGGTCAACAGCAAGCGCTCTGCAAGTTTTGATCGAAAGACGTATACAGCCTGGTTACGCCAGGTACGGGACGTCTGCACCTCGAGGGGAATCGTGCTCATCTTTGACGAAGTCTTCACTGGCTTCAGGCTCGGCTACCATGGCGCCCAGGGCTACTTTGGCATTCAGGCGGACATGGTGACCTATGGCAAGACTCTCGGGGGAGGATTGCCCGTTGGTGTGCTGTGTGGTCGTCGTGATCTGATGCAGCGCTTCAAGCCTGACCAGCCGGCCAACATTTCATTTGCACGCGGGACGTTCAACTCCCATCCCTATGTATTAGCCGCCATGAATGTTTTTCTCCAGCGCATTGAGCAACCCGAGTACCGGAAGCTCTACCTGCGGGCAGAGGCTGTGTGGGATGCGCGTATTGCGCTGCTGAATCAGCGGCTACGCGCTGCAGATGCTCCCGTCGAAGTGGTCAATCTTCATACCATCTGCACGGTCCTGTATCGCAGGCCGAGCCGCTATAACTGGATGTTTCAGTTCTACCTCCGCGACCAGGGACTGGAACTAAGCTGGGTGGGTAGCGGGCGTATGATCATGAGCCTGAATTTCACCGAAGAGGATTTCGAGGAGGTTACTTGCCGCTTTGTTCGTGCGGCCGAGCAGATGTCAGTCGACGGGTGGTGGTGGCAAGCACCGGCACTGACCGAGAAGAGTATTCAAAAACAACTTGTTACTGAAATGGTTCAAGCCCGATTCCCGCTGTTGAGACGAATAACATCAGTTCCGACGAATGAAAAGTCAGAGATGTCAGGGGAGATAGCACCATGAAAGTCCAGCCGCAAGCGAGGCAAAATCGACCGGGAAAATTCAGGAACTCCCTGGCCGACGAGTTCAATGCCTATTTATTTCGCGAGTCCCAGCGCTTTCAGCCCGAGGACACACTGCGGATAGACATGCATTGCCATGACAAAAATAGTGATATCCCCGACGAGTTGTGGGGCCGCATTCTGGGCCTGCCAGAGACCTGGCTGGAAACCAGCAAGCTGGTCAAACGTCTGGATCGCAATGGCACCGACGTCATCACGATTACCAATCACAACAACGCTCGATCCTGTTGGGCATTGTTGGATCAGGGCTATGACGTGCTGGTGGGCGCGGAATTCACCTGCTTCTTCCCCGAGGCCAATCTTTACCTGCATGTGTTGACATATGGCTTTACCCCGGAGCAAGAAATTGTTCTCTTCGAAAAGCGCCAGAACATTTATGACTTTCTGCGCTATGCCGCAGAGCATGACATCCCGGTGGTATTACCGCATCCGTTGTATTTCTATACCAGCAACGAAAACATTGATCTTCAGCTTTTCGAAAAGCTCGCAGTGATGTTCCAACGATTTGAAGTACTCAACGGTCAGCGCGATCTGTGGCAATCGACGCTCACGCTCAATTGGGCGCAGAGCCTCACGCCGGAACGCATATACGCCTATGCGAAGAAGCACAGGCTGAATCCGCGTGACTTTGGTGTTGACCCGGAGGCGCCAAAGATTCTCGTCGGCGGTTCTGATGACCATATGGGTATATTTGCCGGGCAGTGCGGCACACGGCTGATGGTGCCTAACTTGCAGCAGCGTCTGCACACTGAAGCGCCATCAAAGCTGGCACTTGAGGCGATTCGCGCTGGCAGTATGTCGCCCTTCGGTCATGTAGCCGAGAACCAGAAGTTGAATATCGCATTGTTGGACTACTTTTCACAGATCGCTACGCGAATCGAGGACCCTGGCCTGCTGCGAATCCTGTTGCATCGCGGGGACGCGGTTGACAAGCTGGCCTGCTTTGGATTGAGCAATGTTTTTTTGGAGTTACAGAAGAACAAGCAGTCACGTAAGTTCTTTGAGTTTGTCCACGACGCTCTTCAAGGCAAAAAGCCGAACAGGATGCTTAAATGGAAGGTGCCAAAAAAGTATCGTTTCTGTATAGCCCACCTCGAGCGCATTGCCGATAGCCGAAACAGTACAGCAGAGGCCTTTACCCATACGGTAAATCAGTCGATTACTGAACTCTTTACTGAACTTAATCAGGTCATTATCAAACGCATACAAGACTCCAAGTTGATTGAGAGTTTGCGCGATTCAGGCGGCTACTCTACCGAGAATCTAGCTCGTAGATTGGAAGTGCCTAGCCAGGTCACGGCTTGGCTCTTCCCGGGCAGCAACAAGCACAGCGAGGTTACTGGCCGCTGTGTCAGCGAACTCTTCGAGAAAATATCATTCCCGATGATGATAGCGGCCGTGCTGGCTGGGGCAAATCTGGCGAGTACGCGTGTTCTCTACAAAAATAGAGAGTTTCTCAATAATTTTGCCACCCACCTGGGTCGTAATCAGCACGAGTATCGTGCGCTACACCTGACAGATACGCTGTTTGACAAGAACGGCGTGTCCAACTCACTCACAGGCAAACTGCGACAGATACAAGCCAACGACATTGCGATTGATTTTCTGGTATGTCACGAGACTGCCACCCCGGCACCCCACCTTCATGTCACTCGCCCCTTGGCGGCTTTTACCCTGCCGGAATCCGGGGGACAACAGTTACGAATTCCTGATCTTCTGCAAATCGCTCACATTTTTTATGAGGGCGGCTATGATCGAGTCATATGCTCTACGGAAGGCCCCATGGTAGCCGTGGCGCTTTTTCTGAAGTACATGTTCAATGTTCCCTGCTTCTTTTTTATGCACACTGACTGGATGGAGTACATCAAGTCCACAACACAAGCATCACAGCATGAGCGGGATCGTATTCGTCGCGTTTTGCGTCTTCTATACGGTCAGTTTGATCAGATCTTTGTCCTTAACCGCGAGCACCGCGATTGGCTGGCGGGCTTTGAGATGCAATTGGATCCCACACGGATTTATCTCACTGCTCATCACGCACCCGAAATTGAGAAGACCGTTACGCCAGTCAGGAAGTGCGACCTTTTCGAAGACGCAACCGATGCAACACCGGTGTTGCTGATAGCGTGCAGACTGAGTGCCGAAAAAGGCGTCTTCGATTTGGCTGAAATCCTGGCGCGGGCGAAAATGTCTTTGCCGAACCTGAAGCTGGTTATCGCCGGCAGTGGTCCTGCAGAGGATGACTTGAAACTGGAGCTACCCGATGCGTTGTTCCTGGGTTGGGTGGATAAGCGAATGCTCGCGTCTCTGTATGCAGGCTTGGATTTGTTTGTCTTTCCTTCCCGATTTGATACGTTTGGCAACGTGTTACTCGAAGCATTTGCCTATGGAATGCCCGCTATCGCCTACGACTGCAAGGGTCCGCGCGATATCATTGAGCACGAGGTAAATGGTTATCTGGCTAACGAAGCGGAAGATATGGCTGACCTGGTCGTCGCGTACTTCCAGCGGCGGGAGTCTCGCGAGGCGATGCGGGTTGCCGCACGGTTGCGCGCCGCCCACTACAGTCCAGACCGGATAATGAGCCAATATGTTGCAGACCTTGGCTTGCCTGCGCCCGTTGGTGTTCTTGAGCATAGATCGGCTGCTTGAGCGATGACCAACCTTATCCAGACACTCTCTCAGCATGAGCAACTCAACTTTCTGCTGACGAATCGAATACCCCGGCGACTAGCGACGAAGGCTATGGGCTGGGTCAGCGCTATACAGAGCCCGCTGCTAACGCGGCTGCTAATTCGAATGTGGCGATTGTTTGCAAACGACCTGAATCTGGACGAGGCACAGAAGCGGGAATTTCGCAGTCTGCATGAATGCTTTATCAGGGAGCTTCGACCCGGAATGCGCCCGGTAGATGCGCGTCGGGATATTGTTGTCAGTCCTTGCGATGCCATTGTGGGCGAGTGTGGCAACATAGCAGGTACCAGCGTCTTTCAGGCCAAGGGCTTTCCTTATGATCTGGAGGATCTCATACCTGATCAGGAAATCCGCGAAAGATACCGGGATGGCAAGTACATTACCTTGCGCCTCAAGAGCAGTATGTACCATCGCTTTCATGCGCCGGTGGATTGTGAGATTAATCAGGTGACATACATCTCCGGTGACACCTGGAATGTCAACCAGATTGCTCTGCAGCGCATCGAGAAACTGTATTGCAAGAATGAAAGGGCAGTCATTGAGCTGCATACTGGTCGTGGGCAGAGCCGAATCTGCCTGGTGCCAGTAGCGGCAATACTAGTGGCCAGTATTCGACTGAATTGGCTCAATGACCTACTCAGTATGAAGTACAAGGGTCCCAATACCATAAACTGCCACGCCAAGTTCGATAAAGGCGACGAACTTGGATATTTCCAGCATGGCTCTACGATTATTCTTTTTTCCACGCCTGACTACAATTTTTGTGACGCGACTCAGACAGGAAATAGAGTGCAGATGGGTCAGCCACTCTTGTCCTATCCGGACGCAAAGCTATTGGATCTGTACCACCCCCTACAAAAATCAATTGAGGAGATAACATGACATTTCTCGAAGAACTACATCGGCAGCGCTGGGACGACCATCGGTACTATCACCACAACCGCATCAACCAGCTGCTGCATCTTTTGAGTGCCAGCTGCTTTGTTGTGAGCTACTACTTGATCTTTGTGGATCCGATAGCCGCCGTCATGGTGGGCTGGCTACTGGCCATGGTGTTGCGACAGATAGGCCACTTCTTTTTTGAACCCAAGACCTTTGATGCTGTAAACGGCGCAACACACGAGTACAAGGAGAGTGTAAAAGTAGGTTACAACTTGCGGCGCAAGGTCGTACTGTTGTCGGTATGGGTAATGGTTCCCGTGGTATTGTGGTTGATGCCTGATTTTTTTGGCCTGTTAGGAGAGCAGCAGATAGACAAGGGGCTTATGTACAATACCGCGATACTTTGGTTGTTTACGGGTATTGGGGCAGTACTGTTCAGAACCGTACATTTGTTCTATCTGATGGGGTTTCAGTCAGGACTGGTGTGGGCGATCAAGATACTGACCGACCCCTTCCATGACATCAAGATTTACCATCGCGCGCCATTGCACATTCTAAAGGGCAATATGTATGACGATATGACGGACTGGTACCGGGAAGTTACGCTGCATGAGAAGGAAAGGTATTGAGAAGTATCGCGTGCAGGTGATATTGCGTTTTTAAAAGCATGAACATTCTCTGCGTATGCACCTATGAAGTGCCAGCATTTTCGGGAAGGGTAGTGTGCCTCGGTAACAGCAGGGCCACCATCGCAGAGATCCCAATCAGGGCGCTGGATATCACTAAACAGGTCGCCAAACCCCAAACCTGAAACACCCATCCGGACAATACAGTTCCCAGCAACCGACCCATGGCATTTGCCATGTAGTAAAAGCCGACATCCAGCGATACACCCGCCTCATTGGCGTAACTCACTATGAGGTAACTGTGCAGGGCGGAGTTCACGGCAAACAGCACACCGAATACCAACAATCCGGCCAGCAGGCTGTAAGGTAGCAATACTTGTGTGTTCAGCGCGATGGCTATGCCCGCCGGCACCAGGGCTAGTCCAGCCGCCCACCCAAACGCAACCCTGCCGTCCGGTACACCGGCGCCACCGCTCCCGGTAATCCTCGGCGCCAAAGACTGCACAACGCCGTAACCGATAATCCAACTGGCCAGGAAGGCCCCCACAGCCCAGTGGTCCCAGCCGAGCGTGGACGACAGATAAACAGGCAGTGCCACTACAAACCAGACGTCCCTGGCAGCGAACAAAAATAACCGTGCGGCAGACAGGTAGTTGACGGCACGGCTCCTGGAAAACAGGTGGCTGAACTTCGGCTTGGCACTGGACTTGCCCAAATCCTTCGTCAAGGTCATCATGCTGAAAAGCCACACGGCGGCCAGCGTGGCAGCCATGGCTGCGATCGCCCACCTGAAACCACATGCTGCGAGTAACACCCCGCCAAGAAAGAACCCCACGCCTTTCAGTGCATTCTTGGAGCCCGTCAGAATGGCGACCCATTTGTAAAGTGTCCGGGAGGCATCCCGAGGAACCAGTAGCCGGATGGCGCTCTTGGCGCTCATCTTGTTAAGGTCTTTCGCTATGCCGGACAGGGCCTGGGCGCTCATGACCCAGGCCACACTGAGGTAATCACCGGGTACCAGCAGCATTGACAAGGCGATCACTTGTAATGCCAGCCCCCAATTCATCGTGGCATTGAGACCGATTTTCGCCCCCAGCCATCCTCCTACCAGGTTGGTGATAACGCCGAATATTTCATAGAACAGGAACAACATTGCGACTTCCAGCGGGCTGTAACCCAATTGATGGAAGTGCAGCACGACCAGCATCCGCAGTGCCCCGTCCGTGAGGGTAAACGCCCAATAGTTGCCCGTAACCAGCATGTACTGGCGCGTATCGGGAGAAATGCCAGAGAGCGTACCCATACGTTACGGCTGGTCCGACCTGCCTACCATGCGCATAAGTTCTGCCGTGCGGTTAACGTAGCCCCATTCATTGTCATACCAGAGATACAGCTTTACCTGCGTACCATTGATGACCATTGTTGACAGGGCATCGACGATGCTGGAGCGCGGGTCTGTGCGGTAATCAATCGAAACCAGCGGCTTTGTCTCATAACCGAGAATCCCTTTGAGGTGTGTTTCGGAAGCCAATTTCAGCAGTGCATTCACTTCCTCGATGCTCGTGTTGCGCCGCACTTCGAACACGCAATCAGTGAGCGAGGCATTTGCCAGCGGTACGCGTACTGCATGCCCATTCAACTTGCCCAGCAGATCCGGGAAAATATGCGTGATCGCTGTAGCGGAGCCGGTCGTGGTGGGTATCAGGCTCATACTACAGGCGCGCGCCCGGCGCAAATCCTTGTGTGGTGCATCGAGAATCGTCTGGGTATTGGTGATATCGTGAATCGTGGTCATGGAGCCATGCTTGATACCAATCCCTTCGTGGATCACTTTTACCACCGGTGCCAGGCAATTCGTGGTGCAGGAGGCCGCGCTGACAATGCGGTGAACTGACGGGTCGTACAGACTGTGGTTCACACCCATTACCACATCAAGTACACCTTCCTCTTTAATCGGAGCAGTAACGACGACACGCTTGACCCCCTGCGTCAGGTATTCATTCAACACTGCCTGCTTCTTGAATTTGCCAGAGGCCTCGATCACGACATCGCAGCCCGACCAATCCGTATCGGCAATATGGGTATTGGCAGTGCACCTGACTGACTTGTCGCCCACTACGATGTTACTGCCGTCACTCGCAGCAGCATGCGCCCACCTGCCATGGATTGAATCATAGTTAAGCAGATGGGCCAGTGTTGCGGCATCGCCCGCAGGATCATTCACCTGGACAATCTGAATATCGTCCAGCTCCCAGGCCACTCGCAGGGTCAAACGCCCCATCCGGCCAAAGCCGTTAATTCCTACCCTAGAAGCCACCAAAAACCTCCACAATAATTTATAGATTCAGGAAAAAATTCGGCTCTAACTCGCGCAGTGTGACAATAGCAAGGGCACACGATCTTGCATGGGCTAGTCCTTGAAACTCCGGTGGGCAAAACACGAAACTCAGTATATAGAAAGTTTCAGATGTTTATACCGAGCGATGGCAAAGCGAAGGATCGATATGCTTCGCTTGCCGTGTCACCAAACATTCATCAACTCGTCACAAACCGTGGGTAGCCTGCGAGAGTGTTTGTTTGAACACATTCAGAACTAAACAACAGGAGAGTCTTATCATGCGATGGAACAAACTCGCTCTTAGCCTGGTGTGCGCGACAGTCGCGCAAGCCAGCCTGGCAACACCCGAATATGTTAACGGCCTGGCTTTGGACGGCAGCGCGCTGGATCTGAGTGGCGGTACTAATGCGAACAACGGCCGTATCGGTTATTTCTCGGACATACACTACGACGCAAAACGCAAGCACTGGTGGGGCCTGTCGGACCGCGGTCCCGGCGGCGGTGCTCTGGACTACGAGACACGCGTACAGCGTTTCAAGCTGGACATCGACCAGAACACCGGTGCGATCAGCGGCTTCAAGGTCCAGCAGACCGTCATCTTTCGTGACGAGATGGGCAATGCGCTCAACGGTCTGGCACCGAACCCGACCAGCACCATTGGTCTGGCTCTCGATCCCGAGGGTTTTGTGATCCATCCCAAGAATGGCCGTTTTCTGGTGTCGGATGAATACGGCCCCTCGCTCTATGAGTTCGACCGCGAGGGCTACCGCGTGCGCACCTTCCAAACACCGGCGAATCTGCTACCACGCAGCGCAGACGGTGTCCCGAACTTTGCCGGCGACACTGGCAACACGCTGGGCAAGCGCACCAACCGAGGGTTTGAAGGCCTGGCTATCACGCCCGATGGCGCCTATGTCTACGCGATGCTGCAAAGCGCGATGCTGGACGAGGGCGGCAGCAACGGCGTGTGCAACCGTATCGTGAAGTTTGACACCAGCACCGGCACAGCTGTCGGACAGTATGCCTACCAGATGGATGGGTCCAGTCAGGGCCGTGGCATCTCCGCACTGCTAGCGCTGAATAATACCGAGTTTCTGGTACTTGAACGTAACAACCGCGGTGTTGGCGTAGGGGCGGACAATACCGCGCCATTCAACAAGAAGGTTTTCAAGATCGACTTGGGCAATGCCACGGATGTCAGTGGCGTCACCTTTGCAAGTGCTGTCTGCCCGAACGGTAAGGTCAATAAAGTTGCGACCCCCTTGCTCGATCTTGCGCTTAATGGACCAGCAGAGCTGGCTGGCCAGGTACCCGAGAAGTGGGAAGGGCTCGCGGTCGGTCCGCAGCTGACGGATGGCAGTTACCTCATGCTGGTTGGCACCGATAACGACTACAGCGTGACGCAGAGTGCCAGTAACGTGCAATATGACGTGTACTTTCGCCTGACCGATGCCAAGCCGTACCTGACTTCAATCCAATGCCCGCTGGATTCGAC
>JANNXP010000037.1:0-6693 GCA_031409615.1 Haliea sp. | reverse complement strand
TGGATTCCCAAACCGGGGTGCCTGCTATCGATACTGCGATATGCGCGTTGGCCGGCGCGTTAAAGTTGAGCGCGCTGTGGCTCATGGCCAGTTCAAGATTGGTGCCAGCTTCCAGATCAAGCAGGCTCTGTTGGCTGATTGACAGGTAGTTACAGAATTCCGTACGCACTTCCAAAAGGTCATCTTCAACCAGCCAGCCGGTGTCCTGCTTGCACGTCACTTCTGTCGGACGGAGGTCCGGGAACGCATCGCGACTTTTGGACTGCACATCCCAGGCAATAGGTTCCACCAGCGGTATACGCAAAATGTCGGTCACATACGTGTAGGGCTGGTTGGTCAGCCAGGCGATGAGTTTGGCGTGTTCGCTGCGCGTGAGCTGCTTGGCACCAATAGGTGGCATGGTGTGCGACTCCAGCGCATATTGTATGGCTGACTTGAACGAAGTAACTCGGTCAACACCTTCCAGGGAAAAGGGCGCCAACGGATTGCTGCCGCTGTTGTGACACCCGATGCATTTGGTTTGCATGATGGGCTCTATGTCTTTTTCGAAGGACATCATCGGCCCCGGACCTTCCGCAGGCGTGATCGGGCCTGCGCTCAGTGCTGAGTTCGAAGAACCGCCCCCGCCGCCACAGGCACTGGCTGCAAGTAAGACGACAGTGAGCGATACACGGAAAATGGCTGCAAAAGGAAATGTCATAGAGCACCTGTGGTGTTGCTTTGGTTTTATTGGATGCTGGACTAAGTGTCGTCATCCCTGTGATATACACACACGAGTACGCGTCAGCACTTTCGAGTCTATAGCGAAAGTTTAGGCTGTCAACGCTAGAGACCTTCCGGTGTATAGGGGTTTTCGGCTGGAAAGTGCCTATCCGCCCCAGATTACCAGGGCAGCACGCACCACCAGCGCTATCAACACCAGTGACGATAGAAAAAACAGCACAAAGCGCACTTCAATCTTGTTCCACAGAGTCTGTTGCACGGTATGAACCACCCGCAACGCGACATAGGTCCATGCCAGGGTGACGTTCAATCCGTCACCAGCGCCCAGCAACGCCAGGGTCAGTGCAACCGCATAGAACAGCGTGGGCTGCTCCAGCAGGTGATTGTAATTGTCGGCTTTCCAGCGCACGCGTGGCGGCAGTTCGCCCATCTGCTGCCCATACGGAAGATTGGCATCCAGCTTCATGCCGGCTTTGCGCACAGCGGGAAGCCGGGTGATATACATCCAGGCCCAAACGACACAGGTCAGTAATAGCAAGGCGGTTACAGGGGCCAGAATTTCAGTGGATGCAGGCATGGTTTTTTCCTTATTTATTGCCGATGGTGATAACTTACCACAATCCGTATCAATACCATCCACAGGTGATAAGAATGGCTTGGGAAAATCCGCTTACCGCACACTGTTCCGGCTTCAGGACGATGCAGGACAACCTGTCCTACACAATTCCCGCGCAGGAAATACGCGGCACGATTCCGCCACAGCTCAAGGGCATATTCTTTCGCATCGGCCCGGCTCGCAACGAACTGGCCGGTAAACCCTTCGGCCACTGGTTCGATGGTGACGGCGGTGTGAGTAGCTTTCGCATAGAAGATGGCCAGGTACATTACCGCTGCAGTTTTGTAAAAACGCCCAAATACCTCGATGAAACTGCCGCCCAACAGGTGGTCTACCGTAGTTTTGGACACAACGCTCCCGGCGGATTTTTCAAAAACCTGCATATGCCTGCCAATGCCGCCAATACCAGTATTGTTTACCATGGGGGAAAATTGCTGAGCCTGTTTGAGGGTGGCCGCCCATGGCGACTGGATCTGGAAACGCTGGAGACGGTCGGCGAGGAAGGGTTCGACGGCGTATTGAAGCCGCGCGACACTTACAGCGCGCATGGCAAAGTGCATCCGCGCACCGGCGACTATATCAACTTTGGCATGGCCGTGGGCATCAAAGGCCCGCAGATGAACCTGTTTCGTGTATCCCCCGATGGACGCATGGTGCAGCGTGGTGCCGTCAAGGTGGATCGCATGGCCTTCTGCCATGACAACGCGATGACCGAGAACTACATGGTCATTATGGTGATGCCGGTGTCCTTCAGGAGCCCACTCAAGGTGATTATGGCGCGCGAGACCATCGCTGAAAATATGGCCTTCCAGCCCGAACTCGGCATGAAGGTGTATGTGGTGGCATTGGAAGATTTCAGCCTGGTGCGCACGTTTGAGGTCGACCCGTTTACCTTTGCGCACTGCTCCAATTGCTGGGAAGAAAACGGCGAGTTGTTTGTCGATGTAGTGGAACTGAATGCCGAGCAGGGCGACCAGGGTAACGCACAGTACCGGGATATTTTCCATCAGCCCTTACCGGCAGCGGGCAGAATGCAGCGCTATCGATTCAATATGATCACCGGCAAGGTGCAGCCAGAAGACCTGCCCAACAATCTGCCATGCGAGTTTCCCCAATGGGACTGGCGCAGGACAGGTAGCCCGTCGCGCTTCATTTATACAGCCGGCATTGGCCAGAATGAGACGCCCGGTTTTTACAATGCTCTGCAGCGAATCGATCTTACCACTGGCGCTATCAAGGTGTTTGATGCCGGCAGGGCTCGCTACGTGTCGGAGGCGATTTTTGTACCCCGTACGCCCGATGCACCGGAGTCCGAGGGCTACCTGCTCACTGCGGTGTATGACGCTGATACCGAACGGTCAGAACTGCTCATCCTCGATGCCGCAACGCTGTCAGAACCGATTGCCACGGTGCCGCTTAAAAATCATATCCCTCACGGCTTTCACGGCGGCTGGACCAGTCTTTAATCGGTTTATTGAGATTTATGTCTTACGGTCGGCGTGCAGTGATTCAAAATAACTTTTCAGGGTAGTGGTACCACGCTTTGGGCCCACACCATCGATCTCACCCGCGGTCACGATAAATTCGGCGAGATCACCAAACTGCGTCGAAAGCAGTCCGATGAATTTAACCAGACCTCTGGCCAGCCACATCGGTATCACCGTGATCTTCACCGGTTTACCCACGACCTCGAAGGCCAGCACAGCGGCTTCACGTTGCGTCAGGATGTCCGGACCCCCGGCTTCCACTTCCAACTCGTTACCCTCTGCCGTATCGACGCAAACTTCCGCCAGATCGCGGCCGTGGATGGGGTTCATCCTGTTGCTGCCTTCACCCACCAAAAACGCGCGGCCCTTGCTGGCCATATCGTAGAGCGCGCCCATATCGGAAAAGTAACCGCAGGGCCGGACAATGCGATATTCCATACCCGATTGCCTGAGATCGGCAACGACCTTCTCATGAGCGCGGGTAATCGCCAGATGCATGATATCTTCAGCACCCTGCATGGAGACATAGACAAAGCGCCTAACCGACGATCCACGGCACAGGTCAATCAGGTTGCGATTGCACTGGTAATCAACCTGCTCAAAGGTAAGGCCGTCGCGCTGGCGTGAGATACCAACGGATGAATAGACCATATCGATGCCATCCATCACACCTGCCAGCGTGTCGGGTTTGGAAATCTCCCCGATAAAGAGTTCATCATAATCCTCGACCGATAGCGCAGGCGCCGTAAAGGGCCCCGGCGCAAGCAGCCGCTCTTTACTGCGGGACAGCACTCGCACCCAGTAGCCGCGTTTCTTGAACGACTGAACCGCATATTTGCCAAGGTAGCCGGTAGCGCCTGCAATCAGCACCCGTTTAGTGTTGTGATCAGGCATATAGGTTTAGAGACCTGTGATACAGAGTTGCTATAGTCAATCCAGCCGCGCGCCGCCATCGACGTTAATCGTCTGGCCTGTCACGTAACTGGCATCGGATGAACACATAAACGACACCACGGAGGCCAGCTCCGACACCTTGCCCTGGCGGCCCATGGGAATGAAATTCTCCAACTGTTGCCGGAACGAGCCCTCTGGAAGATGGTATTTCTGCGTGGCCCTGGCAATTGTGCCGTCCATCATGTCGGTATCGTGGGAGCCGGGGCTCACACAGTTCACCCGTATGCCGATCCCCGCCAGTTCCAGTGCCAGCTGCTGAGTGAATCCGATCACACCAAACTTCGACGCACAGTAGGCGCCGTAGTCCTGCAGTCCCACCCGACCAGCAAGGGAGGCGATCATCACGATTGCCCCGCCATTACCACAATCGCGCATCAGGCGGCCGCCATATTTTGTTACCAGAAACACACCGTTGACGTTGACATCCATCGTCTCGTACCAGATATCTTCATCGGTATCGAGGATGGCTGAGGACCCTGCATTGCTCGGGACTCCGGCATTGTTGACAATAATATCCAGTCGACCGAACTCGGATTTGACCGCGTCAACCAGCGCCACGACCTGCTCCTTCTTCGTGACATCGCAGTCAACGGCGAGCGCTCTGCGCCCTTTTTGCCGGATTTCCTCGGCCAGTGACGCCACTCCCTGCCAATCGATCTCGTGTTCATGTGACGGAAAGGACGCACGAGCGCGAGGCCTACCGCAAACGACGATGTCTGCCCCGTCGTCAGCCAGTCGCAGCGCGATGGCGCGGCCGATGCCACGCAAGCGCGCCGCCCCGGTGATCAACGCGACTTTTCCAGACAATCCTTGCGGGTCAACCATGGCAGTGCGCAACTGCTCGGACGCTATTTGTGTTCATTGGACAAGGATTCCAGCTTTCCCTGACGAATGAATAGAAAGAGGGGAAACGCAAACGCATACGCGACACCAAATGCCAGAATGATGTATATCCAGAAAAAGCGTAATCCCAGTCGCCGCGACTCGAAGAAAATCCATAGCAATCCTGCAAGGCAGGCGATCGCGAGGTCCCAGCTGAGTGATTTCGCGGCTGCATTGGGAGCACTTGCCGCAATGAATGCACCAATATCGAAGCCGCCTCCGGATTCCTGCATAAACTGGAGATTGTAATACCCGGTCATCACCACGCCGGCAATGGCCAGCACGAGGTACAAGATTCTTGGGATACTCATAAACCTATCGTCCTGGGCAATTAGTGATTATTCTTGCGAGTATACGATCAAATGATTGTCATAAGAATACACGAGGTGGTGCCATGGATCTTGGGTTGCGGGGCAAACGGGTTATTATCTCTGGTGGCAGTCGCGGCATCGGCCTGGCCATTGCAGGAAAATTTCTGGCGGAGGGCGCCTGCGTTGCGTTTTTTGCACGCGGGCAGGAGGGTGTGAAGTCTGCGCTGGAGGAACTGAGCGCCAACGGTCTGATCTATGGTGCGGCGCTGGATGCAGCAGACCACAGTGCCATTCGAAGCTGGGTAAAGACAGCTGCAGCACAACTGGGCGGTATTGATATAGTCATCAATAATACGAGCGCCTCTGCCAGCGTTGAGTGGACCGACGAAGCGTGGCGCCAGAGCTTCGAGGTCGATCTGATGGGCGCTGTAGCCATAAATGAGGCTGCTTTACCGTGGCTGGGGGAATCTGATGCGGCCGCCATTTTGCAAATTGCCACGGTGACGGCATTTGAACATCACAACATGTCGGTCTGCCCCAGTTACGGAGCGATCAAAGCCGCGACGGTGAATTACGCCGCTCAACTGGCGCAAAACTGGGGTAGCAAGGGAATTCGTTCCAATAGCGTTTCACCCGGTCCGATCTATATTGAGGGTGGGGCCTGGCAATATATAAAGGAACATCACTTTGACCTCTATGAGCGAGACCGGTTAGCCCATCCCGGCGAGCGTCTGGGTAGCGCACAAGAAGTCGCCAATGTTGCCGTATTTGTGTGTAGTCCCGCTGCCAGCTGGATTAACGGAGAAAATGTGGTCGTCGACGGTGGATTTACGAAAAGAGTTGGCTTTTAGAGGATGAACCACAGTGACTGAAGGCGAGCAATTTGCGAACAGCGGCGGCACTGTGGGCAGGCTAGCCGGTAAACGCATGGTAATAACGGGGTCTTCCCGCAGCCTTGGACGCCACTTTGCCCTGGCGTGCGCTGCCGAGGGCGCTTCCCTCATCCTCAATGGTACTGATGAAGTGGCGCTGGCTGCTGTTGCGCAGGAGGTTGCTGCGCTCGGTGCCCCGGTGTATGCGGTCCCCGGCTCTGTCGCGGATACGCCGGTGTGCAATGCATTGGTTGATACCTGCGTCGACAAATTCGGCGGCATCGACGTGTTGGTCAACAACGCGGGCATCGTACGTGATCGCACCTTGCTGAAGATGAGTGATGAGGACTTTGACGCGGTCATCGCGGTCAATTTGCGCGGCCCGTTCCTGTGCATGCGGCGCGCTGCATTGGCCATGAGTGAGCAGGGCAGCGGTCACATCATACAAATCACGTCGGCATCCGGCCTGGTGGGAAATTTTGGCCAAACCAACTACGCCGCAGCCAAGGCAGGTTTGATGGGCATGATGTACACCGCGACCAAGGAATTGGCGCGCTACAACATCCGCTGCAACGCCATGTGGCCGGTGGCCCGCACGGACATGACCCAGCCGCTGATTGACAAGTCGGGCAAGACGGCCCGGGAGCTGGGTTTTGGTGAGCCACAGGACGTGGCCATGGGTCTGGTGTGGCTGGCCAGTGATGCAGCCAACAAGTTCAACGGCCAGTGCCTGACCTTCAACGGCCTCAAGACGGCGCTCTGGCATTCTCCAGCTGAGGTACATGTGAAGCAGGAGCAGAAGCCGATCAGCATCGAAGAACTGGAAGGCTATTACGCCGAACTTGATC
>JANNXP010000036.1:0-2323 GCA_031409615.1 Haliea sp. | reverse complement strand
TGCGGGCATTGCGAAATGCCAGGGCGATCCGCGTTATGTGACCAACGTGGCCGTGGTCGCCAGCCATGTCGGCTTTCCGTTTAATCCCGTGGTGTTTGCGGTGATTGCCAATCACCTGGTGGAACCTGACAAGCGCTGGGCTCTGTGCCGCAGCCAGTATCTGCGTTCGTGGGCGCGGGTGGTGCCAGGCTACTGAGTTTGTATTGCGTTCGGCTATACTCCTGCGCCTGTCACTGGAGCGTCAGAATGAAGCCGGACAATTACCCCTCCACCCCCGCCCATCTGTGGCAACATTTCTATGCGATCACGCAGATTCCGCGCCCCTCAAGGCAGGAGGCAGCGGTGCGCCAGTATGTGATCGAGCAGGCGGAGCAGGGCGGCCACGCGTGGCGCATGGATGAGGAGGGCAATCTGGTGGTGACGGTCGCGGCCAGCGCGGGCATGGCGCATCGCGAGCCGGTGATCATTCAGAATCACCTGGACATGGTGACGGTGAAAACCGCAGACAAGCAGCACGATTTCACGCGTGACCCGTTAAGCCTTGTGGTCGAGGACGGCTGGTTGCGTGCGGACCGCACCACGCTGGGCGCCGACAACGGTGTTGGCTGCGCGGCGGCACTGGCGCTGATGACCGACCCGGATGTTGTGCATCCGCCACTGGAGCTGCTATTCACCGTGGATGAGGAGAGCGGCCTACACGGCGCACTGCGGCTTGATCCGTCCCTGCTGCGCGGTACACGCATGCTGAACCTGGATACCGAGGAGTGGCAGGAGTTGTATGTGGGCTGCACTGGCGGTGCAGGTTGGGAGTTCACGCGTACCTTTGCCACTGCGTTACGGCCAGCCGCTGCGATGGGCTGCATGCTGTCGATCAAGGGGCTGGCGGGTGGTCATTCGGGCATTCAGATTCACCAGCAATTGGGCAATGCCATCAAGTTGTTGGGTCAGTGTTTGCATGGTTTAGAGGGTGTGCAGATCGCCGCTCTCGATGTTGGCGTGGCACACAATGTGATTCCGCGGGAGGGTAGTGTGAGTTTCGCCTGCTCCGTAGATACAAGTGCGCAATTGGCGGCACGCGTGGCGCAAGTGAAGGCGCAGGCCCTGGGCTATCTGCCGAAGGAAGATGGACAGCTGGAGTTCGTATTGCAAACCATGCCGGTCGAGCGAGTGCTGAGTGTGTCTGACAGCGCGGCAATCCTTGATCTGCTGGCCGCGTTTCCCCACGGCGCGCAGGCTTACAATCTGGAACTGGGGTCGGCGCTGGTGGATCTGAGTATCAACCTGGCGCGTGTACGCTTGCAGCACGGCGAATTTTTCCTGGAGTCCAGTTATCGCTTTTTCAACGTGGACCAGAGCGTGCCTCTGCAACAGACGGTGCTGGCGCTGGCCAGAGCTTTTGCACTGGCGGTGAAACCCGTCATAGGTTATCCCGGCTGGCAACCGGATCTGGACAGCCCTCTATTGGCCCAGGGTTGCGCGCTGCACGAACAACTGTTTGGTACTGCACCGGCCGTCAAGGCGATCCATGCAGGGCTGGAGTGCGGGATATTGAAAGGCAAGAAACCCGAGCTGGATATTCTATCTTTCGGGCCCACCATTCGCGGGGCCCACTCGCCGACGGAGCGTTTGCAAATTGATACAGTGGAACCTTTCTGGCGGTTTCTTGGGAAATTGCTGGCACAGATGTAAACTACATTGATTAAATCTGATCTAATCGGCAGCATCAGATGATGTCCGCTGTTTCCCAGTATGGGTCTTTGGCATTGTTGTTTATAGCAGATAGCGACATATAGCACTCTTATTTCAGAGCAAAAATGCCCCCAACTGATATTTAGATTCTTATGAAACTATTGTACGAAGCAGCAAATACCTTAGAAGCCCATATGATTCTAAATTTGTTGGATCAGGCCGGCCTGTCCGCAAGAATTGACGGCGAGTATTTGCAAGGCGGTATTGGTGAGCTTCCAGCCATAGGTGTGGTGAGAGTCATGGTTGAAGAAGCTAACTATCCGGATGCAAAAACTGTTATCCAAGAATGGGATGCAAAACAAACAAAACAAGAGTCGCAACCCTCCATCAGGAAAAAAAGCAGATTCGGTTCTGGGGTTCTTGGATTCCTTTTGGGTATCGGTGTAATGACAGTCTATTACCACACTCCAGTAACCAACGACGGCATAGATTATAACGGGGACGGAAATCTTGATGAGAAATGGACTTATGTAAACTACATACTTTCAGAAAGCGAACTTGATAGAAATTTTGACGGTAAAGTCGATACTACATTTGCATTTGATCGCAAAGGCATCGTTGAGTCATCTTCGTC
>JANNXP010000035.1:0-21925 GCA_031409615.1 Haliea sp. | reverse complement strand
ACCTGCTTGGTCGTGATCGCTAGTGTTGTCAGCAACATGACTCACCGAGTCGAGGTGCTGAGCATCCACAGCTTCACCATCGGACTGCAATGTCCAGTGCTCGCCAATGCCTGCCATGACTGACTGGCAGGCAAACAGAGCGAGAATGAAAATAGCGATGGTGCGGCGAAATTTAACCATTCAGTGATTAGTCAGAATCGTTTGATTGATGTTAGCTACCCTCAATCTAGCACAGTGTTTCGGCGGCTGCGAATCCTTTCTGGTCGGTCCCTGCTTTCGACGATTGACCTGCGGGTGATATTGCAGCACATTTGTACGCTGTAACAACGGGAAAATCTGGAGAAGCACATGATCACCATTCACCACCTTGGCGTTTCACAATCTGACCGTATTGTCTGGTTGATGGAAGAACTCAACCTGCCCTATGAATTGAAGTGGTATGACCGCGGCGCAGATTTTTTGGCCCCGCCCGAGTACCGTGCTCTGCATCCCGTTGGCACCGCGCCTATTATTGTGGATGGCGATCTGGTGATGGCCGAATCTACGGCCATCGTGGAGTACATTTCCCAGCGCCATGGGGGTGGCTGCCTGTCGGTGCCGGTGAGTGATCCCAACTATCCGCATTACTTGTTCTGGATGCACTTTAATAACAACCTGCAGTCGGTACTGTTTATCAAACTGGCCTTTCAGTCTACCGGCGCTACCCCTGCTGCAGACAACCCCATGATGGCTACCACACAGCGCCGTGAAGACGGCCTTTATCGCGCGCTGGAGCAGCGCCTCGGTGAGTCAGACTATCTCGGCGGCGCGCACTTCAGCTGCGCGGATATCATGTCGGTGTTCAATCTCACCTCACTGACCATGCTGGGTGCGCGGACGATTGACGACAGCCTGCCCAACACCAAAGCGTATGTCGAGCGCGTTACAGCAAGGCCTGCCTATATAAAGGCCATGGCGATAGCAGGCCCTGCGGCGACCAGACCGGTTACCTGACCCGCTGGTTGTCAACGGCGCCCAGACTGGGGTGCTGCCTCACCCTTATGATCACAGCTGAGACGCGCTCCGCTGTTCATGTTAGTTTGCCGGGAAGCAGCAGCGGCCTATTGCCTCCTTCAGTGCATCGAGCATTACCGGTTTCGTCAGCACAGGAATGCCCGCATTGCTGATTGCCAGCAAGCGATCTGGTGCCGTATCGCCGCTGACAATCATTGCCGGTAGTCCGGGATAGAGCTGGCGCAGTCGCTCAATGGTCACCAGGCCATCGTCGTGATTTTGTAACCTCAGATCCACCAGAGCGATATTCGGTGTCTCGATGGCAGCGGCTGCCACTGCCGCATCTGAATTTTCGGCGGTAGCCACTTTGCAGCCAAGACTTTCTAGCAGAACACGCATACCTTCACGCACACTCAACTCATCATCGACTACCAGCACCACCAAAGATTCCAGCGACCGTGAAGCGTAGTCCGCAGCAGGTTTGTCGAGCTGTTGCTGATCAGCGCCTGGAATCAAAAATCGAAACTGTGTCCCCACGCCGAGCGCAGATTCAAACTCCATCTGGATATCCAGCAAGTCGCTGAGCCTGCGGACAATCGACAGCCCCAGACCCAACCCCTTATTGCGATCTCGTTCCTGGTTCTCCAGCTGGTAGAATTCCTCGAAGATCTTGTCCTGCTCGTCCAGGGCGATACCGCGCCCGCTATCCGCAACCGCTATCTGCCAGCCGTGTCCTGCCGGAGTCACCCGCAGCGTCAACCTGCACCGGGTGTTATGGCGAATCGCATTGGTCATCAGGTTGCGCAGAACTCGCTCCAGCAGCGCGCTATCCGTGTTGACGATAGCGCGATCCGGACACTCGAGGATCAACTCAATGCCGCGTTCTTTTGCCAAATTTGAAAATTCCTCACGCAATCGCTGTAACACAGACACCAGGCAGAAATTGCTGCGGCTGACGGTGACGATCCCGGCATCCAGTTTGGAGATGTCCAGCAATCCGTCCAGTTCGTAAGACAGCGCCGCAACAGACGCATTGATGTTGCCGACAATTTGGCTACTGCGCTCATCCAGTTTGCGCGTGGCCAGAGCGGCGCTGAACAGGGCAAGCGCGTGAATGGGCTGGCGCAGGTCATGGCTGGCTGATGCAAGAAACCGGGTTTTGGCGCGGCCGGCCGCCTCGGCTGAGGCCAGGGCACCTTCCAGTTGTGCACGAGTGTCAAATGACTCTTTATATAGCCGGAATATATGGCCGGAAAGCCTGAACGAGAAAGCACAGTAACAGAGACCGATTACCATCACAGCCAGCGCCGTGATGCCACCATCACCAAAGAGGCCGCTCCAGGCCCATAGGCCAAACAACGGTAACAATCCGAAAACAATATGCGTAAGCGCAAAGGGCACAAATCCAACACCCATCATCGCGGTGGCCACGCCCGTTGCCAGTAACAGTAGCGATTGCACCGCGCCTTGATAGGGAGTGAGCAAAGGAAACCAGACCAATGCCACGTTGTAGCAGAGCGTGCACCCAAGATTTATAGCTATCGCTGTCTTTATGCGCGTCTGTACCGGGATATGTTGCTTTTTGGGCAACTGACGAAATAGTTGCCAGCGCAGGATTTGTGCAGCGACGGCAATGGCCAACCAGCTCGCCCATATCCAGGCAGCAACATACTGAGAAACCATAAAGGCAACGAGGAACACCGACAGTATGACTGGGATAGGCGCGTACTGTACCTGTGCCGCCCATTGTTTTAGCAGTGCTTCCTGCAGATTGTTGTCTTGCTGATTATTCAACGCAGGCACCAGCGCTATAACCCGTTTTGATCAGCGGCAGTTGAGTAGGGAGAAAACGCCGATGCCCCGGTGGTAAAATCGTAGAGGCCAGAGGTCAATGAACTAATTATTGTGCCGGGAAGCAGCATCGGTTTATGGCCTCCTTCAGTGCGTCGAGCATTACCGGTTTGGTCAGTACCGGAATACCCGCATTGCTGATCGCCAGCAAGCGATCTGGCGCGGTATCGCCGCTGATAATCATTGCCGGTAGTCCGGGATAGAGCTGGCGCAGTCGCTCAATGGTCACCAGGCCGTCGTCGTGATTGCGCAGGCGCAGATCCACCAGGGCGATATTCGGCGTCTCGATGGCAGCGGCTGCCAGCGCCGCATCCGAGTTTTCGGCAGTAGCCACTTTACAGCCGAGGCCTTCCAGCAGGACGCGCATCCCCTGAAGAATCGCCAATTCATCATCAACGACTAGAACCACGAGGGATGCCAGAGAATTTGCGGCATACTCCACGGCCGTTGCAAGCTCAGCGCGTTGCTCCTGCTTAACAGCCGGAATGGTAAATGCAAATTGTGTCCCTCGGCCGGACTCTGATTCAAACTCCATCTGGATGTACAGCAATTGGCTTAGCCTACGTACAATTGACAACCCAAGCCCCAGTCCCTTGGTACGGTCGCGTTGCGGGTTCTCCAGCTGGTAGAACTCTTCGAAGACATGTTCCTGCTCTGCAAATGCTATACCCAGACCATTATCTGATACGACCACCCGCCAAAAGCCGACTAACAAAACCAGGCGCAGCATCACTGTGCATTGCGTGTTGCGATCAATCGCATTGGTGATCAGGTTGCGGAGAATGCGTTCAAACAGGGTAATGTCAGTATTGACCAGGGCGCGCTCCGGACAATCGAGGACAATGGCTATGCCGCGCGCTTTCGCCTGGGGTATGTACTCTTCTTGCAACCGCTGCAATAACGACACCAGGCAGAAGTCTGTGCGGCTGATAGTGACGATACCGGCATCCAGCTTGGAGATGTCCAGCAAACTGTCCAGTTCGTAGGACAACGCCGCAACGGATGCATTAATGTTGCCGACAATTTGGCTACTGCGCTCATCCAGTTTGCGAGTGGTCAGAGCGGCACTGAACAGGGCAAGTGCGTGGATTGGCTGGCGCAGGTCATGGCTGGCCGAGGCAAGAAACCGGGTTTTGGCGCGCCCGGCCGCCTCGGCTGAGGCCAGGGCGACTTCCAGTTGTGCACGAGTATCAAATGATGCTTTGTACAAGAGGAAAATATGGCTGGAAATCCTGAGCACGGTTGCGCTGTAACCGAATCCGACGACCGCCACCGCTAGCGCCGCGTTGCCGCCATCACCAAAGAGACCACTCCAGGCCCACAAACTGAACAGTGGTATCAGGCCCAAAACGACGTGTGTCAGTGCAAATGGGGCGAATCCGACTGCCATCGTCACAGACGCTACTCCCATGCCGATAAAAAGCATGGATTGCAGTGCACCATAATACGGACTGAGCAGCACAAACCAGGCCAGTGATGCGCTATGCAGTAGCGTGTTGCCCACATTCAGTAGGACCGCGATCTGTGTGCGCCTGCCTACTGGAACCTGTCGATGTCTTGGCAATTGCCGATAGACATAAACACGCAGACCTTGTGCGCCAACGACGAGAAAAAGCCAGCTGCCCCATATCCATGCAGAGACCTGCTGCGAAACCATAAAGGCGATGAGTGACATCGACAGGACAACGGGTATAGGTGAGTACCGTACTTGCTCCGCCAGGTGCTGCAGCAGCTCTTCCTGCAGATCTGTGTGGATTTTCTTCCGCATTTAAAATCTCGGCGCTGACTGAAACGGCTTGATCTACGGTAGTCGAGTGGTAGGTAAATGCCAATACATCAGTGGCGAAATCGTGGAGACGGGCAATTCGGTGATCTAAACTTTCGTTTATCGAAAGGGTTTGCCTAGCGCAACCGATTCGGGGCCGGCAAAGCGCATTGCGGTGTTTTTGATGGCAACGCTGAACAGCGGCTTTCTCGGCAGGCCCAGCGCGCGCAGCTCCAGGGCCAGTGGGTGACTCTCACCAATACTGGGCATTTCCCCGCCGAGTGAGAAAGTGAGGCCGCTACCGGTATTGGTGCCCCAGGTTTTCCAGGCTTTACCCTCGCGGATCGCCAGGGATGCGGCGCGCTGCTCTTTTACTTGCGTCGTGCCACCCGTTTTGGCGGCAAAGCCATAGACCAGTTCGCCTTCATCGAAAAAACGGCCGCTCGCCCTTTTAGGACCAAACTCGATATCGACGCGCGCTACCCACTTGGGAAAGCCCCAGATAAAACGCCCGGCATGGGTGGTGAATGCCTGATCCACCGGCATACGGTAGACGAAATTGCCGACACGACCTCTGGCCATGCGTATGAGGGCGCCAAAGAAAGGGACCGGCTTGCTCTCGCCGGGGGTGAGCACAGGAAACATAATGGCGCCTTCGTTATAGTCGCCCAGCTCGTTTTTGCGGTAATCCACCAGCAGCAATTGCAGGATGGCTTTGCCGGGGAATACTTCCAGCACTCGAAAGCCGCTATCGTTGATCATGTTTTGGGCGGCGGCGGCGTCCACCAGGAACGCATTCATCAGCATCGACGCGTCGGCAACGATGACGGGAAATGCAATTGGTTTGCCGTCAATCACGTAGTGATCAGCGTCAAGTTTTTCGCACACCTGGTTGGTGAAACGCTCTTGCTGCTTGCCATCGATATCGCTGGTGATGGGCGGTTCTGAAAAGATTGCACCGGTCGTTTTCACTGGAGTCCTCAAAGTCATGTCTGCGCTAGCGGGGTGACCATTTATAACGAAGGCCGATGCCATTTGCCAGTATTAAGAAGCCTTTGAGTATATGGTAAGGTAATGCGAATGAGTTGGGAGAGGCGGAGCTGATGAACTGGGAAGCCATTGGAGCTATTGCTGAAACGCTTGGTGCCATAGCGGTCATTGCCACGTTATTCTACCTGGCCGTGCAAATCCGCCAAAATAACCGTAACGTTGAGGAGAATAATCGACGACTTCGGCTTGACGCTGGCGTCTCCACAATGGAGTCGTTCTCCCGCTACCGTGCCTATTTGTGTCAAGCGGATCTGGCAGCGATTCATCTCAAGGGAATGGCTGACTACACGGCGCTTTCAGACGTGGAGCGAGTGCGGTTTAGTGCGGTCATGGACGAGCTTCTTTATTCCTATTCAACCCTCCTGCTCCGGGTGCAGGAGAATACCTATGACAGGGCCAATTGGCGTCAGCATATGCACGGCCTGCGACTGCAGCTTGGCCAGCCGGGAGCTGCCGAATGGTGGAGGCGAAACCAGATCAAGTTTCAACATGCGCTGGTGGCTGAAGTCAACCGCAGCAACGACTAGCTATCGCAACTATCGTTGTTTCCGGTATACAGGAGGCAGAGTGTGACGTCATTAGTATTAGCTTTCCTCATCGGTGCCGCCGGATGGACACTGCTGGAATACGTGTTGCATCGCTTTGTCTTTCACGGCGCCTCGGCCAAAAGCCTGGGCGCGAAAGAGCACCGCAGGCACCATGCGCAGGTTGATTACTTCGCGCCCTGGTGGCAAAAAGCTCTCGCGGCCATAGCGGCAACCGCTATTGTGCTGCCGTTGCTTTCACTGATTGCCGGGGTGCAGCTAGGCGGGGCCTTCACGCTGGGCTTTATCGCCATGTACCTGCTCTACGAAGTCCTGCACCGGCGCGCCCACACTCACGCACCCAGTAACCGCTACGGTCGCTGGCGGCGCAAGAACCACTTCGCGCATCACTTTGCCGACCCGCGCCTGGCCCAGGGTGTGACGACGCCGATTTGGGATGGCGTATTCGGCACCCGTCTTGCAGTCGAACGCGTGCGTGTGCCGCGCCGTCTTGCCATGCCCTGGCTGGTTGGCCAGAACGGTGAAATTCATGATACCTATATTGGCGATTACGAACTGGTGGGCTCGCGCCGCTGGGACCAGGCTACGCGGCGCAAGGACAGCGAAGCCGCTATGGCTAACGAACGACCCGAGGTCTAAAACCACCCATGGAATTGTCAGTGAAGCGCAACCTGAACTATGTCACTGCTGAAGAAGCCGTCAAAAATATCAAATCCGGTGAGCGGGTGTTTATTCACAGCGCCGCTGCAACACCGCAATTGCTGGTGAATGCCCTTACCGCGCGGGGCGATGAATTGCACGCCGTCGAACTAGTGAGTATTCATACGGAGGGTTCAGCCCCCTACCTCGATCCCCGCTACGAGGGCATATTTCACCTGAATACCTTTTTCGTCGGCGCTAATACACGCGAGGCCGTTGGCAAGGGTATGGCCAGCTACGTGCCTGTATTTCTCAGCGAGATTCCCAATCTGTTTCGCTCTGGCATCATGCCTCTGGACGTCGCATTGGTACAGGTAAGCCCGCCCGACAAACACGGCTTCTGTTCCATTGGTGTGTCGGTCGATATCACCAATGCGGCGATAGAGACGGCGAAGCACGTGATTGCCCAGGTTAACGCAAACATGCCCAGAGTGCATGGCAACGGCATCATCCATGTATCTGCGATCGATGCACTGGTTGAATGCAACGACCCGATCTTCGAGATGGTAGCGCCTGCTCTTTCCCCAATTGATGTAAAAATTGGCCACTTTATTGCAGAACTTGTTGAAGATGGCGCAACCCTGCAAACGGGTATCGGCGGGGTTCCCAATGCAGCCCTCAAGGCGCTGCGCGGACACAAGGACCTCGGCCTGCATAGCGAAATGTTCTCCGATGGGGTGATGGAGCTGGTCGAATGCGGCGCGCTGACCGGACGCAAGAAATTCAAGCAGTGGGGCAAAATTGTAGCGGGATTCTGCGTCGGCTCCCGGGCACTCTACGATTTTGTCGACGACAACCCGCTGATAGAGATGCGCGATATTTCCTACGTCAACGACACCGCCATCATTCGCACCAATCCCAAGGTGACCGCCATCAACAGCGCATTGGAGGTGGATATCACGGGCCAAGTCTGTGCCGATTCTCTGGGCACTGCCCAGTACTCCGGCGTGGGTGGACAGGTCGATTTCATCCGTGGCGCGGCACTCTCCAAAGGCGGCAAGCCCATCATTGCGCTTAACTCTGTGACCAGCCGGGGGCAGTCCAGGATTGTTTCCCAGTTGAAGCCCGGCGCCAGCGTCACCACCAGCAGGGCCCATGTGCATTATGTGGTCACTGAATACGGGGTCGCCTATCTTTACGGCAAGAACCTGCGCCAGCGCGCCTCGGCATTGATTGCCATCGCCCACCCGGAGCACCGGGAGCAACTCGAAAGAGATGCCTTTGCGGTGTTTCATCGGCACTAGCATGGCACGCACGAACCGTCCCTCCGGGGATAAGGCGAGTGGCAGGGGGCCTGCTCCGCGGCGTATATCTGCGGAGTTTGAGCAAGCGGAGCATGCCCACTGCCACTCGCCGCAACGAAGCCTCCGATCGTGATGTAGATCAAGGCGTCGATTGGAGTCCTGAGCCACCATCCCAATGATGGCGGACGATGCCTCTTGCAAGGAATGAAGCAGTGAAAAATTATAACGAAATCTTCAAAACGAGTGCGTTGTGGAAAATCCTGGCCTTATCTACCCTGGTGAGCTTCTCGATATTGCTGTTTTTTGGCGGCAAGATTTACCAGCAAGCGCCACCCATGCCCACTGCCGTGGTATCGAGTAGCGGCGAGGACATTTTCTCCCTGCAGGACATACAGCGCGGGCAGAATGTGTGGCAGTCGCTGGGCGGCATGCAAAAAGGCACGATCTGGGGCCACGGCAGTTATCTGGCCCCGGATTGGAGTGCAGATTGGCTGCACCGGGAAGCCATGGCCATGCTCGAGATTGCTGCAGTGGCGGACAAGGGCAGCAGTTTTGCCAATCTGGACAGGTCCTCGCAGGCGGCGCTTGAGGTACAACTGCCATTAGAACTGCGCGCCAATACCTGGGATGCCGCTACCGGCGTGATCAGCATCGGGCCAAGGCGGCAGCAGGCTGTTGAGGAAGTCGCGCGGCACTACGCTAATATTTTCCAGGCACGCGACTCCGATGAGTCGCGACTACTGCGCGAGCAGTACGCCTTCTCCAAGTCGGTGACGATTAGCGACGCGGATTTGCACGCCCTGACCGCCTTTATTTTCTGGACCAGCTGGAGCGCGGTGACGGAGCGTCCCGGCGACACCATTTCCTACACCAGTAACTGGCCTTACGACCCACTGGTGGGGAATACACCGCCGCCGAGTCTGTTGATCTGGACGCTGCTGAGCGTGATTCTGCTGATCGGTGCGACCGGCGCACTGGTCTGGTTCTATGTCCAGCAATACGATATCTGGCGTGACGATCTCGAACCCGAAGGGGGTGTGGCTTCCGCTAATCTTCTGGCGCAGGGCATACAAACACCCTCCATGCGCGCAACCGCGAAATATTTCTGGACGGTGCTGGCGCTGTTTGGCGCGCAAATCGTGTTGGGCACGATCACCGCGCACTATGCGGTGGAGGGGCAGGATTTCTACGGCTTTCCGCTGGCGGACTACCTGCCCTACAGCGTCACCCGCACCTGGCACACGCAGTTGGCGGTATTCTGGATAGCCACCGCGTGGCTCGCGACAGGCTTGTATGTGGCGCCGCTGATCTCCGGCCAGGAGCCAAAATTTCAACGCTTCGGCGTGAATTTTCTCTACATCTGCCTGCTGATTATTGTGGTGGGCTCCTTCGCCGGTGAGTGGCTGGGCATCAACCAGGCGTTCACCAACCTGACCATGAATTTCTGGTTCGGGCATCAGGGCTACGAATATGTCGACCTGGGGCGCTTCTGGCAAATCTTTTTGTTCGTGGGCTTGCTGCTGTGGCTAGTGCTGATGTTCAGGGCTTTGCTGCCCGCACTGCGCGAAGGAAAAAACCGTTCACTGATTATTTTGCTGGTGCTGGCGTCGGTGGCCATTGGCCTGCTGTACGGGGCTGGCCTTATGTGGGGCGAGCATACGCATATCAGCATCATGGAGTACTGGCGCTGGTGGGTGGTGCACCTGTGGGTGGAAGGTGTGTTCGAGGTGTTTGCCACCACCATCATTGCGCTGCTGTTCGTAAAAATGGGTTTGTTGCGCGGGGCCACGGCTACCGTCTCGGTGTTGTTTGCCACGATTATTTTCTTAACCGGCGGCGTGCTCGGCACTTTCCACCATCTCTATTGGAGCGGCACGCCGATCTCGGTCATTGCCCTTGGCGGTGTATTCTCGGCGTTGGAAGTGGTGCCACTGGCGGTGATCGGCTTTGAAGCCTATCAACACACCAAGCTGGAGCGAGCAGCTAAATGGACCAGTTTCTATCGCTGGCCCCTGAAGTTTTTCGCAGCGGTCGCGTTCTGGAATTTGGTCGGTGCGGGCTTGTTGGGTTTCCTCATCAATACGCCACTGGCGCTGTATTTCATGCAGGGCCTCAACACCACCGCCGCGCATGGCCACGGCGCCATGTTCGGTGTCTACGGCATGTTGGGCATAGGCTTGATGTTGTTCTGCCTGCGCGGCATGACGCCGCACTACACCTGGAATGACCGGTTGATGGGTTGGTCGTTCTGGAGCCTGAACATTGGCTTGGCCGGCATGATTGTGTTCGCCCTACTGCCCGCGGGCCTGTGGCAAACCTATAATGTCGGTATCCACGGCTACTGGTTTGTGCGCTCGGCTGAATTTATCCATAGCCCATTAATGGAGACCCTGGTGTGGGGCCGGGTGCCGGGCGATGTAATCTTTGCCTTTGGCGCCTTCGCGCTGTGCTGGGCGATGTTGGGTGTTTATAGGGCGGTTGGCGCAACCCACAACCAGTGATAGATTGTCGGGCACCCCATAGAACACTTCCGGGACGGCTTCGACATGATGTTACAACGCGCGTTCACTGCGCTGCTTTTGACCTTTCTCGTCGGATGCAGCGATGGCTCTGATCACGGATCTGTAGCGCCTGACTCAGGTGATCCGCAGGTCCTGCTGGAAAGCAACGGCGATATCGTCGTCCGGGTAGGGGGGCGAACGCTGTTTGCCATGCCCGGTGACCAAGCTCCGCTGGCCCGGACATTCACTGAAACGGCTTCGGGAATCGGGGTTATCAATTTTACGCGTGCGGATGAAACCGTCGATCCCCTGAACCTCACCAAGAGTCAACACGTTGGCTCCGGGGTCAAGCTGGACTTCGAAAACACCGACGGCTCCAGGCAGGCAATTCTCGAAGCCAACCCACTTGATGCACAACGCACTGTGTTTCGCTTTACGCTGACGGGTACTCCCGCTGATTCTATCGCGGTCCCTGTGCGGTGTGACGACACCGGCTCGTTTCATGGCTTCGGCGAGCAGTACAATGCCACTGACCAACGCGGCGAGGCCTTCGGCCTGTTTGTCAACGAACAGGGCAATGGCCGCACGGGTGGCGGCGGTATCGCGGTGGGTGATGAGCACACGACCTATTTCCCCATGCCCTACTACATGGATGTGCGCGGCTTTGGCGTGTTGTTCGACACCGCCCGTCGTGTCGAGCTGGATCTGTGCGCCGCTGACCCGGCGGTGGCATGGATAGAGGTTATCGGTGGCGACTCGATCGAGTGGACCGTATTTCATGGCCCGACAACCAAGGATGTTATTCGCCAGCTCGCTGAGGTGGTCGGTCGACCTGCCAAACCTCCCGAGTGGGCCTATGGCTTATGGATCGGTTCGCAGGGCGGGCGCGACAAGGTGCTGGCCGAGGTGGCGGCGCTGGAGGCTGCCGATATTCCGGTTACCGCACTGTGGGTGCAGGACTGGGGCGGCCATCGCCGGAACTTCGACGGTGGCGACGGTGTGCAGTATCGCTGGGCACCGGATGAGGTGTGCGATGAGCTTGATGCAAACCAAGTCCCGATACCCAAGGACATCTGCTACCCCGATATTGCCGGTATGGTGGCAGGCTTGCACGCCAGGGGTTACAAGTTTCTCACTTACGCCAACCCGTTTGTGGTGAAAGACCTCGATGCAAGGTTCTCGCCTAATCATTTCTTAGAGATGGATGCGGGCGGCCTGCTGATGAAAAATCCTGCCGGTGAAACCAATGCTTTCTTTGGCGGCAATGTTCCGCAGCGCAACGGGCACGCCGATCTTACACAGCCCGCCGCAAGGCAATACATCAAGGACGCGTTGCGCAATATGGTAAACACCTACGGCTTCGACGGTTGGATGGCCGATTTCAGCGAGTGGACGCCTCTTGATGCCGTGGTGTCGGATGGGACGGACGCTATCGAGGTGCGCAATACCTATCCCACCGAGTGGCAGCGCCTTACTCGCGAGGTCATGGAGGAACTGCGGCCCGATGGCGATTGGGCGATGTTCGCACGCGCTGGCTGGTCCGGCACGCAGGGCGCTGCCCAGATTCATTGGGTTGGTGACCAGGAAACCAACTGGAGTAAAGAGGATGGCCTACCCACCGTAATTCCCGCCATGCTCAATCTTGGACTGGCGGGACAGCCATATGTTACGCACGACATCGCCGGTTTTGCGCGTGGCACCGGCCCCAGTGATGAAGAGCTCTACATGCGCTGGACTGAGTTGGGTGCCTTTACACCTATCATGCGCACCCATGAAGGCGCTAACAAAGAGGGCAACTGGTCGTGGGAGAAAAGCCCGGCGACCACCGCGCATTTCCGCCGCTTCAGTCTGGTGCATTGTGCACTGCGCCCGCTGTTCATGGCCTTGTCGGATGAGGCGCAACAAAGCAGCGTGCCCATCCTGCGCCATATGATGTTGGAGTTCCCGGATGATCCACAGACGTACAGCCTGAGTGACCAGTACATGATCGGCGACACGTTTCTGGTCGCACCGGTACTGGAACAGGGCGCGACGACACGCTCTGTCTATCTTCCTTCCGGCACCTGGTACAACGTCTGGAGCGGCGCAGCTATGGAGGGCGGCAAGCGTATTACGGTGGATGCGCCCATGGGATACCCGCCGGTGTATTCCTTGGGCGTCGATCGCCCCGAATTGCGGCAAGCAGAATCACTGGCGACATCGTCCTGTCGATAAACTTCAGCCATGGGTAAGTGGGAGTGACGCTAACCTTTGCCAGTGCGGGACGTCGTCAGGGAACTAGTAACGATAGCTGGCTTCCACCCCAATCTGGCGCGGATAGTCCTGAGTGGAAAACGCCAGGCCTCTTGACGGATTCTGTATATAAATGGCGCCGCTCTCTTCGAGCAGGTTGCTGCCGAACAGCCATAGGCCATAGTGCTCGTTGTCCGCGCCAATACGCAGGCGCAGGAGATCGCGGCCGTTCCCCGCTTCCGTGGTACCGAATGCTCCATACTGCTTGGAAATATGGCTGTAACCCACAGCTGCCTGCCCCGACCAACCACCCGCTAGCGGCCAGGTATAGTTACTCGTCAGGCTTAGTGTTGATTCCGGCACCAGTGGTAGGCGATCACCCTCCTGCATACCACTGGCCGCCGCAATCGCCGGATTCAGCTGTTTATACTCCGAACTGTTGATATTGGCTGTGGCCTGCACTGTGAGGCCCGCCACACTGGCCGGCGCCAGGACCAGGCTCAGGTCGAGGCCGTAAATCTCCGCATCGCCTACCTGATAGCCCTGGTAAAGACCGTTAAACTGCACTCTTGCGTGGGCGTTGCTCCAGTCTTCGTAATATAAGGCCGCATCCAGGGATAGCTGGCTATCGAGCAGGGTCAGTTTGGTGCCCGTCTCATAACTCCACAGTTCATCACTGTCTATGGCATCCTCGCATGGCAGTCCGCCACCGCCTTGCTCGACGGGCAGGCGCTGAAAGGCGCATGTATTGGGCTCGTTGAAACTGCCAGAGCGAAAACCCTTAACGATATTGCCGTAGTAGAGCGAAGATTCATCAGGATAAAACGACAGGTTGAATCGCGGGTTGATGCTGTCGAAGGATCCTTTTTCCGATTGGCTGCTACCATCAAAAATGCGGGTGTCTCTGTCATCATCAAAGAATCGCACCCCCACCAATGGTACGACCCTGCCATCCATGTACGCCCGCGATAGTTCGCCGAATACCGATATGGCTTCGGAGTTGAGGTCCTGCACGGTGTCGGGAATAATCTGCGTGATATTAGTAACTGTTTCCTGTGTCGCCTCGGTATTGGAATAGAAAGAGCCAATCAACCACTGGGTTGGCCCGTCGCTGGTCGACACCAAGCGGGTCTCATTGTTGAACGCATTACCGTCAGTTGCATAGGTGGCTTCGATGTTGCCGTTTGGTGCGATAGGGAACGGTGAATTGAACAGGGCGTCGCTCTGGTTATAGATCCAGGTCGTGGTAGTGCTCAGTTTGCCGATGGATGAATCCCAGGCCAGAGTGGTTGAATAGAGGCTGTAATTACGGTCGGTATAATCTCCGTCCTCGGCAGTTGCGATCGGCGGATCCAGACTGGCGAGTGTGGCAGAACCGTCCTGATCCGCCTTGTTGTAGGTGTACAGAAATTTGACATCGAGACTGTCGGTTGGCTCCCACAGCAGGGATGTTCGAATATTGTTCAGCTTGCCCTCGTTGGTGTCACTCTCGCCAGCTGCGCTCTGGTGGTAGCCCCCCACCTCCTCGTAACCGCCGGCCACCCTCAACCCTAGCTGATCCTCCAGTAAGGGAACACTGACCATGCCATCGGCATAGTAACCGGGGTCGCCGCCATCGGTTGCCGAGTACCCGCCACGGGTAAATGCGGCAACCTCAACGAGGCTGGGCGGCTCGGTAATATAGCGAATGGTGCCGCCCATGGAACTATTGCCATAGAGGGTGCTCTGGGGGCCGCGCAACACTTCCACCCGCTGGATATCAAAGGTTCGACCAACTGGGGCATACGGTTCGCCGAAGATAAAAAAGGCCGCGTCATCGATGTAGTAACCTATGGTGGGGTCGCTCTGGTTATTCGTGGTGATGCCGCGCAGTTGATAAATGCGCTGCCCCAGTGATACCGAAACCCCCTCTGACGCGCCGGGGACAAAAGTCATCAATTCGCTTAAGTCGCGAATATGCGTGCTTTCCAACATATTGTCGGTGAAAGCCTGTATCGATAGCGGGACTTCAGAGATTACCTGTTCACGCCTTTGCGCGGTCACGACTATTTCTTCCAAAACACCGGCAGTGCCCTGTGTGCTGCCGTTAGAGGACTGCGCGATCCCAAGCAATGTGGCAGCCAGTACAGCGGGGGTTATCACCGGTCTATAATGACGCATACGCACTGCTCTCCGTGTGGCGATGATTCCGCTTGACCGCCACCATTGTCTAGCCTGATAGCCTGTATGTCCAGCCAGGCTCAGGGCCGGACGCAATCGATGGGCAACATCTCGTGCGGCGCACGATGACAATCTGCGCTACACTCCCTACTGCTTGCTTGAAGCTTATGCGCATGGAAGGCTGTAAAAGTCATGAGCACCGACATCTTTCTCAGTTATGCCAGTGAAGACACCCCCAGGGCCATGGAACTGGCTCGCGTCCTTACGTCTGATGGGTGGTCGGTCTGGTCCGATCAGGAGGTTTCCCCGGGCCTGAACGTCGAGATCGAAAGCGCTAGGGTGCGGTCACAAGCCAGGCTCGTGGTGGTGCTCTGGAGCGTGTTTTCCGTGGCGTCAAATCGGGTCAAAAATGCCGCCAAGGAGGCAAAGGAATCGAATAAGCTGATTCCCGTCCTGCTTGAAGATGCTCGCATTCCCCTGAGTTACCGATCAATGAGCACCGCCGATCTTCGTGATTGGCCCGATAGCCAATCTCCGATGGAAATATCCAGATTCAAGTCCGCAGTCAGTCGCTTCCTGCGCAGTGGCGTCTCGGATCAGGTATTGAAGAAATCCTCTACTGCTGAGGAAATGACCCTGTCAGTGCGTGTCGCGGGTCGGCTAGGCAATATGGTCTTGGGTAGTGCACGTCTTGAGGAAAAATTGGCAACCCAGGACTTCAGTCTGGCTATTGAACGCTGCATCACCGACATTTTATTGGAAATTCTGAGAGCCACCCAGGACACTGTCGAGTCGAACATCGACGCCTATATCATGCAGCTGGCCGCCATTTTTCGGGCATCAATAGTCATCTGTAGCAACGTCAATTTTTCACGTATGAATGTCAGCGAAATTCGCAGTATCAGCTCGAGTAAAATCACTGCGACGCAGGAAAAAACCGTACTCGGCTACGTAAATCAGCACTGCTCGCCATCGGGCGAGCACAATCTGCGCCTTGAATGGGACCAGTGGCCCGCAGGAAAAATGCTTTGCTTACCCTTATCCCAAAATGCAGACGGGAGGGAGTTTGCCTGGTTTATTGCGACGCCAGAATCTGCTGAGTGGACACAGGATATACAGGAGCGATTACTGAAGCTGGCCTCCGGGATGAAGGCAGTAATCAATCGCACCTCTGCCGATTGAGCTGCACAGTACAATTATACCGTTGCCCGCATCATGGCGATGAACTGCTCGGCGGTTTGTGGCCGCTTGGCAATGTCGTTGCTCAGTGCAATCTGTAGAAACGGTGCAGGCGATTCGACGGCGGCAAAAATGGTTTTCTCAGCGTTGGTCACCTTATCGACAATATCTGGCAGATCATCTGCAGCAAATGGGTTGATGCGATACAGGGCCTCGAATAAGGTTACTGCCAACGCCCACAAGTCTGCGCGCTGGTCGCAGCCTTGGTGCTGGATTTTTTCCGGTGACATATAGGCATAGGTTCCGCCACGGGATGCGATATTACCCGCCGTATTGATCGAGCCAGTAACTCGATTGGCCAGCCCAAAGTCCAGTAGCTTGGGTGCGTCTTCCGCGTCAAAACCAATATTTGATGGTTTGACGTCGCCGTGAGAAATACCCCGCCCGTGCAGGTACACCATTGCCTTTGCCACTTGCTCAATGATTTCCACCACTTCATCGGGCGCGAGGTAGCCATCGCGCAGGATATCGTCCAACGTCCCGTTCGGCAGATACTCACAGACAAGGATGGGTATTCCCTGGTAGCTCTCAAAACCAAAAATCGTCGCGATATGGCGGTGGTTAACGGTGGCCATGACGTGTGCCTCATCGCGCAGGAACGTCAATTCCTCCGCTGAAGCCGAGGCCACCGTTTTTAACACGATGGGGCGTTGCAGTTGAGTATCCTGCGCCAGATAAACCACTCCCAGCCCGCTGCCGATAACCTTCATTACTTCGTAGTGCTGATGCAGCACCTTGGGGAGCACGGCTTCGGTGTACTGACTGCCACCACAGGCCGTGCATGGAGCTGGCACGGCGATAACCATGCCACAACCATCGCACTGCACTGCACGTTTGCCTCTTTCCTGCGCGTGCCATGCATCGAGCAGGGGTATGCTCGGCCCGGTCGCGGTATTTAGCACCAACTGTAAGAAATTGAAATCCGCGCGGGTGTAGGGCAACTCACTGCGCTTATTACCTATAACCAGTACTCCGGTGTTGGCAGCCTTAACCATGACGGGTAGCAGCAAACTGGCATTGGCCTGCGACAGCCAGCGCTCCTCGGCGCCACCGGATGCGGCGGGAATTGCGCGCGCATCCAAAGGCTGTTGCAGCGCAAGTAGCGCCATGGCCAGCGTGGATTGCAATGGCAGGTCGGCGAGCTCCTGTCGTGGATCGCGCAGTGTTTCATCACTGGAGACGAACAACAGATGGCTGTTCTGCGGGTGTAGTGCCCGCTCTAACGTCTGTTGTGTAGCAAGCGCGACGTCAGCGAGCGAGGCACAACTCTGCACACTTTGAGCTAACTCAGCCAATACTTCATTGGCATCATAGCTGGCTCGATAGAACAGTTCATCAAGGTACCGGTACGCTCGATGCCGCTGCTCCAGCATGGTTAGGGATAATCCCGCAGCAATGACGACGAATAGCCCGTTATACCCGTCAAAAAGCGCGCCGATGGATAGGGTGCGCGAGGTATAAAGATAGTATGCCAGTAGCAAAATTGGCAGTGCGATGCCAAGGACGACGAAGCCGTTGCCGAGCCAGTATCTGAACGTTTGGCGTAATAATATACTTATGGGCAGTAGCCGCTCAACCAACACCGCGTACGTGGTAATGAATGGTGTGGCGATAATTAAAGCATGCATGAGTGGCTCCACAAAAATGTCGTTCTTGTTTCTCAAAACGAATTCCCTGAAATCGGCTGAGATACCCCACAAAGTGATATAAGCAAGTACGGGCACGATAGTGACAAATAATCCGAATATGAAGACCCTAACTCTGCGTCGTTCTTCTTCCCTTGCGGTTCTCATGCGCAACCAAAGCACCAGCAGTATCGGAAATGCCAGACAGTACAGCAGAGAGTAGAAAATGCCGTCGTGATTTAATCGGTTGAAATTGGCCAGTAGCGCCAGCTGCGGATAGAACATTAAGGCGAGATTGCTGGCAATCAGGAACAGTCCCACGGCCAGGGAGGAGCGCTCCGCCCAATCGATAAAACGATCAAGGGCTGGTCGCAGGAATGCCTCTGGAAAAGCTCGCGCAAAACGCCAGAAATAATAGGGAAAAAGGGCATCCAACGGGAGTACGGAAAAATACTGAAGCGAAAACATTCCGCTACTACTAACAAGATAAGTGAACCCCCTGTGAGCAAACGCCGATGCGGTGAGGATCATAACGGCACCGAACAGCAAGGTTCGTCGGTCGTAGAACCCTGCTGTAACCAGTATGGCGCCCGCGATAAGCCGTACTATGAGCTGGGTCGTCCAGATACCATGGCTGCCTGGGTCCCAGTCGCCGCTTTGGCTCAATAAAATATAGCCTGCAAGACCAAGCAAGCTTTGCAGGCCAGCAATTACTACCAGCGACGCTATCATCACGCTTTCGAGCGTATAAGCAGATGCCTTAGCTTTTCGGATGGCGGCTATAGTGACTTATCCGCAAAGCCTGGCCAAAGCACTAACTTGTCCTCCTAGCCCTTTGCGAGGAGTCGGTTTGCAATTATCAGCCTTGACGGATTCAAATGCGCGCCCATAAATCTCGGCAGTAACTCTTGCATTCGGACCCATCCCAGCCAGTTCGGCGGCTTTTTCGCCGGCACATTTACTGCACTCCAGGGTAGCTGAAAATTGGGGCCCCTGTGGATTATCATAATAGTCCCTAAGCAATGTAATATGCTTGTGCACATTACTTTTCGCTCCTTTATCTATCGCTACATCAAAGCAAGCTTCGTCTACCGGAATTTGTGCTGCCTTTACAAACTCCATCCAGAATATGGTAATAAGCTTGGCAGCAAGGTCATCATCATTAAGTTGAGCCATGAAAATATCCCCTTAGTTTTTAGACTTGGTAAAGATCGGTACCGCACCAACAGTGTACTCCTTAAAGAAAAAAAGCCGCAAGTCCGTTTAATGATTGCCGACTATGGGGATATGCCAGACCGTTCTGAATGTTCGCCCGCTGGATCAAACAATATGGTCTTCCGTTAGTTCCTACGGGGCTTCGCAGCCAACGTTACCAAGACAGCGGTAATATCGTCACTGCTGCCAGCCTGTAACGCCGCTTCAGTGAGCTCGTGCACACGTGCAACGATGGAACTATCACTGCGTACAATGTCCGCCAGATGCTGCTCGCTCACGCTGCCGTGCATCCCATCGGAACACAACAAGAGAGAATCCCCGTCATGCAGCGCGATGGTGCCCTGCTACATCTTGAGTGGATGGTGTTCTTCTTCGAGTCCAAGTGCCTGTTCCAGATCGTCACCTCGAGCGTTGCCTTCCGATTCAGCCAGCTGTCCGGCGGTGTATAAGGTGTTGTGTACACGTTGGTCAGATGTAATCTGCTGACAGTTGGTTTTATCTATCTGGTAGAGACGGCTGTCGCCGACGTGCCCTGATGAACTTGGCCGAAGAGGGTTTCGCCGGCCAGTCTGCGACTCTCCATAAGCGATCCAATTTTTGCCTCGCGCCTCATGGTGGCGAAAAGCCTGCCAGGGCTTGAGGTTGTGTTTTGTCATACGACACATTTCCATGAAGGAATTGATTATCAGCGCAGTATCAACACTATAGAATGCAAATGAGATGAGTGCCGCGATAGTATTCACCCACAGTCAGAACAACTGAATTTACTTTGTGAGGGGTATGAGAATGCCTGAGAAGATTGCAGCAGTACTGTTTGATTTTGGCGGCGTCTTTACCGACTCGCCCTTTCACGCGGTACACGCGTTTGGTGAGGCCTTGGGTATTGGCGCGCGGGAGGTCACCGGCATCGTGTTCGGCTCGTATGAGAACGACGGCGATCACCCCTGGCACCAGCTGGAACGGGGGGAGATCACGCTTGAAAATGCGCGTGAACAGATTCTGGCATTGGGGTTGGCGCGCGATGTGCGCGTCGACATCTATGAACTGTTTGCCACCATGGCAGGCAACAACGCCGGGGCGGATGCCCGCCAGCCACTGGTGGAGCGGGTCAGATTGCTCAAGCAGGAGGGATACACAACGGGGATCATCACCAATAACGTGATGGAGTTTGGCGAGGGGTGGCGAGCCTTGATTCCCGTCGATGAACTGTTCGACTTTGTGGTGGACTCCAGCAGCGTGGGAGTGCGTAAACCGGATCCGCGGATATTTGAGATAGCGTTGCAGCGCTTGGGTGACATTAAACCCGCACAGGTCGTGTTTCTGGATGACTATCAGGCCAATGTCGACGCCGCGCGCGAACTGGGCTTGCAGGCTATAACGGTGGGTGCTGACCTGCGTGCGGTCATTGGCGAACTGGATGAGTTATTGGCGAGATGAGAGGCCATTCTTGCGCGGTCTATATAGAGCGGCTGATTACTTTCTCTCAAACAGGGCGATCGCCTCACTGTGCCCGGTGTGCGGGAACATGTCCACGCTGGCGGCTTTGGTCAGGCGCAAACCCGCACCGTGCAGCACTCGGGCATCTCTTACGAGCGTTGCAGGATGGCAGGAGACGTACAACAGTCTCTTTACCTTGGAGCGTGCCAGTGCCGCACATACCGCTTTCGCGCCGGCTCTTGGTGGGTCCACAATGGCAATGTCTGCCCTCGGTAGCACGACCTCGTCTGTCATCAGATTGAGCATTTTGGCCGATACATTCTCTATGCCATTGCGCCTGGCGTTGGCGATGATGCGTGTGGTCATACCGCTGTCGGCTTCGAGGGCGTGGACAGCTTTCGTGCCCAATGCCAGTGGCAAACTGAAGTTTCCGATACCGGAAAAGAGATCAAGCGCTACTTCATCACTGCGCGGCTGTAGCCACTCGATGGCGCGAGCCACCAACGCGGCATTTATTTCCCAATGTGTCTGGGTAAAGTCACCGGGCAGGTAGGCCAATTTCAGATCTTCTGTCGCAACGCTACCGTGTGCAACAGGATCAGGCAGCGTGAGGCACAGCTCGCCGATTGCATATAGCTCCTGCCACTGAACGGTCGTCGCATCGCCGGACGCGTCGGATTGCAACGCGCCACGCGATGGTCTTTGAGTGTTCAGTCGAATTCGCAGCGCGATGACTGACCCACCCAGGACGGCGGCACACAATGCGGACACGGTTTTTTCACCCGGATGCGCGGCAAAGTAAAAGCACAGGCCGAGCTGGTCAGTACTATCAGCGTCGATCTCGATTTCTCGCAGGCCCTGCAGATCGGGAGCGCGCAGCAGCAGGTCGGGCAGTGCCTGCAACAGACGATTGACGGCAGCATTGGCGACCAGACAGTACTGCAGATTGACCGCCGCATGGGAACGGCGCTGGCGCAGTCCCAGGGAATAACGTCTATCTGCATTGCGCGTAACCTGCAGTCGCAGCCGGTGACGGAAGCCGGTTTGTTGCCCGGTAATCGCTGGGTCCAGGGTCAGTGTGGGTACGATCGTCCGCAGCGTGGCCAACAGATGCGCTTGCTTGTGCTGCCGCTGCGCTGCCAGCGACCAGTGTTGCAAACTGCAGCCGCCGCAAAAATCATAGACGGAGCACTCGGGCTGGACGCGCTGCGTCGATGGTGCAGTATCCGGCACCAGCGCCAGCATGTCGGCCTCATCGTAGTCGCGTTTAACGTTCGTACATTGCGCTTGAACATGCTCCTGTGGCAGAGCACCGCTGACAAAGACAATCTTGCCAGCGCGACTGGCAACCCCGCGTCCTTCCTGGCTC
>JANNXP010000034.1:0-12156 GCA_031409615.1 Haliea sp. | reverse complement strand
ATCCATGGCCTTGTTCTCCTAGCGGGTGCGGGGCATCCACAGCCCCGCCATCGCGATAATGTCACGTTGCACTTCATTGGCGCCGCCACCGAAGGTGAGCACCGCGCCCACCCGCCAGCGAAACTCGAGTTTGCCCTTGAGCACTGCTCCCGGGGAGTGCGGTGCAATAGTGCCCGCCTGTCCCATCACTTCCAGCAGCATGCGGTACAGCTCGACAAAGAACTCACTGCTGTACACCTTGGCCACTGAGGCGTCAGCCATATTCAGCGGCCCCTGATCCATGGCCCACACTTGTTTCCAGCAGATCAGCTTGACCACCTCCAGGCCGCTTCTGACCTTCGCCAGATTGTGCTGGACCCAGGGTTGCTCGATGATTTTACCGCCTGTGGGTGCGGCAGTTTGTGCCGCCCACTCGCACACGCCCTGATAGAGCGAGTCCACCTGACCGTGGGTAAACAGCGACAGGCGCTCAATGTTGAGCTGCCCGGTGATCAGCTTCCAGCCCGCGTTGACCTCGCCGACACGGTATTTGTCGGGCAGGCGGACGTCGCTGTAGTAGGTGGCATTGGTGCGCACCCCGAGGGTGTGCACCGGCGTGAACGAAAAGCCTTTGGTATTCGTGGGCACCAGAAACATGGTGAGCCCCTTGTGCTTCTTGCTCACATCTGGGTCGGTGCGCGCTGCCAGCCACACGTAATCGGCAAAGTTCGCCAGGCTGGTCCACATCTTCTGGCCGTTGATGATCCAGTCATCGCCGTCGCGCTCCGCTTTGGTCGTGAGGCTGGCCAGGTCGGTGCCGGCATTGGGCTCGGAATAGCCGATGGCGATCACCACTTTGCCCTGCTTGACGCCGCCGACGACTTCCTCGCGCACCTCGGCATTGGCATTGGCGGCAATAACCGGTGTGGTGGACTCGGTGGTCAGGAACGGGTAGGCGAAACCGGAGCGCACGACTTCATCGGTAAAAATATACTGCTCAACATGCGAGAGCTCCTTGCCGCCCAATTCCTTGGACCAGCTCAGGCCGATCCAGCCATCGGCACCCATGCGTGCATACTGTTTGCGAAATTCCGGGCCGCCGCCTTCCTTGAACTCGCCGACTTTCATTTCTTCCAGCAGTGCCGGCGTCATGACCGTCTTCATGTACTCGCGGACCTCCTGCTGGAGCGCCCTTTGCTGCGTGGTTAACTCGATGTTCATAGTGCTGGTCCTCTGCCAGTGGTGCGGGAAAGCAGCTGGCGCTACTTTCCCGTAATACGGTGATCGTCGCTAATGTTCAAGCGGCCCTGTTCAGGCAGCTTGCACGGCTGCTACCAAGTGTTTCTGTCGGTCCGTGTCCCCGGTATCTACCGTACACATCCACGTATCGGCCATGTCGCCATAGCGTTGTTGCAGTAGCGCCGGCACCTGCTCGATGTCTTCACTGACTAACGCAAACGTGTGCAGGATGTCATCGGTGATCAACGCCCCCATCTCCTGCCAATGACCTTCCCGTGTCAGCTGGTTGGCAATGGTTTGCAGCTCGCCCCAGCCGTGCAACTCCAGCACTGGCCGGTAGGCGGGGGTCGACGCATAAAACCCCAGCTGGCTTCTGATAGCCATTTTGGACTGCTCGAAAGCCTCTTCATTGATCCCCGTCACCACCATGGCCGGCAGACTGACGTCAAAGTCCTCGCGCTTGCGACCGGATTTCTGCAGGCCGCGCTGCACCGCCGGTAGTGTCACCTCCCGCAGGTACCGTGCCGTCGTAAAGCCATGGGCGATCACGCCATTGGCCACTTCAGCGGCCACTTCTGTCATTAGCGGGCCCACGGCGGCGAGATTCACGCCCGGCGCGCCATAGGTTTTTCTGGAAGGCGTGAACATCGGTGTCATCAGGGTGTGTTGGTAGAACTCACCGTTGAAATCCAGGGTCTCCCCGGTTTCCCAGCAGCGCCAGATCGCCTGCATGGCCTGAATAAACTCGCGCATCCGAGCGGCGGGCTTGGACCACGGCATGGAGAAGCGGCGCGTGATGTGCGGTTTGATCTGCGAGCCCAGGCCCACGGTAAAGCGGCCTTTGGAATACTGGTTCAGGTCCCAGGCCAGATTGGCCAGCGTCATGGGGTTGCGCGCAAAGGCCACGCTGATGGAGGTGGTCAGGGCGATGTTTTTGCTGTGCTCCGCCGCCAGCACCAGCGGGAAAAACGGGTCGTTGTTGATCTCCGCGGAAAAGGCGCCGTCGTAACCGCGCCGTTCCAGCTCGGCTATGGCCAGTGGTGCCAACTCCAGGTCGGCACCCAAAAATCCGCTGACTCTCAACGTCTGTACTCCTTGGAGGTAGGGCACTTTACCCGTCTTGTAGGACGGATCAAGTGTCCCTGCATACCCATCGGACTGGTAAAAACGATCAACAGACCGCCGGTGCAGGGGGGAAACTCGCCACATCGCGGGAGTTGAGCAATTGCGGATTGGCACTTATACTGCGCGTCCTCCTTAGGACTATAGCTCAGTTGGTTAGAGCGCTACCTTGACATGGTAGAGGTCCCCGGTTCGAGTCCGGGTAGTCCTACCAAGCTTTCTAAAGACCCCCCCCAGCAATGTATAACGCTCCCGGCGGGGGTGAGCACGTCGTATTCAATCCACGCTCGCCGCCTTAGTGCGGCTCAACAGCAGCAACCAGACAATACCGCTGCCGCCAGCCACTGCCGAGGCCAGCAGAATGCCGGTCTTGGCCATCAGCAGGTCATCGGGCAGAGTGGCAAAGCCCAGGTCGGCGATGAAGATCGACATGGTAAACCCGATGCCGCCCAGCAGGCCCACCCCAAGAATATGTTTCATGTTCAGTCCTGCGGGCAATTGTGCCCAGCCCATTTTCACCGTAAGCCAGGTCAGGCCAACAATACCCAATGGTTTACCCAGCAACAGCCCGGCCAGTACACCCAGCGTGATGGGATGTTGCAAATAGTGCGCAAAACCCGCGAAATCAATTGGAATACCGGCATTGGCCAGGGCAAACAAGGGAATCACCACATAGGCGACGGGCAGGTGCAGGTGGTGCTCCATGCGCTGGGCCGGCGCCTGCACCAGTTGTACATTGTCACCCAGCGATGACACCAGCGAACGCAAGTATGTGTTGTGGATGATGTCGGCGTTATCGCGAATCGCCTCCCGCATGTTGACCGCGCTTTCTTGCACCCGGTTGATAAAATGTTCCGGTTGGAATTTGGGACGAATGGGTATGACGAAGGCGACCACAATACCGGCAATGGTCGAGTGCACGCCGCTGGCCAGCATGGCAGCCCACAGCGTTATGCCGACAATGGCATAGGGCAGGGCATGGCGAATGCCTCCGAGGTTCAGCGCCACCAGCAACAGCGTGCAGCCGCCGGCATAAGAAAGCGCCAGCAGATTAATGTCGGTGGTATAGAACAGCGCGATCACAGCCACCGCGCCCAGGTCATCGACAATCGCCAGGGCGATAAGGAAGGTCACCAGCGATTTGGGGATACGCGTCCCGAGCAAACTCAGCGCGCCGACCGCGAAGGCGATATCGGTCGCCATGGGTATGCCCCAACCACTGATGCTGGACGCATTCATGTTGACGGCGACGTAGAACAAGGCGGGCACGACCATGCCGCCAATGGCCGCCATGATGGGCAGCAGTGCCTGTTTCGGTGACGACAGTTCTCCCACCAGCAATTCACGCTTCAGCTCCAGGCCCATGATGAAGAAAAACAGCGCCATCAGCGCTTCATTGATCCAGTGGTGCAGAGACAGCGAGAACGCCGCATTGCCGACGCTGAAGCCGATCGGTGTATGCAGCACATGTTGGTACTGCTCGTGCAGTGGGCCATTGGCGATGACCAGTGCGATCACCGCGCAGATCATCAACAGCACGCCGCTGGTGGTCTGGCGGTGAATAAACTCATCCAGCGGTGTCAGTATCCGATTGAAGGACTGTTCCCAGCGTGCGTTATAGACGCCCTTACCGGCGGGCATGTGGTGGGCACCTCTTTATATAGAGGAATGCTGTCATATAGAGGAATGCTGTCATAGCGCTGCCAGAAACGGCCCGTCCACACACAGGCGGCGTCCGTCGGGAGTAGCACAGGCGCCGCAGATGCCGACGCCGCACTTGGTGAGGTAGTCGATGGCGCTGAAGATTTGCTCTGGCCGACAAAACTCGCGCTGCACCGCGATGGCGGCATGGACCATGGGCTGGGGGCCGCAGTTGTAAAACACCAGCTGCTCATGCTCCTCTTTGCTCATCCCTTGCAAGCGCTCACGCAACAACGCGGTTACTACACCGTGATAACCGGCGCTGCCGTCATCCGTGGCGACTTGCACCTCGGCGATCCGGCGACACTCCTCAATGTAGTACAGGCGATCGGCGCTGCGCGCGCCGGCGAACACTTCCGCGTTGCCGAAATCGCGGGCGATCTGGTACACGGCGGCTAGGCCCGTGCCGCCGGCCACGGCCATAATTTTTGCATCCTCGGGCGGCGCCACGGGTATGCCGTGCGGGCCGCGCACGTATGCCTCAGTGCCTGGCGGCAGATCCATGAGGGCATGCGTGAAGTGCCCGAGATCGATCACCACCAGGGTGAATGGATCGTCGGTCAGGGCCGAGAACGGTTTCTCGCCCAGCCCGGGAAGCCACAGGAAGACGAATTCCCCGGCCTGCACATTGATCTTGCGGTCAAAGGTGAGCAGCGCGATGTCCTTGCAGACGCGCTCGTTCTTCACCAGCGTGACCGGGCGAAAGTTCATATCGATGTCGTAGCGGATCTGGGATTCAGCGCGGTTGCGCCCCGTCTCCAGATCGTTGCTCAGGGTCTGGAAGTACGTGCTGATGTCATCCGTGGTCAGCCCGGTCAGGGAGGAGCCCACGCCGACCACGGTTGCGCCCGCATCAAAGAAGGCGCGGACATCGTCGGCGCTGCTGACGCCGCCGCAACCGATAATCGGGCAGTCCGTCACCGCACGGATTTCACGCACGCACTTCAGGCCGATGGGCAACACACCCTTGCCCGACATCCCGCCATTGCCATTGGTCAGCACCGCATAACCGTGGGCCGAGGTGTAGCCCGGGCCAAGCGTATTGATGGCGCACAAGCCGTCAGCGCCGCCGGCGATCGCGGCCAACGCAATGGCCGCAATGTCCGGTGTATTAGGTGTGAGTTTGGGAATCACCGGAATATCGACCACCGCTTTGACGGCGGCAGTGATGTCGCGCACCAGCTCCGGGTCCTGCCCCATCGCCATGCCATAGCCTTTGGCGTGCGGGCAGGACAGGTTCAGCTCCAGCCCGTCCGATACCGGTGCGAGAATTTTTGCTACGGCCACGAACTCTTCGAGGCTGCCGCCAAATATCGAGGTGAGCAGAAAACGGTCCTTGGGTATGTTCAAGGCCGCCAGACTTTCCCGCGCTGCCTGTGCGCCCGGGTTGGTCAGGCCCACGGCATTGACGAAGCAGCCGGGCGCATACTGGCTGTACACCGGTTCGCGATTGCCCGCGCGCGGCTCCAGGCCGATACTCTTGGTGGTGACCACGCCCACCTCGGGCATATGATCAAAGATGTACTGGATGATGGGTGTTGCAGTGGTGACAATGCCAGACGGAATAGTGAAGGGGCCAGACAGGGTTTTGCCGAAGAATTCCATAGTCAAGATCGTGGGCTCGCGCGTCGCTGGGGTGAGCGGGTCAACAGTTGGGCAAGTATACGGGTTTGAGCGAGTAGAGACGACCTTACCGTCGGCCTGCGGTAAATATATGTGGCCACCAGGGCGTGACTGAAGGCCCTGTGCGGAGATGACGGTGCAGGAACGGGCCCCATGAAATCTGCGGGTGAACGCCCTCGTGTCATGTAAAATGGCAGTCATTTAGTCGGCACGCCTTACCGAGAGACTACGATGGCTCTACGATATAACATCAACCCATGTTCCAGAGTCTTTTGGCTGCAATTCATCGCTGTTTCTACACTGGTTCTTTTTGCTGTCATTGCAACAGCTTCTGGGAACGATTCATATTCAGTGCCCGGAATTCCAAAACCATCGTGGTGGGGCACTTCAGAATCAGAAGCTAAGCCGTTTCTGACCCTCGAGGAGATCGCGGAGAAAAACGAGATTCTCGATGGGCGCCTTTATTACACAAGAGCCCTATTAACTGCGGAACAATTCCCGGATAACAAAATTTTAGTATTACTAGCGCTCTGGTATGCCCCGTTTCGAGAAAGGGTGAGTTATGGAGATTCAGTTGCAGTGGGTGAATATTTCATGGAGAAGTATTTCTACTGGAAGGGCTTCAGTGACTGTGTCAGCTGTGAGGCTGATATGGCCGCAAATATGGTTGATAGGCTGGTTAGTGGATATTGTGATAGAGGAAATGGGCAGAGCGCTCTAGGCCTTATCGATCGATTTCTTGAGGAGGAGGGTTCCAAGGTTGGCTTTGATGAGAAAGCGGAAATTTTCGACGCGCTTTGGGCTATGTATTAATGTCGATTCAGCTACCGCTGATGTGGTGGAGCGACTGCAGAAAGCCCACGATGAATTGGCGCCGAAGGTGACATCCAATGGCAAATACTATGTTTATAGCATAAAACAAACATTCACCCGTCATAAGGTGGAGATGGGGGAAATTGGTTCGTGTGAAGTGTTACGAAATCAGGTTCAACATGAAAAGGGAAGCGTCGGGGAAAAGGTTGTCACGAAGAGTATCCAGGAGAAAGCTGACAAACAGGAATGGCAAAGCCATCTATATTCTGCCGGACGATTTCTACCCTTCGAGTCAGAAGAGGCGTTAGCCTTGGCTGACGCTATTTTTAACAATGGTTTCTACGAGAACAAGCTCCCTGACTGGCAACACAACCACTATCTGCCGAATTTAATCGTGAATATGGGTTGCGTGGGGAACGAACGGTATTTGTCGATCCTGGTGAACTACTTTTATGGAAGCAATAAACTAAATAAAGACGAGCACATTCGCACTGTTTTAGAAAAACTGTGGCCAACAACCCCTGGGCGCAATCCCGTGCCCTTGTCAATAAATTGGCGTCAAAATAATGAACGTGCAGACGTGAAATATGGCCGCTCCAACTTCGTCTTTGAAAAGGTTGACCTGAGTGGTCAGGAGTACTGGCTGCCGACGCGGCTGGAAAAAAGTATGGTTATGGATTGATGAAATTGTTCCCGGCCAAGCAATGCACCCATTTCAATGGCGGGATAGTTGGGGTCAGAGTAGAAACTTTGGCTTTTCCTTGCTCTCGACAAAGAACTGCTAAAAATCGACTGGCTTTTTTACTCTGACTCTTCAATGCGGACACTTTCCGACACGCCGCTGAATGCGCCGCTGGCATTATCGTATCCAAAGTGGGTGATGCGGTAGTCCCCGGCGCTGGTATCAAGGGGCACCTCCCAACTGACTTCAGCAATATAAGCATCATCTTCAATGCGCCAGCGCACACGGGTACTCCAGGCGCCGTCATCGGCGACTGCCTGCCAGCCCGCTGCAGTCCTGTTTTCTACCAGCAAGAAATTGTTACCGGTGGTGTAATGCGCAGTGGGATTGGCGGACCAGAACTCGGCGATGAGTGTTTCACCTCTACGGTATGTTGTCTTTGCCAAGGGCAGTGCATCGCCATAGTGTTTGCCCTTAGGGGGTAGACCGGCAGCACCGGTGGGCAATGACCGGCTCACGGCTTTGCCGCGCCAGTCGTCGTAGCGTATGTTGGAGGCAACGGCCGTGCCCGACTGCAACGCGCTGGCCAGTTGGCTGGCAACCTGCTGATAGGCTGGCAAGCTCCAGCGCCCGTGCAGGGTGTGGGCGGCCTCGTACTGCTGGAGTTGGTACTCCTGCGGTGTAGTCACATAACCGGCATAGCCATTGGCATAGCCCGCCAGCACGATGTATTGGGCCCAATCGTCCAACTCAGCGATTACGCTGTCGCGCAGGCGTCGGCCGGCCATGGTGGTAACCTCGACAGGCAGGGCGAGTATCACCAGTTGGCCGATACGGGCTACAGTGACCGAGTGTATTTGTGATTGCAGGGGCGGGTTGCCGCTGCCGGTTTCGAATAAAATAGGTTTCGGTGCCTGGCAGGCTTGCACGGGCTCGGTCCATTTCGGTGCGCCTGTCACCAGGCGAATCAGCCAATCCCGCCACAGGCTTTGCTCGGTCATGCCTTCTTTAAACAGGAAGTGTCCGCCACCGTCCTCCGTTGAACCACCGGCAAAGGAGTAACCGTAGGCCGAGGTGCAGGTGTGTTGTACACCCATGCCGGTGAAGCGATCCTGTACCGGGTAGTTACCCAGATCAACGTAGATGCGGCGCGCATCGATAGGGCCATCAAGTACTTCGTGCGCCTGCGTAAATAACTGCTGCGCCACCTGCAATTGCATATCACCCATGATGCGCGTGGTTTCCACATCGGTTGCACCCGGGCCGGTATTATCCAGATTCATATTCGGGGTGACATCGCCGGGGTCGGCCTGGGCGAAGGCGGCGACGAAGTCATCAGACGATGCATAGCGTGTACCGTGTTGCTGCTCCATCAGTAGTGAGGCATAGCCCTTGTGGTCGCCGGAGATCAGGTGGTTGTAAAAGTTCATGGCGGTGGGGTGCAGCGCATACCAGTTGAGCATGCCAATCTCGCCGGAGTCATCAACAAACTTCAGTAAGATCATTTCGGTGTTGGTGTTTTCACTATAGCGGGCACGTTCCGCCGGCGGGTTTTCCAGGTACGCCACCGCCGAGCGATTAGCGCCCGCATTCGCCACTCGGCCACTGTTGATAAAAATAGTGCCCGGTTGCAGGTCGTCGTCTGCTTTTACAATCGAGGCGGTAATGCCGGCTGCGATGGCTTCAAAGTGCTCCGGGTACAGGCCGCCGTCGAGGCCGGAGTCAGAGCGCGATTGCCAGTAGCCGCCAGGCCCTGAATGCGTGTGGGTAGCACTGATAATGACATTGTCCAAGGTGTAGCGAGTACCAAAGCGCTGCTGCAGGCGCTCAACAACTTCCAGGGTGATGTGGTGATCAATGCTGCCCAGATCGGCGCTGACAAACACCAGTCGTTTGTCGGGGTCGTCAGCCTGCGCGATAACAAAGGCACGCGAGCGCTGACGGATATGGATACCTTCGTCGATCTGGTCAGGGCGTCCAAACCCCCACAGCGGTATGCCAACAGCCGGACCGGTGATATCGGTGATGCCGCGCCCAATCAGGTAGGGTTGCGTGTTTTGTGCAGCGACCGGTGCCGTGTACAGCAGCGTGCTGCAGTAAAGTAACAAAAGTTGCCTGATCACGCTGTTATACGACCTTGTTATTGACACACCAAACCACGCTATTGTCAGGTACCCGCCATTAATAGCAAAAGACACGCTGCATGAGTAGCAATATTAGTGGCGGCCTGTCAGGCCATAAGTGGGATGATAAAATAGTTCGCGCTAGCCGTGCCGCTTTCACTATCGACACACCATCAATACCTCCTATACATTTGCCTGGGCCGCACTGGCTTGATGTAATGCCTCGTCTGATCATCTGCTATGCTCCGTTCAGGGCGAATCAGGATTAGCACTGCGTAGACGCTTTCTCTACTCAGAAATCTCGCCCAGCAAGGTGATAAAATAATGAAAAAAATGTTGTTGGTAACAGTATGGGTGCTCGGTTGGATTCATGTGTTCTGGTTTTCGCCAGACGATGGCAGCTCGATGAAGGATTTCATTGTAGCGGTGATGCAGAATAATACTGAGTTGGTTGATCCTCTGGTATTTATGGTTTTCAATTTGCTGGGGGTTTGGCCATTGGTGATGGTTGCCATGCTGGTTCAGGATAACCAGGGGCGATTAAAGGCGTGGCCGTTTGCGTTCAGCTCCATGGTGTTGGGCAATAGCGCCTTATATCTCTACCTATTTTTTCGCCGTGAACAGCAGGGATATGTGCCACAGAAAACCTGGCTGGTGCGTTTTGCTGAGTCCAAGATCAACGCCGCAGTGTTACTGGTGTCCACGATCGGACTAATACTGTACGGTTTTTCGCAGGGAAGTTTCGCCGCCTATGTCAAAATATGGCAGGTCAATTATCTCGTGAATGTGATGACTATCGATTTTTTTCTGTTTGCCATCGCCTTCGCTGCCGTGCTTGCTGATGATATGCGCAGACGTACTATGAAAATCGACGGGCTTTTTTGGCTTTATGCACTGGTTCCGGTGTTGGGTGCGGTGACATATCTGGCAGTGCGGCCGCCATTAGCAGAGAAGACTACTCATGCTTGAGCGAGGGGAAAAGGGCTCTGACCCCTTTTAAGTGGCACTTTGATTCTCAGGCAAAGATGGACAGCATCACTATACAACCAGCTCCCAGCGCGAGCAGTGCTGTTCGACGCAATTTGGGCATGCCGACTGCCAGAAAAACACCGCTACCTAAAATAACAATTAATGCGATAACCATGCTCAGCGAAAATGTCTTAATCAGTGAACCCGCCTCTGCTCTGTGTACCCGCATGAGCTGTGTCAGCGGGCTGCGCTGACGATAAATCAACTCTACCTGCAGCGGGTTATCGGTAGGCTGAACCACGACTACGTTTTTCAAATCACTCCAGCGATATTCGTAGGAGTTCTTTTTTTTAGCGATAACTGGATTGCCTGTCGGTAGCGACAGTTCGCGTTGTTCCAATGCTGTTTTGGCCAACTCGGACAATCGTGCAAGGTCCGGTGTAAAGGGACGGTCAAGTGCCACGGCATACACCTGCTTCTCTACATCCCCCTTGATGTCGAAGGAATACAGTGCCCCACTGACAAAATAGAGAAGGGCAAGCGGTATAAAAAAACACGCCAAAATGGCGTGTACTTTAACAATCAACATCCTTTGAATTTTCATTCCCCGGAATCTCCTCCGTTACCAACGTATTGCACAATTCAGGGGGGGGGTCAGAGCCCTTTAACTGCGATAGTTTATCCCTGAGTCATCGTTCCTGTATCGGGGTTAAGCGCAATAAGGAAAAAGGGCTCTGACCCCTTTCCTGCTGACCCCTTTCCTGCCTTTCCTGGACCATAAAGACAGAATCCTCATGTCCCGCAAAACGTTTGCGCGACTACCTGCTCCGGCCGTGGCGGTGTGGCGTACAGCGCCAGCTCCGGGCGGTACTCGTGCGGATTCCCCAGCACATCCACCAGCTGCTGAAACACACCGAGATCGTCCGTGTCGGTGGCGGCGGCAATGGCGGCTTCCACCAGATGATTGCGCGGAATGAAGACGGGGTTGGCGCGGTACATCAGGGCCTGCCGGTCCACGGGTGACAGGGCATCCTGCGCCAGTCGCTCGCGCCAGCGCTCCAGCCACGGTTGCAGGGCATCCGGGAATTCAAAGAGTTCAGCCACGTTATTCGCGCCCCCGCCGCCCGAAAGCGCCAGATCCGCCAGCCGCCGAAAGCTCAGGGTGAAGTCGAGTTCGTGCTGCGCCATCAATTGCCACAGGTCTTCCACCAGCGCCGTATCATTGTCACCAATCGACTGCAGGCCCAACTTGCGCGCCAAGCCCTGCGTATTCGCTTGCAGGAACGTATCGGGAAAGGCATTGATCGCCTTCTGCGCCAATTCAACAGCGCGCTCTTGGTCCTGATGTAAAATCGGCAGCAGTGTCTGGGCCAGGCACGACAGGTTCCAGTGCGCAATACCCGGTTGCTTACGGTAGGCGTAGCGCCCGGCGTGGTCGATCGAGCTGAACACCTGGTCCGGGTTGAATTGATCCATGAAGGCACAGGGGCCGTAGTCGATAGTTTCGCCGCCGATGAGCATATTGTCCGTGTTCATCACGCCGTGAATAAAGCCCAGCATTTGCCACTGCGCGATGAGCTGCGCCTGCCTCGAAATCACGCCTTCAAGCAGCGCCAGCACCGGGTTGTCACTGCGTTGTGCATCGGGATAGTGTCGCGCCATCACGTGGTTTGCCAAAAACTGCAGCGCCTCGGTGTCGCGCCGGGCTGCAAAATACTCGAAGGTGCCGATGCGGATATGGCTGCTGGCCACTCGCGCCAGCACGGCACCGGGCAGGAAGCGGTCCCGTGCCACGGTGTCGCCGGTGCTCACTGCTGCGAGCGCACGGGTGGTGGGCACGCCGAGACGGTACATGGCTTCGCTGACGATGTATTCGCGCAGCACCGGGCCCAGCGGTGAGCGGCC
>JANNXP010000033.1:0-4701 GCA_031409615.1 Haliea sp. | reverse complement strand
TCTCTACGATCACTGCAGTGCAAACATCGCCAAAGATAAAGTGTGAGTCGCGATCACGAAAGTTCAGGTGGCCGCTGCAAATTTCGGGGTTTACCATCAATACACATCTGGCGCTGCCAGTGCTCACAGCGTCACGGGCCTGCTGGATGCCGAACGTAGCAGACGAGCAGGCCACATTCATATCAAAACCGTAGCCCTTGATGCCCAGAGCTTCCTGAATTTCAATGGCCATGGCCGGATAGGCGCGCTGCATATTGGATGCGGCAACAATGACCGCATCGATATCTGCAGCAACCTTGCCAGCGTACTGCATGGCGTCGCGGGCGGCGACGACAGCCATTTCACACTGAATTGACTGGGCTTCATTGGGGCGCTCGGGCAGGCTTGGCGTCAATCTTCTGGGGTCTAGGATCCCACCCTTATTCATGACATAGCGTGATTTGATTCCCGAGGCCTTCTCCACAAATTCCGCAGAGGAGGGCTGCATAGGTAGTGTTTTACCAGCTATGATCTCAGCCGCGTTTTCGGTGTTGTAGAGTTCCACATAGGCATTGAATGACAGTACCAATTCGTCATTGCTGATGGACTCATGCGGGGTGTATAGACCGGTTCCGCTGATGACAATGTCATGCATGGTTGGTACTTCCAGTAATGACTAAGAAGTGCCTCTGACCTAGGGTAAAAAGCACACTATGCGAAACGTCCAAGCAGGCCATGCTATGGCCTAACGCTGCTCTAGCGGGGTGAAGTCGCGCTGTGTATAGCCGGTGTAAAGTTGCCGGGGACGGCCGATCTTGTAGCTGCCGCTGATCATCTCATTCCAGTGCGCAATCCACCCCACGGTGCGCCCGACGGCGAAGATCACCGTGAACATGCTGGTTGGAATACCAATAGCCTTGAGGATAATACCGGAGTAGAAGTCGACGTTGGGGTACAGCTTCTTTTCGATAAAGTACTTATCCGAAAGTGCGATCTCCTCCAGGCGTTTTGCAATATCCAGCATGGGGTCGTGCTCAATTCCCAGCTCTGCCAGAACTTCATCAGCCGCCTCTTTCATTACTTTGGCGCGTGGGTCAAAATTTTTGTATACCCGATGGCCGAACCCCATAAGCCGGAAGGGATCGTTTTTATCTTTGGCGCGCGCGACAAACTCATCGATCCTGGATACATCACCGATTTCCTGCAGCATCTGCAACACGGCTTCATTAGCGCCGCCGTGTGATGGACCCCACAGCGCAGCAATGCCGGCGGCAATACAGGCAAAGGGATTCGCACCTGACGAGCCAGCGAGGCGTACTGTCGATGTGGAGGCATTTTGCTCATGGTCGGCATGCAGCAAGAAAATGCGATCCATGGCTTTTGCCAGAACCGGACTGATCCTGCTCGGCTCGCAGGGGTTGCCGAACATCATATGCAGAAAATTCTCGGCATAATCGAGGCGGTTGTCCGGATACATAAACGGTTGACCAGTTGAGTACTTATAACTCATAGCTGCCAGAGTGGGCATCTTGGCGATCAGTCGAAAGGCGGCAATCTGTCGATGATGTTCGTCAGATATCTCCAGAGCGTCATGATAGAAAGCTGAGAGGGCGCCTACTACGCCGCACATGATCGCCATTGGATGGGCATCGCGACGAAAACCATTGAAGAAAGTCCGAATCTGCTCATGGACCATGGTGTGTCTGTGCACTGTACCCACAAATTTTTGTTTTTGCGCTGTGGTGGGAAGCTCACCGTATAGCAATAGGTAGCAGGTCTCCAGATAGTCGGATTGCTCGGCGAGTTGCTCGATGGGATAACCCCGGTGCAGGAGGATGCCCTTATCCCCATCGATAAAAGTAATTTTGGACTCGCACGAGGCGGTGGAGACAAAGCCGGGGTCATAGGTAAACAAGCCCTTAGCGGTGAGGCCTCCTACGTCTACGACATCCGGGCCAAGGGTGCCGGAGTAAATCGGCAGCTCAACAGGATCGTCGATTGCGTCGATCTTGAGTGTGGCTTTTCTGTCGCTCATGATGGATCCTGGGGAGAGTTTGCTCGAGGGTCTCCACTATAAAGTCCCGACAATTTTTGTCAATTGAAGCTGCGCCTGATGCCAGGAAAAATCGACCGTGAAGTATCCTTCGCTGATCCGAATCGAGGCACAGCAGCGTATAGAGCTAGCGAGCGTAGTGCGCGAAACGCGCAGACAGAGTGTTTGTATTTGTTGCCGTAAATGCCTATAATCTCGCGCGTTTTTGGTCGACTTGCCAGCGCTAGCGACCAACGTAAAAAGTGGCGTCTCGCCAACCTAATTCATCGCCCGCTGGGGCGCACTTAAGACGGTACCCAATGTTGAAAGATAAGCGCCCTGTAAACTTGGACATCGGTTCCATGCGGTTACCCATCACCGCATGGACGTCCATCACTCATCGCGCCACAGGTGTATTCCTGTTTGCCGGTATGGCTGTGCTCCTGTGGGCACTGGATGCCAGCCTGGATAGCGCGGAACGTTTTGCCGCATTGCAGGAAAACCTGAACAATCCCTTGCTCAAGTTGGTGATCTGGGCGGTGCTGGCCGGCCTGATTTACCACTCGGTGGCAGGGGTCAAGCACCTCATCATGGATATGGGTATCGGTGAAACAATGGCGGGGGGCATATTGGGTTCACGCGCAGTAATCGCCGTGTCCGCACTGCTCATCGTGTTGGCGGGGTTCTGGATATGGTAACTGCAGGGACCAGTAATCGACGGTCCGGACTCTTTGATTGGCTGATGCAGCGTGTCAGTGCGGTCATTCTGTTGGCCTATTTTCTCTATGTGGGCTGGGTAGTGGCCTGTGGTATCGACTACGGTGCCTGGAAAGAATTGTTCTCCCAGACCTGGATGCGGGTTTTCACCATGCTGGCACTGTTGGCGTTGGGGGCTCACGCTTGGGTTGGCCTGTGGTCGGTGTTTACCGACTATCTCACGGAGCGCGTGTTGGGCCCAGCCGGGAATGTTCTGCGGCCGCTCGCACAGGTCGTGTGTGGCATCACCATGTTTATCTATGTCATCTGGGGCATCCAGATTTTGTGGGGTTTGTAGAAATGGCAGCACTTCGTACTATTTCATTCGACGGTGTCATTGTGGGCGGTGGCGGAGCGGGCATGCGCGCGGCCTTGCAACTGGCGCAGTCCGGCTTCAATACAGCGGTAATTTCCAAGGTTTTCCCCACGCGCTCGCACACCGTATCGGCTCAGGGTGGCATCACCTGCGCGATAGCCTCAGCGGACCCGGACGATGATTGGCGCTGGCATATGTATGACACCGTTAAGGGCTCTGACTATATCAGTGACCAGGACGCCGTCGAATACATGTGCAGTGTCGGCCCCGAGGCCGTGTTTGAACTTGAGCATATGGGACTGCCATTTTCTCGCACGGAGGAGGGGCGTATCTACCAGCGACCCTTTGGTGGACAGTCCAAGAACTACGGCGAAGGTGGTCAGGCGGCGCGCACCTGCGCGGCTGCGGATCGTACGGGTCACGCGCTGCTGCACACGCTTTATCAAGGCAACATCAAGAACAATACCGTTTTCCTCAACGAGTGGTTTGCCACCGATCTGGTCAAAAATCAGGATGGTGCCGTGGTGGGCGTCATGGCGATCTGCATAGAAACCGGTGAAGTCGTCTACATCAAGTCAAAGGCGACGGTGTTCGCCACCGGTGGGGCAGGAAGAATTTACGCCTCTACCACTAATGCCCATATCAACACCGGAGATGGCATCGGCATGGCACTGCGCGCCGGGTTTCCGGTGCAGGATATCGAGATGTGGCAGTTTCACCCCACAGGTATCGCCGGCGCCGGAACTCTGGTCACGGAGGGCTGCCGCGGCGAGGGCGGCTATCTCATCAACAAGGATGGCGAGCGATTTATGGAGCGTTACGCCCCCAATGCCAAGGACCTCGCGGGTCGTGACGTTGTCGCCCGCTCGATGGTGCTCGAGATCATCGAAGGTCGTGGTTGTGGGCCGCAGGGCGACCATGTGCTGCTCAAACTCGATCACTTGGGCGAAGAGGTACTGGAAAGCCGCTTGCCGGGAATCTGTGAGCTCTCTCGTACCTTTGCCCATGTGGATCCGGTCAAAGAGCCCATTCCGGTCGTGCCTACCTGTCATTACATGATGGGCGGTATTCCCACCAATATCCACGGCCAGGCCCTGACGATTGACGCCGGTGGCAAGGACGTGGTGATTCCGGGACTCTATGCCTGCGGTGAGGTGGCCTGCGTATCCGTGCACGGGGCTAACCGCCTCGGTGGCAATTCACTGCTCGACCTGGTGGTGTTTGGTCGTGCTTCGGGCCTGTATATCGAGAAAGCCCTGCGAGAGGGCATCGAGATGAAAGATGCGTCCGAGAGCGATATCCAGCAGGCCAACACTCGACTCAACAAGCTCAACAGCTCCACCGGCGGCGAGCCTGTGGCGGTCCTGCGCAAGGAGTTGCAGAACACCATGCAGAACTATTTCGGTGTGTTCCGCAATGGCGAGTTCATGCAAAAAGGGATAGAGCAACTGGCCCAATTGCGCGGGCGGATCGAGACTGCAAGGCTGGACGACAAGAGTAACGCCTACAACACCGCGAGAATCGAGGCGCTTGAACTACAGAACCTGTTCGAAGTGGCAGAGGCGACTGCCATAACGGCAGAAGGGCGCAAAGAAAGCCGGGGAGCGCATGCGCGCGA
>JANNXP010000032.1:0-6054 GCA_031409615.1 Haliea sp. | reverse complement strand
CGCCGAGTCGGGTGTACTGATTCGCAATGGCGAGGCCCTGCAAATGGCGTCCAAAATCACCACTATGGTTCTCGATAAGACCGGCACCATTACCCTGGGTTCGCCCAAGGTCACCGACATTGTGCTGGCAGGAGCGGACGACGAGAACAGTGTGTTGCAACTTGCTGCCAGTCTCGAGTCCGGATCCGAACACCCACTGGCGATGGCCATCGTGGAGTCTGCTCAAGAGCGGGGCTTACAGCTGGGCAAAATCTCCAATTTCAGCGCGATAGCCGGCCACGGGATAGAGGGTGACGTTGACAGAAAACACCTGCTTTTTGGCAATGAAAAACTGATGCGCGAGCGACAGATTGAGTGTGGATCGCTTGTGGCGAAAGCGCAGCAGTTAGCCGCCGAGGCAAAAACGCCGATGTATTTCGCCGTGAATAACCAATTGGCCGCCATCATTGCAGTGGCGGACCCTATTAAAGAAGACTCCATCGCCGCGATCGCGCGACTCCAGCAAAATGGCATACGCGTGATCATGCTGACGGGAGATAACCGCGCCACAGCGCAGGCCGTCGCGACCAAAGTGGGCATCACCGAATTCTTTGCCGAGGTATTGCCGCAAGCAAAAACAGACCAGGTGGTTGCACTGCAAGCTCAGGGTGAGATCGTGGGCATGACCGGTGACGGGATTAACGATGCGCCGGCCCTCGCCATGGCCAATGTTGGGTTTGCGATAGGTACGGGCACTGATGTGGCCATCGAAAGCGCTGACATTACCCTGATGCGCGGCTCCCTGCACGGACTCGCCGACGCAATCGCCATAAGCAAGGCCACCTTGCGCAACATTAAACAGAATCTGTTCGGAGCCTTTATCTACAACGTGGCGGGTGTGCCCATTGCTGCGGGCGTGCTGTACCCCTTTTTCGGATTGCTGTTGAATCCTGTTATTGCGGGCGCGGCGATGGCCTTTTCGTCACTGACGGTGGTAATGAATGCCAATCGCCTGCGGCTGTTCAAAGCACAGGAACATTGAAGGGAGAGTCGAATATGTTGATAGTCAACGTGGCAGGTGTGGCACTCATCGGATTGATTGTCTGGTGGTTCTGGCTGTACAAAGCGAAGGATGTGGCGCTGGATGATGCCGCACTGGTCATTATCGTGGAAAACGGGACATACCACCCTGCACGCATCAAACTGGCCGCCAACCAGGCGACAGCGCTGCATTTTTTGCGCAAGGATGTCTCACCCTGTTCCGAGATGCTATTAATTCCAGAATTGGACATCAGCGAGAGCCTGCCAGTGAACAAACCCAAGACTATTCAGCTGCCGCCACTGGCAAAAGGTGCATATGAATTCCACTGCCAGATGCAAATGTATCGTGGCGTGCTAAAAGTAGAGTGATGAGGACAGATCACAATGAGTGCGGATAAATCATACGTACACGCGTTGCGCTACCAGAAACTGAATTGGCTTTATGATCCAATTGTTCGCTTCAGTACGCGGGAGCGAACTGTTAAAGCCAGACTGATCAAAGCGCTACCCGGCCAAATGGGAAGAGTGTTAGATCTGGCTTGTGGCAGCGGCACCTTAGCGATTCTCATCAAGCAGAGTTACCCCCATTTTGTCGTGCAAGGAATCGACGGCGACCTCGACATGCTGGAGCGAGCGGAACGTAAAACGGCGGTGGCGGGTATCGATATCAGTTTCCAGCAGGGCTTGGCCGATGTACTTCCTTACGCCGATAGTAGTTTCGATATGGTTGTGAGCAGCCTATTTTTTCATCATCTATCGCGCGAAGACAAGCGTCCTGTTTTCCGTGAAATCAAACGGGTTCTGACACCCGCAGGCGTATTGATACTGGCAGACTGGGGGAGACCTCAAAATGTCTTGATGCAGGTTTTATTCTTCCTCGTCAGGTTGCTCGATGGACTTGGCAATACGCGAGACAACGTACAGGGGAAATTACCGACGCTGATAAGCGAGGCGGGCTTTGCCAGGGTGCTGCCGATTGGCGATATTGCAACGCCACTGGGCACCATATCGATGTTACGAGCGTCATGCTGATGCATGGTATCGACAATTAACCATCGACCACTAACGATAAGGGCATTCGCACGGGCACTGCATAGCATTCAGCTGACCCTGAAAGCCCAAAAAACAGCGCTATGAAGTCTTTTGCAGACTGGAATACAACCTTCATATTTAACATAACATAGTCAGAATAGTGCGTCTTGGCTTCAGTTGCCTACCAACTACTGCAATAAGCACAGCGGCCCTGATAGCCCGTTCCAACCAGTGAGCTTGTGCGAAGTGCCCCCGACAATCAGGCAGATAGGACATTCGGCCGACCGTCAGCGAAGTAAAAACTGCTTAACGACTGGTCAAACAGGCCATTCGATATTCTTGTCGATACTCTTGAACCAAGGGGCGCTGAGCTGAGAGTGGCCTGGAATCCTTTTTAGCAGCCAAAACACCCGTGATACACGTGATACCAGCCCTCGGCTGGAACTTACCATTGATGCGTATAATATATATTATGTTAAATAAAGCATTTAGGCACACAGTTACCCACAGGCCAATGACTGGGGCATCTAGGCATGCCCTACTTCATGAATAGGAGAGATTCAGAGGGCGATTTGTCCAAAGCGCCCGCTACCGTATTCCAACCCTCGGTCGCTGACAGCTCGATACTGGCCCCTGCGTTCAGGCGTACATCCCACACATTCATGGGCATAAACGTGCGCACGGCGGCCGTCGCTGGGATTGGGATTGTCCAGCTCCCCGCCATGCTGGTTCGTGAGCAACTGCGCAGCAGTGCACTGGAGCGCTTGCTGGCGGACTGGGCGCCACGCCGGGAAGTCATCCACGCGGTGTTTCCATCACCACGCGGTTTGCTGCCGTCCGTGCGTGCCCTGATTGATTCTTTCGCTGCACAATTCGAGCCGGTGGATGCCGACTGAGCGCCACTTAGTTTGGCCAGTAAATATACTCATCGCCCTGGGCATACCCCACACCACCGGGCTTATCTATCAGCTGCGCGTCCTGCACCACGCTGGGCCACATCGGCGCGGCTTGTTCCGCATTGTGGGCAGCCAACAAAGCCTCGAGCGCAGCCACTTGGTCCGGCATTTGCGCCGCCAGGTTACGTTGTTCAGTGGGATCCTCGGCCAGATTGAACAACCATTTGTTCTGGGGAGTCCCGACCGGCTGATCGGGTTGATCAGCCCGGATCAGCTTCCAGCCCTCATGCAGGACGCTCTGGTGATAGCCCTCGCGCCAGAATAGCGTTGTATGCGGCACGCCGCTGGCCTCTCCCCGCACAAAGGGCAGCAGATCGACACCGTCCAACTTGCGATCAGTGGGTATCTGGGTTCCCGCAGCTGCGGCAAACGTGGGAAACAAATCCACGTGCTGCACGGGAGCGGACAGAATACTGCCGGGCTTGATGCGCGCAGGCCACTTCGCGGCAAAGGGCACATGGATGCCACCTTCGAAGTGATCCAATTTCCAACCCCGGTAGGGCTTGTTGATATCGGGCAGTCCGATATACCCGGCCCCGCCATTGTCGCTGGTGAAGACGATGAGCGTGTTGTCGCTCAGGCCGTTGTCCTTTAAAGCCTGGTCAATCCGGCCAACGCTGCGATCGAGTGCGCGAATCATGGCCGCATAAACACGCAAAGCATGGTCTTCAATGTGCGGAAAAGCATCATAATCTTCGCGGGTCGCCTGCAGGGGGTTGTGAATACCCCAGTGGGCGAGATAGAGGAAAAACGGACGATTGCGGTTGGCCTCTATCACCTTAATGGCTTCATCGGTGTAGTAGTCGGTCAGGTAGCCCCCTGGTTGAAAGGGTTCACCGCCGTTGAACTGGGCTTTATAACGAGCCGTGGCCCACACCATGCGATCAATGCCCTCGTCTTCCAATCTGGCGTTCACGACGTTCGGATCATTCCGGGGCAGGTAGAGTGTGCCAGCCATGTTGAGGCTCTCCACAAAACCCTGGTCCTGGGCACGCATGCCAGGCAGTTCACCCAGATGCCATTTCCCGATATGCGCGGTGTAGTAGCCGTGATCCTGCAACGTCTCGGCGATGGTGATTTCACTGGCGGGCATCCCCAGATCCAGAAAAGGCGGCAGCGCCCTGGCCTTGGCGTGATCGATGAACAAGGGCAACGGTGGCGGATCAAGGTCATTCATCCACTGGAAGATCGTCGCCCCAATATTCATAAACGGAGTAAATTCAAAACCAAAACGCGTCGAATAGCGCCCGGTTAACAAGGACGCCCGTGAAGGCGCGCAGACAGCGTTGGCGGCGTAGGCATTCTCAAACAACACCCCCTGCCCGGCTATCGCATCGATATTGGGGGTCAGCAGGCTGCCGTCCGCCGCACCGCCGTTGTACAGGGAGGTGTCGTTAAAACCCATGTCATCCGCCAGAATAAAGATAATGTTCGGCGGCCGCTCTGCTGCAGACTGGCTTGCTGTTGCCGGCCCGCTTTGCCACACGATCGGCACGTTTGGTGCAACGGGGTCGGTGACCTCTTTCACCATCGGCAGTCCCCAGACCAGCAGGTTGACCCGGTTATGCCAGCCGATGGCGGCACCGACAACAAGCACACCCAGTATCATCAGGAATTTCTTCATCGCTTCCTCAGCTGCCCCTTTTCGAGTGTGGCTGCAACCATTGCCCTGTCCAGCCTATGCTCACCTGTCACCTAGAGTAGCGTAGACACCACGATGGCGACACAACTTCAAAAGCTATGTTACACAACGGCAATCTGGTACGTTTCGACCTGCAACTCATCGGAGATACTGTGCATGAAATTAGGCTTGGCTTTGCTGCAGACGGCGTTCAGCGCCCAACCGCGAATCGATCTGGACATCGTGCGCCAGGCGGAGGCACTGGGCTATCACTCCGTGTGGGCCGCTGAAGCATACGGCTGTGATGCCGTGACCAGCGCTACCTGGCTGGCGGCCCACACCAGCACCATTAAGGTGGGCACCGCCATCATGCAGATACCCGCCCGTACGCCAGCCTGCGCCGCAATGACCGCCATAGGACTGGACGCCCTCTCCCAAGGACGCTTCCTCCTGGGCCTGGGCAGTTCCGGCCCGCAGGTCGTTGAGGGCTGGCACGGCGTGGCCTACGACAAGCCCCTTGTGCGTACACGCGAATATGTCGACATCATTCGTATGATACTGCAGCGACGCGAACCCCTGCGCTACGAGGGCTACCACTATCAACTGCCACTGACCGGCCCCAACACGACCGGTGCCGGCAAACCCCTCAAAAGTGTCGCCCACCCCAATGCCGAACAGCCGATCTTTCTCGCCTCGATCAGTCCCGGCGGATTGCGCTTGGCCGCAGAGATTGCCGACGGGGTATTGCTGTCCTTTATCGATCCCGATGACACCGAAAATCTTGTCGATCGTCATCTTGGCGATGGTTTTGCTGCGGCCGGTGCGCGCTGCCAGCGTGCAGACTTTACCGTGAGCACGTTCGTGAATGTCATCGTGCACGACGATGTTGCTGCCGTGCAGGACATGATGAAACCGACCATGGCGCGGCAACTGGGCGGCATGGGTTCCAAAGGCAAGAATTTTTACGCCGAGTTCGCCATGCGTATGGGCTATGCGGATGCCGTAGAGCAGATCCAATCGCTGTATCTTGCAGGAGAAAAAGATAAGGCGGCTGCCGCTGTACCAACGGACCTCATCGATTGCACCACACTGATGGGACCGCCCGGGCGTATCCGCGAGCGGCTCGGTAGCTGGAAAGCCGCAGGGCAGCGTGGTTCACTGGATTTGATGTTACTCACCACAGTGCAACCGGAAGCCCTGACACTGATGGCTGAAGAATTGCTTTAGGTTGGAAATGGAAAAACGTGCGTGCTGTCGAGGTCGTCCGGGTTGTTGCGATGATCATGCTTTAGCACCTCACTGAGGCGGGGGGGGGGGGTGGGGGCCCGAGGCGCGCGGACCCGGCGGAAGGTGGAAAGGGGGGGGGGGGAAAACCCCCCCCCCCCAGAGATAAGATGGCGAGAACCCAACCACAAAAAAAAAAAA
>JANNXP010000031.1:0-6591 GCA_031409615.1 Haliea sp. | reverse complement strand
GCTGTTGCCGGTCAGCTTGCTCACATTTCAATGCCCCACGGGCTCAGCGCCACTTTTTCACACACCTGTTCTTACCACTCCCTCTCTTTCGATACCCTGCTAAGACCCCCTGCCAGCGCCTGATCACGCCATTGTTATGGCGGATTAGCGCTTTCTACCGCGCAATTTCCATGCTTGAGATTCGTTGATGTTCAGCGTATTTCCAGCTGGAAAGTGTGATCCCTGAAAAGGTTTTCCCGGTAGTTGCGTTGCTTCGAGCCTGCGTTTCGCCTCGGCGTGCCAGGCAACGACAGTTTAACGTACCCTATAGGTTCACAGGATGACTCACTTCATCTGCGGGATAAAACGCCGCAACCCCATGCAGTACGGCTTATCGACATTCGTTCTGCTGGGCTACCTCATGGCCGCCATGCTGCCAATTCCGGCGAGCGCCACTGATACCCGCAGTACAACAATGACACTGGCGGCTGCGGTGCAGCTGGCATTGGCGCAAAGCCCGGAACTTCAGGTCTATCGCGTTAAGGAACTCGGTCTACAGGGATTGGCGAAAACGGCGAATCTATCACCGCAACTCGATCTGGACGCAGAGGCCGAAAACCTCGGCGGGACTGATGATTTCAACGGCGTTGATAGTGCGGAGTTTACTCTGGCGCTGTCTTCTGTTGTTGAACTGGGCGGTAAACGCGAGGCCAGGGTAGAGGCTGTCAACGCGCAGCGCCAGGTATTCGACGGTGAACGTCAGGCACGTGCCCTGGATCTGTTGGGCGAAGTGACCCGTCGCTATGTGGACGTAGTTGCGACGCAGGCGCGTCTTGACGTTGCGGTGAGTTCGAGGTCAGTTGCGCAGGACACTATTCGGTCTGTCGAGCGTCGTACGCAGTCTGGTGCCGCGCCGGAAGCAGAACTCTTTCGAGCGCGTGCGCAGCTAGCACAGGCGGAACTGGCGGTGGCCGAAACGCAAAACCGACTACAGGTTGCAAGGCTCTCGCTCGCTGTACTGTGGGGAGAGTCGGAACCGGATTTCGTGCGGGTTGATGGAGACCTGCTGAATCTAGGCGCAGCGGGTGATTTCGATGCACTCTTTCAACGTGCGATAGCGAATCCCGCGATTGCCATCTTCGCCAGCGAGGAGAGATTGCGCGAAGCCGAATTCCAACTCGCCAAAACGCAGTCCAGCAAAGATATCGGCTGGTCAGTCGGTGTGCGGCAATTCCAAGACACCGATGATACCGCCCTGGTCGCTGGAGTGAGTATTCCTCTCAATACTTCCCGGCGGAATGCCGGTGCACTACAGTCTGCGCGAGCCGCGCGGGATGAAGTCTCGGTCCAACGCGAAGCCGCACTGCTACAGCTGCGCGCCAGCCTATTCGACGCCTACCAGCAGCGCAAGCTGGGGATTGAGACGGCCAACTCGCTGCGTTCCGATGTCATACCTGCATTAACGCGCGCACTGCAACAGACACAAGCCGCCTATGAGAGTGGCCGCTATGGTTATCAGGAATGGCTCGCTGCGCGGCAGGAGTTGATCGCGGCGGAGTATGCCTTGATCGGGGCCGCGTCAACCGCACTGCAAAGTGGCGCCACCATTGAACAACTCACCGCTGAACCCCTATTACCCTCGCTGGACGCAGATTCCAGTGACACCGAGCAGGAATACAACTAATGCAGACAATGACACCACACAGCCTGCCGCGCTGGCTGCCTTTGACAATGTTGGCCATGACGCTGTGCTGGATGGGATACCCTGTCTACGCAGAATCCGCAGCCCCACACGCCGATCAACACGGAGAGGAACAAGGGGAGGAACACAGCGCCGAAGAGGAAGGCCACATTGCCCTGACCCCAGATCAAATCAAGTATGGTGAAATTTCCCTCGACCAAGTCGGCCCCGCCACTATCCGTGAAACCTTACCGCTGTACGGACAAATCGTGCCCAATGCAGAGCGTGAGCACGCCGTGGCCGCGCGCTTTCCGGGCGTTATTCGCAAAGTGACGAAACAGGTGGGTGATCCTGTAAAGGAAGGTGAAATTCTGGCAACGGTGGAAAGTAACGACAGCCTGAAACCCTATTCTGTGGTCGCTTCATTGACAGGTGTTGTCGCCCAGCGTAACGCCAATGTCGGCGAACAAACCGGCGACAGAATGTTGCTTTTGATCGGGGACTACTCCACTGTCTGGGTGGATGTAGCAGTGTTTCCAAGTGATCTGCACAAAGTTCAAGTGGGGCAGCAGGTCGCAATCACGAACAGTGACGCGTCTGCTACCGGCACAGGAAAGATCATTACAATCTCTCCTGTCGGCAGCAGCACCAATCAGACGACCACCGCGAGAGTCGTGCTCGACTATGCGGGTCGACGCTGGGTGCCGGGACATTTTGTCAACGCTGAGCTTGTACTGTCTGAAACTCCTATACCACTCACAGTACGAGATGCGGCCGTGCAGACAGTGGAAGACAGGAGTGTTGTGTTTGTCGCCAATGACGAAGGGTTCGAGGCAAGACCGGTCACCCTGGGTCGAGGTGATGGGCAAGTCAGGGAAGTATTGAGTGGCCTAAAAGCTGGGGAGTCCTATGTCGCGGCTAACAGCTTCGTTCTGAAATCTGAGATGGGCAAGGAGGGCGCTGAACATGGGCATTGATGCGCTTATTCAGTTCTCGATCGCGCGCCGCTGGCTGATCGTCTTCCTGGTCGTGGTAGTCGCGGCCGTAGGGGTCTGGAACTATCAAAACCTGCCCATCGATGCGGTCCCTGATATCACTAACGTACAGGTGCAGATCAACACAGAGGCACCCGGCTATTCGCCGCTGGAAGTCGAGCAACGGATCACCTATCTGGTTGAACTGGCCATTACCGGCTTGCCCTATGTGGAGGAGACCCGTTCCCTGTCACGGTACGCTCTGTCCCAAGTCACGGTGGTGTTCGAGAAGGGTACCGATATCTATTTTGCCCGCAATCTTATCAATGAGCGCTTACAGCAAGCCAAGAGCGAGATGCCATCGGGCATTGAGCCCGTGATGGGGCCAGTTGCCACCGGCTTGGGTGAAATATTTCACTACGCTGTGACGGCGGCGCCGGACGCCAGACAGGACAATGGCGAACCCTACGATGCGACCGCGTTACGTACCCTACAGGATTGGGTGATTCGGCCGCAGTTACGCCTGGTGCCTGGCGTGACAGAAATTAACACCATAGGCGGCTATGAGAAGGAATTCCACATCACGCCGGATCCCGCACTGTTACTGGCCTTCGGCCTGACCTTCGATGACCTGGTGGAGGCGCTGCCCAAAAACAACGCCAACGTGGGTGCAGGTTATATCGAAAGGAATGGCGAGCAGTACCTGATTCGCGCGCCGGGTCAGATCGCCGATGTCGCTGCTATTGAGCGTGTCATCGTGGCGCATCACGACAATGTGCCGGTCACTATCGCCGACGTCGCCGAGGTGGGCTTTGGTAAGCAGTTGCGTACGGGGGCTGCCACACTCGATGGCCAGGAAACGGTGCTGGGTACTGCAGTGATGCTGCTCGGTGCCAACAGCCGGACCGTATCAGCGGCGGTGTCTGCAAAACTGGCAGCGATCAATAAGACGCTGCCCCATGGCGTAACCGCTGCACCGGTTTATGACCGCACTGTGCTGGTGGACAAGACCATTGCCACGGTACAAACCAACCTGTTGGAAGGCGCTGTGCTTGTGATCGTCGTGCTGTTGTTAATGCTCGGCAATGTCCGCGCGGCACTGCTCACAGCGATGATCATTCCCCTATCCATGCTCATGTTGATCACCGGGATGGTGGCGACCAACGTCAGTGCCAACCTGATGAGTTTGGGCGCACTGGACTTTGGCCTCATCGTCGATGGCTCTCTCATCATCGTGGAAAATTGCATTCTCAGGCTCGGGGGACGGCAACATCGTCTGGGTCGACTGCTGACACTGGAAGAACGCTTTCAGACCGTGTTCTCAGCCACTCGCGAAGTGTTCACGCCGAGTTTAGTCAGCGTACTCGTGGTGCTCCTGGTAAATCTACCGCTGCTCGCGCTGACTGGCGTTGAAGGAAAAATGTTCACCCCCATGGCCCTGGCCGTGATTATTGCGCTGGTGTCGGCGTTAATCCTCTCACTGACCTTTGTGCCAGCTGCAGTGGCTCTGCTGCTGCGCGGGCACATTGCAGAAAAGGACAATGCCATTGTTCATGCCGCCAAGAAAGTGTACGCACCCACTCTGGTGGCAGCACTGCGTTTTCGCACACCTGTAGCGCTGGGCGCCGTAGTATTCGTGCTCGGCTGTGGCTGGTTGGCCACCCGGATGGGCGCCGAATTCATTCCCAACCTCGACGAGGGTGACATCGCGATACAGGCACTGCGTATCCCGGGCACGAGCCTGAGCCAATCCCTGGACATGCAGTTTCAGCTGGAACGCGCCATTCTCGAGTTGCCCGAGGTGAAAACGTTCTTTTCACGGGTGGGCACGGCGGAAGTCGCCAGCGACCCGATGGGTCCCAATATCTCGGATGGCTATGTCATGCTCAAAGAGCGCAGCGAGTGGCCAAACCCGGACAAAACCAAGGCAGAGCTGCTGGATGACATGCAGGCGAAACTGGCCTTAGTGCCCGGCAATGCATTTGAAATCAGCCAGCCGATTCAGTTGCGCTTCAACGAACTGATATCCGGCGTGCGCTCTGATCTGGGCGTAAAGATCTTTGGCGACGATCTGGCGCAGTTACTCAAGTCAGGCAATGACATAGCGGAGGTCATCAACAGTATCCCGGGAGCGGAAGGAGTGAAGGTCGAACAGGTGGCTGGCTTACCGATACTGTCGCTGGAAGCCAATCGCCCTGCTTTGTATCGCTATGGGCTCAATGTGGCCGATATCCAGGACGTACTGGCGGCGGCCACCGGTGGTGAGGACGCGGGCCTGGTGTTCGAGGGTGATCGGCGCTTCTCCATCGTGGTCCGGCTACCGGAACGGTTGCGTAGCGATTTGAAAACATTGGAGCGTTTGCCGATACCGCTACCCCAAGGTGGTTATGTGCCACTGGGAGAGGTGGCAACGTTGCAGCTGGCGCCAGGCGCTAACCAGATTTCCCGCGAGAATGGCAAGCGGCGCCTGGTGGTGAGTGCCAATGTCCGGGGTCGGGATCTTGGAGGTTTTGTTGCCGACGTGCAGCAGGCGGTGGAATCGCAAGTGAAGATTCCACCGGGCTACTGGTTGAGCTACGGCGGTACCTTTGAGCAACTGGAGTCGGCGTCCAGGCGGCTCAGTCTGTTGGTGCCGGTAACGCTGGTGATGATTTTCGCACTGCTGATGATGACGTTCGGTTCCGCGAAAGATGCCGCACTGGTGTTTAGCGGCGTGCCGCTTGCTTTAACAGGAGGCGTCATCTCGCTGTGGTTGCGCGATATTCCGTTGTCGATCACCGCCGGCGTCGGTTTCATCACCCTGTGTGGTGTGTCGGTTCTCACGGGCGTGATGATGGTGTCCGCGTTTCGCGATGGCATCGCCAACGGCAAGGATATCGACGCCGCAATTCAGGAGGGTGCACTACTGCGCTTGCGTCCCATTTTGATGGTCGCGCTGGTCGCGGCGCTGGGCTTTTTACCAATGGCATTGAATACCGGAACCGGGGCCGAGGTGCAACGACCCCTGGCGACCGTGGTTATCGGTGGCATTGTGTCCTCGACTTTGCTGACGCTGATCGTGCTACCGGGATTGTATAGGATGACCTATCGCAGGCCCAAAAATGAGCTAACACAAACCATGGCAGGGAGAGACGCATGAAACAGATCAATGCCTTTGTGCACCACATCCGTTCTGCCGCAGTGGTGGATGCACTGCGTGACGCGGGCGTTACCAACATCACCCTGCTCGATGTCAAGGGTACATTGAAGCCCTTGTCTGAGGCAGAGCAGGAGTATTCGGTCCGGGCCGGACTAGTCGTTATTTCTGAAGTGAGAATTTCTCTGGTGTGCGAAGACATCGATGTTCTGCGAGTGACGGGCATTATTCGTCAAGAGGGACGTATCGGATCAAGCATTTCAGGTTGGGTTTATGTGAGTCCCGTAGAGCAGGTGCTGCCCATTGGCGGGCCTGACACTGGGATTAGTTAAAAATATAATGGAGGTACTACCATGCAACGTCATACAGATCATCGTCAGGCTACGTATTTTCGTTCGGGTCGCTTCCACCTTACCAATGGGTATTGGTATTTTTTGACGAGGGAAGGGAGAAATATTGGGCCGTTCGAAAACAAAAAGCGTGCTGAGCAAGAACTTGTATACTTTTTGGGGATAAGGAATGTATCACTCGCCAAAAGCTGACTATGCCCGTTATGGCTCTATCCCAAATGGGTGTGGCGCTCATGTGTCGGTTCATTTTCCATCGCCGCGAGTCCTTGCAGGATTCCGCAATCGCCAATGGTCTGTTCGGCCTGACATCGTTCGCGCAACGCAGTCATCTGTTGCTTGAGGTTCAGGAGTTCCCGCATGCGCTCTTCGACATGGGCAATGTGCTTGTCGAATACGGCATTGATGGAGCCGCAGTTTTCAGTCGGCCGGTCGGTCAACTCAAGCAGGGAACGAATCTCGTCCTGGCTCATG
>JANNXP010000030.1:0-7534 GCA_031409615.1 Haliea sp. | reverse complement strand
GATTGAGGGAGGAATTCTGGAAACACAATGCAAGCATTGAGCAACCGTGTATGAAGCCCTCCGCTCCATCGTTGCGCATCACCAGGCAGGTGTCGGGCTTACAGTCGAAGACTGTGTACCGTTGCGGGGGCAGCGGTGGATTGGGCAATTGCCATTCCACACTTCCCATTTAACCCACCCAGCGAACGGATAAAAATTCGCGGTGGGCACCTGGTTACGGGGCGGACTGTAGACATATGGGTGGGCTCTGTCAACTCCAGATTCGAATCGCCAGATGCCAATCTCTGCCGCCGCCTGGTGCACGCTATACGTGTTGCGAGCGAAGATTTCTACTCTCTCACAGCTGCCAAAGTTGTCGGCGATTTCGTAGAATGATGCCATCAGAGTTAACTGCGGTACATGTGTTTGAGCCTCGCCCCCGACGTTATTCACCAGGTCGCTGCCCTGCTCGGAAGACAGCCGCGCGGCTTGGAGGAGATCGCTGTCACAGGTCCTGCCGGTGAGCCTGTGGTTATCCGTGTGGCTTCGCTAGTGGATGATAAACCCTTTCCCACCTTGTTCTGGTTGATTGATCCCCAGCTGTGTTATCGCATCGATCAGCTGGAGGCCTCCGGTTTGATCAAGCGGTTGCAACAGCGCATCGACGCAGATTCAGACCTGCAACGCGGCATGCGCGATGATCATCTGGCGCATATCGCATTGCGTGACCACTGTATGCGTCCTGCGGTGCGCCTGCGGCTGCAGGCTCTGGGCTTTGGTGAGGCGCTGCGAAATAAGGGTATCGGCGGTATCGCAGATTTTACCCGCATTCGCTGCCTGCACACCTGGTATGGCGCTCATTTGGTGGTCCCCAATACCATTGGGCGCCTGCTCGATGACGGGTGGCGTCAGCACACCACTTGATTGCGCTTGCCACCTTTTCATTGTGCTATATTGAACGCCCCCAGATTCAGGCATTTGCCTCCTGAAAAAACACAATGGAATTGCACATGACAGCGAAAACCGATGATCTTCGCATCCAGCAGATCAACGAATTGATTTCACCGCAACAGCTGATACAGGATATTGGTATCAGTGAGCACGCGGCAGACACGGTAGCCCAGGCCCGCCACACTATTCACCGGATTCTAAACGGTGACGATGATCGATTGCTGGTGATTGTCGGCCCCTGTTCCATACACGATCCCGGGGCTGCACTGGAGTATGCCGCGCTACTCAAGCAGGCCGCACTGGATTTGGCCGCAGACCTGTTCGTGGTCATGCGGGTCTATTTTGAAAAGCCGCGCACCACGGTGGGCTGGAAGGGGCTGATTAATGATCCGGACCTTAACAATAGTTTCCAGATCAACAAAGGATTGCACCTGGCGCGGCAGCTGCTATCGGATCTGGCCGACATGGGCCTCCCCTCCGGCACTGAGTTTCTGGACTTGATCAGCCCGCAGTATTTTGCCGACCTGGTGTCCTGGGGCGCGATCGGCGCGCGCACCACGGAAAGCCAGACGCATCGAGAATTGACCTCAGGTTTGTCCTGCCCGGTAGGGTTTAAAAATGCCACGGATGGGGATATTCAGGTGGCCATTGATGCCATCGGGTCTGCCTCCCAGCCACACCATTTTCTGTCGGTCACCAAGCAGGGGCGTTCTGCTATTTTCCAGACCACGGGTAACGAGGATTGTCATATCATCCTGCGCGGCGGCAAACAACCGAATTACGATATGTTTTCGGTGGAGGACGCCGAGGCGATGCTGGCGAAAGCGGGGCTGCCGGCGCGTATCATGATTGATGCGAGCCACGCTAATAGTCGCAAAGTCCCCTCCCGCCAAGTGCATGTCGCCAGTGATATCGCCACGCAAGTGGCCCGCGGCGGGCGCAGCATTATTGGCTTGATGCTCGAAAGCAATCTGGTGGAGGGACGCCAGAACGTGGTCGCGGGTCAGCCATTGACCTACGGACAGAGTATTACGGACCCCTGTATCAACTGGGATGACACGCTGCCCATGCTGCAGGAATTGGCTGCAGCGGTGTGCCAGCGTCGCTCACGCTAAGTCGTAGGGTCATCATCCGGGCATACTGTCGTTCATGCGTATGCCAATCTGAACCGCCATCGCTGTTCTGGCCTGCATGCTGGAGCACGCGACTCATCGGCGCTACTGTACCGTTCACGCACACTAATTTTCACTACAGCAACGTGAGGTAGAGACGATGCACCTGGGATTCAGCTCTATGAATACGGCGGATGATCCCGCCCCGGACATCCTGGCCAAAACCTTGGAAGACGCTGGCTTTGAGTCTCTGTGGTATGGCGAGCACAGTCATATTCCAGTCGAGCGCCGCACGCCGTATCCCCCGGGCGGCGACTTGCCGGAACCCTACAAGAAGATGATGGATCCCTACGTGTCGCTAATGGCCGCCGCCGCTGCGACTACCCGACTGAAACTGGGAACTGGTATCGCCCTGCTCATGGAGCGCGAGCTGTTTTCCCAGACCAAGACAATTGCCACGCTGGATCGACTCTCCAACGGCCGTGTGATGATCGGATGCGGGGTAGGGTGGAACCAGGAAGAATTCGAGAATGCGACGGATTTGCCGTTCAGTCGCCGGTATCTGGCGCTGAAGGAAACGGTATTGGCCCAGCGCGTCTTGCTTACCAATGCACAGCCTGAATTTCACGGTGAACTGATCGACTTCGATCCCGTGTGGTTCGAGCCCAAGGCCACTCGTGCGGGTGGTCCGCCGGTCACTCTTGGGGCAATGGGTCCTTTGGGCGTCAAGCATGCCGCACAGTGGGCAGATGGCTGGATGCCAGTGGATGTCGCGCTGCAGGACATACGCACGGACATCGCAAACTTCCGACGGATGGTCAGTGACAATGACCGCAATCCCTCTGACATAGAAATCACCCTTGTGGTTATGGCACCGGTCACCGCTGATCTGCTGAAGTCCTACCGGGATATGGGTGTTGATCGCTGCAATATCGGCGTGGGTATGCAGAACTGGGACAAGCCAGAAATTGTTATGCCGATGATTGAGCAGTTCTCGCGAATTATTCCTGAACTCTGATTTTTTTGCGGGACGTTATTGGGCTTCCTGCGCCAGCCACAGTCCGATCAATTTGTACATGATAGACAGTATGACCGCGCCGACAAACAGTCCGACGATGCCGGACATGATCAAGCCGCCGATGGCGCCAACCAGAATGACCGGCATGGGAATATCCAGGCCGCGTCCCATCAACAGCGGCTTCAGGACGTTGTCACTGGCTCCGGCAAGTAACTGGTAGATGGTGAAAATCACCGCAGTCGTCGTGTCTGCGGTGGCCCACACATACACCGTGATCGGGGCGACGATGAGCAATGCGGGCAGCTGAGCGATGGCCAGCACGAGGATGATGGCGCTCCACAGCGCGGCCCCGGGAATGCCCGCGACGAACAGACCAATGGCGATAAGGGTCGTTTGTATCACCGCCACGCCCACGACACCCAGCAGCACGCTTCTTACCGTAGCAACGACGAGCGGCGCCCACTCGCCGCCCGGGTTGAGTCCGCCGACCCGGACGAAAAAGCGTCTGGCCGCCGTGCTGCAACCATCGGCAAAGGTCATAAAGCCGCCGGCGATGATGATCGAGATCACGAAGGTGAGTACCCCCAGGACACTATTGCCCAGTCGCTTGAGTACGAAGCTGCTGAGCTCCCTGAATTGGTGCGCCCGCGCCAACACAAAGGCCTCCATGTCACTGCTGGCGTTACTCCATGTGGCGTAGAGGCTTTCACCGATCACCGGCCACGCCTCGACCTTGGGCGATGGCGGCGGCACTTTTAACTCACCGTGTTCCAGTGCAGCCGAAAGATGTTTGATGCCACCCACGGCTGCCTCGGTGACTGACCACGCCGGTATGACCAGAATGAGCAGGAAGCTGAGAGTGACCAAAACGGCAGCGAGGCCGCGCCGTCCGCCGAGTTTAGGCTCCAGCCACTGCACCAGTGGAAAAGCCGCGATGGCGATGATGGCACCCCATACGATGGGTATGGTGAAGGGCCTGATGATTTGGTAGGACAGCGCCAGCAGCAGTACCAGAAGCCCAATGCGCAGGGCCGACTCGATCATGTTTCGCACAAACAGCGGATCGTACTTCGCCCCGGAATTTTTGTTATCCACGTCGCTCTCCCTTGCCACTCGTTACTGCCTTTCGACCCTGCTGTAAGCGCCTATCAGGTTGGCAACGACCACCGCCATATAAAAGGTGCCGGTAATAGCCTGCATGTATGCCAGTGTTCGGGTGACTGGCAGCACCGGAATGATATCGCCGTAACCGGTTGACGTCATGGTGATAAAGCTAAAATAGATTGCAGTACCCAGGTTGTCATGCCAATTCCGGTACTCGAGACCGATGAAGCCATGGGGCCAGTACTCCAGTGTAATGAGGTACATCAGAGCCCAGATCAGACCCAGCAACAGGAAGATGGCCACAGTGCCGACGATAGTGTTGTGATCAATGCTGCCGCTGAACAACACGTGTCGGGCGGCTGCATAGGTCATGCCGCAATAAAAAATGAGCATTAGCAGTAGCCCAGCGATGGGTAGCGCTGGCCAGTGGGTAAGTTCGCGGACTACGTTTGCACCCAGCATCAGAGCCAGCATCAGCCCGACAAATCTTCGCCATTCTTTACTGAGGTTCAGGCTCAAATAGGCTACCACCTGGGTCAGCATCAGTACGGCCTGTATCAGGCGATAGTTTTCACCTTCCGGCGTCGAGCTTACGACTGCCGAGGCCAGCAGCACACATACCAATGCTGCGGTAAAAAAAATGAAGTTATTTTTTGAGTGGATTTTTTTCACTTTTTCTCTCTGTGGCGCCATCCAGTCTAACGGATGTCTAGCTGGGCGGATTGTAGCGTAGCCGATGCGGTAGGGCGAGACGAATGGTGTTAGACTTCCTCGGGCCACGATACAGGAAGGGAGAGTATGGCGCTTGCACATGCAATCATGACCGCGCTGATCGACGCTGACCTGTCGGGCTATGAACTGGCTCGCGATTTTGAAACCTCGCTGGGTTTTTTCTGGCATGCCTCGCATCAACAAATCTACCAGGAATTACATAAGCTCGCGGAAAAATCGTGGCTCAATAAGCGGGAAGTGCACCAGAGTGGTAAGCCGAACAAGATTGTTTACGGTTTGACCAAGGCCGGCCGTGAGGCGCTGGCCGATTGGGTATACGGCGCGACCAAAACCCAGTCTGCCAAGGATGAACTGGTCATCAAGTTGTACAACTTAAGCGCCGACAATGCTGCGCATCTGGCGGGCGAGATCACCGAGCGCAGGGAACAGATGATGCGCCTGCTGTACGTCTACGAAAAAATTCGCCTGCGCCACTATAGTGAACCGCACTCCCTGCCTACGCGCAGTAAGGGCGCCTACCTCGCCCTGACTCGAGGTCTCGGGCACGGTCAGCAGTTCCTGGCCTGGTGCGACGAGGCGCTGGAGCTAATCGCTAGCGTCGACGGTGTAACGCAATGAGCGTGCTGGCTACCCCAGGTTAGGGCTGCCCCTGTCACTCCTTGGCGTGATCGGTGATCTCGTCGCCCCAGATTTGGTGCAGTCGCTGGTCGCGTCCGCAGTTCCAGCGATAGTATTTGTACCGGACTGAATTTTTCAGATAATAATCCTGATGGTTGTCCTCCACCGGCCAAAACGCGCCGGCATCGAGTATTTCGGTGTACACCTGCTGACCTTTGAAGCGCGCGGCGACTGCCGCTTTTGATTGTTCTGCCAGTTCTCGCTCGGCGGCATTGGCCGGAAAAATGGCGCTGCGGTAGCTGGGGCCCTTGTCACAGAACTGGCCGGTATCGTCGAAGGGGTCGACATTGCGCCAGAACAGGTCAAGTAATTGCTGATAACTGACCACCGCTGGATCGTAGCTGACTGCGACGGCTTCGAAGTGACCCTGGTGGTTTCCTGCATAGGTCGGGTTTTCCAGCGTGCCGCCGGTAAAGCCTGAGACCACGCCGGTGACACCTTTGTGTTCCTGATACGCCGACTCCATACACCAGAAGCAACCCCCGGCAAATAGTGCGGTAGCGGTGTCAGCCATCACCGGGGCCGTGAGGGTGAGCAGGGTGGTTAGAAGTAGAAGTGTGCGTCGCATCACAGGTATCCTCGGTTGTGTTGAATGTGTTGACTGTGGTGATAGACACTAAATCTTCAATTTCGTTCAGATTTAGATAATTAATTCAAAAATTGGTAAACACTTGAACATAATCACTTATTTAGTGCGCCGGGTATACTTTTTTCGGTTATCTGGAGAAATCTACAGTTTTTGGTCGCCTCGCCAGTACAGGCCAGTCTAGTCTGGAGTCAAGTGAGCGACAGGTCAGGGGACCGGGAACAGGACAATGATAAAGTTGATGCTATTGGTGATGTTAGTGTTGGTGCCGCAGTTCGCGGCAGCGAAGGTATATATGTGCGTAGATCAGGAAACCGGCGAGGCCAGTTTTACTGATCGCGCCTGCGAGACCAGCAGCGTGCGGGAAGAGGTGCGGGTGCAGGCCTCTAATCTGGGTTCCGGCAAACGTTATGTCGCACCTGCCAAGGCCAAGACGTGGCGCAGTCAGGCGGACGGCAGGAAGACGGGGATAGATTACAACGCCGAACGTCGCAGCGTGTATGCCAACAAGGCGACCGCAGGCACCCAATAGCGCAATGATTTGAACAGGCTGCGGCAGCACTCAAGGATTCCGTCCAATACCCCACCGATTATCCTCCTGTCCGGTAGATCGTCGGCAGGCCAACTGCTTATAATAAGCACGGCCGCCGCTGCGCTTGAACGGAGTATCCTCGGTCGGCGATGTTCGTTTACGGGGGAGTCGCTCCATGAAAGCACTTTTTATTCTGCTGCTGATAGCCGCACTGATACCGGTGGTCAGGAAGTGGCTGGCCAATAGAGTTTGGCCGGCTCTGCCGGGTGAGGATTTTACCGGCGCGGTGCTGCGACTCGGCCTCCACCTGGTCTGTTTGCCGGATCGCTCCCATTTGTCTGCTGCAGTAGTGAGTCGGACGACCTTGATCTGCTTCCCCGGCTTTCTGGAAGACATGCGCTACTTCCTGGAAGTGCATCGCGATACGCCAGCGCGCCTCATCATCATAAATAATGCGAATTACCAGAACCCGTTTTGCGGCGCGACTATTTCGACACCGGCGTGGTTTACCGGCAACCCACACGCCCTGGGCACCATAGCCTATGACGCGTACTGTTTGAATCAGGTGCTGGAGCATATGACAGGGCCTGAGCGCGTGGTATTGCACGGCCACTCTCGGGGCGGTGCGGTACTGCTGGAGGCTGGCAATCAGCGGCCCGAACTGACGCGCAACGTTGAGGCTATTTTGGAAGCTGCGGTCGTGCCCCGCGGTCGATTGTTTGACAATGGTGAGAAAAAGCTACAACCCGTTGGCTTGTATTTATTTCCGTTTATTCTAGCGCTGCTGCGAGTCCTGCCTGAATCTATCAGGCTGAAGTCGCCGATGATGTGGGTAACCAACG
>JANNXP010000029.1:0-13176 GCA_031409615.1 Haliea sp. | reverse complement strand
AATTCGTTGGCGAGTATCGGGGAAGCCGGCGAATTGCACACCCGACGGCCGAACCCGCTGGCCTGAACGATCTGCCAGCCCATGCACACCCAACTCCCGAACGATCCACCTCGAATCAACAGAACAGTACGGCGCTGCTCTACCGCCCCTGCCACACCGGTGCGCGTTTTTGCATAAAGGCAATCACGCCCTCCTGGGCATCGGCGCTGTTCATGCAGATGTGCTGCAGTTTCGCCTCGCCCGAGATGGTGTCGCTCACGGATTCTTCTATCGCGGCGTTCACCGCCTGCTTGGCATAGCGCAGTGACAAGGGCGCTCTACCGGCGAGCTCCTGCGCCCACGCCAGTGTGTCCTCCATAAGGCTGGCGGCGGGCACTACCCGGTTGCACAAACCCCACTGCAGGCATTTGTCAGCGCGGATTTTCTCGCCGGTGGCAATGACTTCATAGGCCCGCTTGCGACCCAGAGTCCGCACCAGATGCCAGGTCGCGCCACCGTCAGGCACCAGGCTGATACCGGCAAACGCCTGGAAGACATAGGCATCATCAGCCATTACCGTAAGATCGCAGACCATGCCGAAGGCGCTGCCGATGCCGGCGCAGGCCCCATTGATGGCGCTGATCCAGGGCTTGCTCGCCTCATGAATTTCCATCAGTGCGGGTTTGTATTCACCATTGAGCTGATCCTCCACGCGGAAGGTGGCCTTGTCCTCGGGAATATCGGCAAGGTCGGCACCGGCGCAGAAGGCGCGGCCCGCGCCAGTGAGTATCACGACACGCACACTGTTGTCATCGTTGACCTCACGCACCGCCAGCAACAGGTCACGGCGCAGCTCCCGGTTGAAGCTGTTGAGCTTGTCCGGGCGATTGAGGCTGACTACCGCAACGGCACCGTGGCGTTCTACCAACACTGTTTCATACTGGCTCATGGCTACTGTCCTTTACACAATCATCATACGATGGACCCGGAAGCACGCAAGCTCACCAGTTCCTGTTCTGCAAAACCCATGGCTGTCAGCACGGTGTCGGTATCCTGCCCGAGATCATGGGCACCGTGCTGCACGGCGGAGGGTGTGCGACTGAAGCGCGGAGCCGGTGCCGGTTGCGTAATCCCGTCGACCTCAATATAGGTATTGCGGGCGACATTGGCAGGATGGTGCGGCGCATCCATGAAATTCAACACGGGGGCAAAACACACATCCGAACCCTCCATGATGCTACACCATTGGGCCTGCGTTTTTTGCCGGATGATGGCCGCCAGTTTGTCCTTCATCGCCGGCCACAAGGACTGGTCATTCTGCGCGCCGAAATCGGCGTCAGACAACCCGGCCAGTTCTTTTAGCAACGCATAGAACTGTGGTTCGATAGACCCCAGGGAGATGTATTGGCCATCGGCGCATTCATAGGTGTCGTAATAGTGCGCACCGCCATCGAGCATATTGGCTTCGCGTTGCGTGGCATCCCACAGGCCGACCGCCTGAAAACCGTAGAACATCCACATCAATTGCGCCGCGCCATCCACCATGGCCACATCGATCACCTGGCCCTGACCGGAATTCGCTGTCTCCAGCAACGCCGCCAGAACGCCGTTGACCAGCAGCATACCGCCGCCGCCCATATCGCCTATCAGATTCAGTGGTGGCACCGGCTTCTGGCCCTTGCGACCCGTGGCGTAAAGCGCGCCGGTGATAGAGATGTAATTGATATCGTGGCCGGCACTTTGTGCCAGTGGACCGTCCTGTCCCCAGCCCGTCATACGCGCAAACACCAGTTTGGGATTGCGGGCGAGGCAAACCTGCGGGCCAATACCCAGCTTTTCACACACACCGGGGCGATAGGGGTCGATCAGCACATCCGCGTTTTCGACCATACGCAGCAGGGTTTCAATCCCGGCGGCATCCTTAAGGTTAATCACCACCGACTTTTTGCCGCGTGCGCTGACATCCTTCATGACCAGCACGCTGACACCGGACGCCCGCTCGATGCGAATAACCTCCGCACCCATGTCCGCGAGCATCATGCCGCCCATGGGAGCGGGCCCGATACCGGCAAGTTCTATTACCGTATAACCATGCAACGGGCCCATACGCGCTCTCCTATGAATGACAACTGTACTGCACCACGGCGGAGCCCGGCGCTTGCTGTGACCAAGACCCTTACTTGGGCTGCATGCGAATGCCGCCGTCCATGCGGATACACTCGGCATTGATGTAGTCGTTCTCCACCAACTGCTGGGCCAGCTGGGCAATCTCATCCGCCCGGCCCAAACGCTTGGGATACAGTACCTGGCTGGCCAGCGGTTGCAGAAACTCTGCAATTTCCGGGCTCATTTCCTCGGCGCCGCCCATCATCAGCGGCGTGGCGATCAAGCCGGGAACGATGGTATTGACACGGATACCCAGGACCGCCAGGTCACGGGCAATCGGCAGGGTCATGCCGACCACACCGCCCTTGGAGGCTGAGTAGGCGGCCTGGCCAATCTGGCCTTCGTAGGCGGCGATGGAGGCGGTATTGATGATCACACCACGGCCACCGTCGTCATTGAGCACGGCGTTATCGGCCATTTTCTCGGCGCACAGGCGCAATACGTTGAACGTGCCCACGAGATTGATCTGGATAATGCGGTTGAATTCGTCCAGCGGGAACGGGCCCTTCTTGCCCATCGTGCGGATGGCGTTGCCGGTGCCGGCAAAGTTACAGCAGATGTGGATGGCGCCGAACTCCTTGATAGTCGCAGCGATACCGGCCGCGACGGATTCCTCACTCGTCACGTTGACGTTGCAGAAAATTACCTTGCCGGGAAATTCCGCGACCAGCTTGTTGGCTTTCTCCTCGTTCATATCAAAGATCGCCGCCTTGGCGCCATTGGCCACGAAACGCTTGACGGTGGCGCGGCCCAGGCCAGATGCGCCGCCGGTGATGACTGCTACTTTGTCTTTCAGATCCATGTGATTTCTCCTGAACTGTCGGTTTACGGTGGATTGCGTTTGTTTGCTTCTGTTTGCGTTTGCTTGCGTTAGCGCTTAAAAATTACGGGTGTTGAATGGAACATAGTTTTCACCCAGACAATCCCGACTGATAATAATTTTCATCACCTCGGAGCTGCCCGCATAAATAGTGGTGATGCGCGCATCGGTAAACTGTCGGCTGATGGGGTATTCGTCCATATATCCGGCGCCACCGTGCATTTGCACTCCCAGGTCCGCAGCGGCCACTGCCAACTCACTGGTGACCAGTTTCGCCTTGGCGGCATCTGCCGGGGTAAGCTGACCTGCAGCGAATGCCCGCACGCACTGATCGACATAACACTGCGCGATATCCAGTTGCATGCGCATCTCTGCCAGCTTGAATTGGGTATTCTGGAAGGCCGCCAGGGGTTTGCCAAAGGCCTTGCGCTCTTTCACGTAATCCGCAGTGAGGTCCCAGGACAACTGAGCGCAGGCGATATAGCCGGCGGCACCAATGAGACGCTCCTCAGCCAAACCTTCCATCAAATAGATAAAGCCCTTGCCCGGCTCGCCCAGCACATTGGCCTTGGGTACCTTGACGTCATTGAAAAACAACTCCGCCGTGTCCTGGGCTTTCATACCCATCTTGTGCAGGTTGCGCCCGCGCGCAAACCCCTCCATGCCCCGCTCCACCACAAAAAGGGTCATATGGTGCGGGTTGTGCTCCGGGTCAGTCTTGGCCGCGACCACCACCAGGTCGGCGTTAATCCCGTTAGAGATATAGGTTTTGGAACCATTCAGTACCCAGTGATCGTCATGCTCCACGGCATTGGCACGCATACCCGCAAGGTCACTGCCAGCATCTGGCTCCGTCATGGCGATGGCTAAAATCGTCTCCCCACTCACGCAGCCAGGCAGGAATCTCTGGCACTGCTCCTCAGTGCCGAAGCGGGTAAAATAAGGACCCACCAGGCGGCTATGCAATGAGTTGTACCAGTCGCCCACGCGGGCATACGAGGTCTCCTCAATAATGATTTGCTCAAAGCGAAAATCGGCATCACCCATGCCACCGTACTTTTCATCCGGCCATACCATGAGGAAGCCCTGCTCCCCCGCCCAGCGAAAGGCTTCGCGATCGACGATTCCAGCCTCACGCCAGGCCTCCATATGTGGCACAATCCGGGCAGCGAGAAATTTGCGATAGGCATCGCGAAACATGTGCTGCTCTTCGGTGAATTCTCGTTGCAACATGGTGCCACCCTTGGAAGCGAATTGTTGTGCGGCCGACAGTATGGTGAGCGCCCGATGGGCCAACAATGACCCGCCCCGACAATTAAGTTGACTGTAAATTACAGCCGGCTGGACCAGCCGCAACTGGACGGATTATGGAACAGATTCATCCCGATAACTGGGTCGTCATGTACTTTGGCCTGATCTTCCTGATCACCGGTGCACAGATACTGGTGATCTATGTTCTTAGCGATGCCGGCAATCCAGCGCCGGGATTAGGGCTGTATGCCGTGTACTTCATGGCCGCGCTGCTGGGCTGGATCGCCTTTGCCCTGCAGTATGGATCGGCTGTACCGATGACATTGGATGTACCGTCCGTGGCGTCGATCATCAACAGTTACATACTGTTTATGGCCGCGGGACAGCGCGCGGGGCTCACACGGGGACGCTATGCACTGGGGATTATCTGCCTCATAGCATGCCTCAGTGTGTTCTTTCTCCGGCCGCGCGAAGTATTCGGCATGCAAGCTGCTACTGCGACCTTGTTTTTTGCCGCCGCCGGCCTGTTGTCAGGCTGGCGTGCCTGGAAAAGGGGCAACGTAGGCGACGGCATCACCGCCGCTGCGGCCCTGCTCATGGTGGTGGGCATGCCGATCGCACTCTACCAGTGGCTGGTGCACAGCGATTACCCGCACGCCCAGTCCGTGGCCTTCGGTGTCTACAGTTCTGCGTACGCACTCGTGGCCATCGGTTTTCTGGCCAGTGTGCTCATTGAATACCAACAAAACCTGTCACACCTGGCCATGGAAGATCCATTGACCCAACTGCTCAACCGGCGCGGACTGGAGAATGCCTTGCATCTCACCCTGGCGCAGGCGGCGCGCCAGCAATTGCCCACAGCAGCGGTGATGATGGATATCGATCACTTCAAGGAGGTAAACACCAATTTCGGCAACGACGCGGGCGATCAGGTGCTCAGGCAGGTCGCGCAATTCCTGCAGCGGGCGAGTCGCGCCAGCGATGTGGTGGCCCGTACCGGGGGCGACGAATACCTGTTGATTCTGCCCCATACCGATCTGGACGGCGCACGCCTGTTGGCCGAGCGCATCCGCGCTGACATTGCCGAGAGACCACTGGTGGTGAACCAGCAGCGTATTCCGATCACCGTGAGCATGGGCGTGGCCGGCACCGTTGGGGACATAGACCTGGACTGGCTGTCGGGTGAGGCCGACCGGGCGATGTACCTGGCCAAGCGTGGCGGACGCAACCGGGTCGCGTCCGTGGAGCATAAACCCATTCACCTGCGCACCCGCGGCAGCATGGCCTGAACCACGGTGCGAGACCTGTCAATATCCGTCTATTTTGCGCGGGCCGTCCTGAAGAATGCGGTGGCCCAGGGCCTGGACCCTATCAGCCTGCTGCGCAAGAACCGGATCTCGCCGCGCCTGCTGCTGGAGGACAACGCGCGCATCTCGATCGAGCGCTTCGCCGACCTGCACGTCACTACTATGCAGGCGATGGGCGATGAGGCCCTCGGCTATGGTGGTCGGCGCCTGCCGATCGGCTGTTGGTCGATGATGTGCCATGCCGTCATTGGTTGCGAGACTCTCGGGCAAGCGCTCAGTCGCTATTGCCGCTTCTACCAGTTGTTTGATATGGCCTGGGCTCCCACGCTGGAAGAGGACGGTGCACTGGCGCGTGTGGAGTTGCTGGCAGCGAACGACGCGCAAGCGACGACTCCCTACCTCCATGAGTTGATGCTGTTCAATACCCACCGCTTTGCCAGTTGGCTGGTGCAGGAGCATCTGCCGATCCAGCTGGTGCAATTGAGTTATGCCCCACTGGCCCAGGCACAGGACTATCGCCATATGTTTTTGGCCAATCCGGTGGAGTTCGAACAGCCGCGCTCACAGCTGGTATTGTCGAAAGCTCTGCTGGACAAACGCATCACCCAGAACGAAACATCCCTGCGCCATTTTCTGCGCCACCCGGTGCTGATCATGCTCACCCAGGATTACGCCTTCAACAGCTGGACCTCCAGAGTGCGCGATATTGTGCGCCGCCAATTGCGCGATATACCCGAACTCAATGATGTGGCCACTACGTTGGAAGTGCATCCACAGACACTGCGGCGGCGCCTCGCCGCTGAAGGCACGTCGTTCAAGGACATCAAGAACCAGGTACGCCGGGACACGGCGTTGCACTTCCTGGGCAAGCAGGGCCTCAGTATCGAGGAAATTTCACACCGCGCGGGGTTCTCGGAATCCAGCGCATTTATCCGCGCATTCAAGGGCTGGACCGGCGTCACACCCTACACCTACCGCAAGGGTCTCTGAGCATTCTGGCGCCCGGTCTGCAGCGGCTGCCCTGAGCATGGGCATGAGCATGAGCATGAACATGAACATGAACATGAACAATCAAGGTGCATACATCAGGCCGTCATTGCAAAAGCGGCAGAGATAGCGCGCCGCACCGCGCTGGGCCCGGTTGTGCCGGGTGCTGGAAACCTCGTGGACACGGCAACCACATTGATAGCGATGACTGCTCTGGCGACGCTGGGGCACACCGCTCAGATCCAGTTCAAAGGTGACACCCGCATCGGCACCGAATTGCGCCATCAGACCCTTCCAGTGAGCGCCGTGGGGTTTGGCCCCGCGCCTTGGATAGACCTCGTGCACGATGTAGTGGGCCACCTCATGCGGCACAGTATCGCGCAAGTTTTCTTCGAAATATTTACTGAATATCCACGGGTTGTAGCGGATACAACCCTGCTTGCCCACCACCTTGAACATCCCTGCGGTGCGCCCCCTTAAGTCAAACAGCACCGGTAGACGCGCAAAACGGCGGCCAAACAGTTCCTCCGCCCTGTGGATGAATTCCTCAGTTCGCTGCTCGACCTGGCACTGCTGTGCATCCCCAATAGGCTGGACCACGATGGAAGGTTTCCGTTTCACGTGTAAAAAGTTTGTCACTGAGAGTGCTCTTCCCCTTGGCCAGCGCCGGGCAGGGACACGACTGCCTGTATGGCCGGACAAGCATAGCGCTGGCGGCGAGCTGACTCAACATTCCTGAGCATCGCTACTGCCCAAACTGGATGGTACGCGTTAGACTTTGCGCTCCTGCAAACCTGTCTTCTGGTTGTCGAATAATGCTAAGAACAATACGCCAATTTTTAGTGTGGGGATTCGTTGTGCTGCTGGCTGTTGCCGCCTTTGCCCAGTTGGCGCTGGCACGCGGCGAGCCGGTAAGTGCGTTGTGGCTGGTGGTGGCCGCCGTGGCGATTTACACCATCGCGTATCGCTTCTATGCGCGCTTTATCGCGCTAAACATCATGCAACTCGATGATCGCAGGTTAACACCCGCCGAGCGACGTAATGATGGGCTGGATTATGTGCCAACGCATAAATGGGTGTTATTTGGTCATCATTTTGCCGCCATCGCCGGAGCAGGCCCCTTGGTGGGGCCGGTGCTGGCGGCGCAAATGGGCTATCTGCCGGGTACCTTGTGGATTCTGTTTGGCGTGGTGTTAGCCGGAGCGGTACAAGATGCGATGATCCTGTTTGCCTCCACCCGCCGCGACGGTCGTTCTCTGGGCGAAATGATGCGCCTCGAAATGGGCAATACCGCCGGACTGATCGGCATGCTCGGTATCCTTGCCATTATTGTCATTTTGCTGGCCGTACTGGGCATGGTGGTGGTGAAAGCCCTGACCGGGAGTCCGTGGGGGCTGTTCACCATTTTGGCAACCGTGCCGATAGCGGTGTTCATGGGCATTTATTCGCGCTGGTTACGGCCCGGCCATGTGGTTGAAGTGTCGCTGATCGGTTTTGTACTGCTGATGCTGGCACTGGTCTATGGCAACAGCGTGGCGCAGCATCCGTATTGGGGACCGCTGCTCTCGCTGGAGGCCGACACCCTGGCGCTGGGCTTGATCGGCTATGGCTTTATCGCCTCGGTACTACCGGTCTGGTTGCTGCTGGCGCCGCGCGACTATTTGTCAACGTTCCTGAAGATTGGGACGATTCTGGCGCTGGCCATCGCGATTCTGATTGTCGCGCCGCCGCTTAAAATGTTGGCTGTTACCCCCTTCATTGATGGCAGCGGACCTGTCTTTTCAGGCGCCCTCTTTCCCTTTTTGTTTATTACCATTGCCTGTGGTTCCGTCAGCGGATTTCACGCCCTGGTAGCGTCCGGTACCACGCCAAAAATGCTCGAACGAGAGTCACACATACCGGCTATCGGTTACGGTGCCATGTTGATGGAATCGTTCGTGGCCATCATGGCGCTGATCGCTGCGTGCGTGCTCGAACCTGGAATTTATTTCGCGCTGAATAGCCCGGTTGCAGTGATTGGCAACACCGTGGAAGAAGCAGCCCAGGTCATTTCGTCCTGGGGCTACGCAGTGACACCCGATATTCTCAGCCAAATGGCAAAAGATGTTGGCGAGTCGTCGATTCTGTCGCGCACTGGCGGCGCGCCCACCTTTGCCGTGGGCATGGCCAAACTATTTTCGGACCTGATCGGTGGCAAGGCGTTGATGGCGTTCTGGTATCACTTCGCGATTTTGTTTGAGGCCCTGTTCATTTTGACCACGCTGGATGCCGGCACCCGCGTCTGCCGATTCCTCATTCAGGATCTGTGCGGCACCGTCGTTCCCGCCCTGGGGAATACGCGCTCCTGGACCGCAAATGTTTTTGCCACCACGCTGGCTGTCAGCGGCTGGGGGTGGTTCCTCTATCAGGGCATCAGCGACCCGTTCGGCGGCATTAACAGTCTTTGGGCGCTGTTTGGCATCGCCAACCAGATGCTGGCTGGAATGGCGCTAATTCTGGCCTCTGTCATTCTGGTGCGGATGAAAAAAATTCGCTATGTCTGGGTCACCGCATTCCCGGCAGCGTGGATTCTACTGATCACGCTGTATGCGGGTTGGCAAAAGATCTTTTCCCCTGATGTCAGAATCGGATTCTTGTCACATGCCAGGGTCTTTGCCGATGCCATAGAGCGCAATGAAGTGCTTGCTCCCACCATGAACATGGCGCAAATGCATCAGGTGGTCCTTAACGATAACGTCAATGCGGTTATGGCTGGCTTGTTTGTGACAGTGGTCGTCACCATATTACTGTTTGCGGTGCGTGCAATCTTGCAAGCGCACAGTGACGCGACTGTGAGCACCAGTGAAACGCCGATTGCATGGCGACAATCGGAGCTAGCGTAATGACTGTGTCACTGAAGTCTTTTTTTCTGCGCGTCGCCCAAACACTGCGCCTGATGGTGGGCATGGGCGATTATGATGGGTATCTCGAACACATGCGTGAGCACCATCGTGACCTGCCACCTATGACCCGCTCTGACTATTTTCGTTACTGTCAAAGCGCGCGCTATCCGACCAAAGATAGCGTAATAAAACGCTGCCCCTGCTAATGTAAACTCGTTCTGCCTACAGTAAATACTGATGCCTGCGGTCACCATTAGGCAGGCGTTTCTGGCTCACCTTTGCTATCGACAATGGTTGCGATTACCAGGTCGCCGCCTACATTCACCGTTGTGCGACACATGTCCAGGAAGCGATCGACGCCCAATACCAGCCCAAGCCCTTGCGGAGGAATGCCCACCTGTTGCAGCAGCAGCATGATCAGCGGCAAGGATCCCCCCGGCACGCCAGCGGTGCCAATGCCCGCCACAATGGACATAACGACAATCAGGAATTGCTGTGACAGGGTTAAATCAATGCCATACACCTGGGCCAGGAAAATAACGGTCACGCCCTCAAACAGAGCGGTACCGTTTTGGTTGGCGGTCGCTCCTACCGTCAATACAAAGCGCGAGGTTGCTGGCGACAGCTTCAGTTTTTCAGTGGCTGTTTCCAGCGACTTGGGCAGGGTCGCGGCGGACGATGAAGTGGCAAACGCATAAATCAACACATCGGAACAGTCCCTGAAAAACTGCCGCGGGGATCGGCCTGCAAGGGTCTTTAGCAAGGTCGGGTACACCACAAACTGCTGCAGCGCCAATCCCACCACCACCACCACTACATACAGAGACAGTGAACGGATGAGCTCCCAGCCAAATTTGAGACTGCTGGCAAAGACTAGGGCGAAAACGGCATAGGGTGCCAGACGCATCACCAGATGCACAATTTCCATCGTCGCCGCATAGATGGTTTCCATCACCGAAATCGCCGAGTTAGGGCCTTCCGTTTTCACCACACGACTCAGCGCAAAACCCAACACCAGGGCAAAAAACATGAACGCCAGCATATCTCCCTCAAGCGCCTGGGCCGCCGCCTGCACAGGATTTTTCGGGACGATATCCAGCAGTGTTTGCGTCACTGTTTTTGCGGACTGGGCATTCATTTGAATTTTTTCAACTTGGGCGCCCTGGCTATGCAACAGGTCCGTGGGCAGGTTCAAACCGTCTCCGGGGCGAACCAGATTCACCAGAGACAAGCCGATGAGGACGGATACAGTGCTGGTCAATAGCGTGTAGAGCAGAGTCCGACTTACCGTGCGGCCAAGGCCATGGTGCTGGCCCAATTCGTACACCCCCAACACCAAACCACAAAACACCAGCGGCACGACAGTCATAAAAATCAAACGCAGGAAGAGTTGACCAAAAGGCTCCAATACATTTTCAGACAGCGCATGAATGACCTCGTTGGCGCCTCCAGCGTGCAGGCCTGTGCCTAACAGCAGACCCGCAACCAATGCCAGTAACAGTTTATTGTGTGACTTCATCGTATTCCCTGAGAAAATAATGCGCGGCATCGCTCTCGCGGCGTGCAGTCGAGTGTAATTTACGGTACATTTGTTTGTTACGGGATGTCATTGTTACACGTGCATCCAAAGTACAGACTTTGCCACCTTTTCAGCAGGCCAACGACCACCAATAACAGACTAATGTGAGGCCCCATGCCGGCACCCGCCACAGCGCCAGTCTGGCTCAGTGCGCAACACCCCGGCGGCGTAAGGCCGATGTGTATGACAGGCCATAAAGCATTGGCGATAATAGTAAGCTTAATTCCAAAAAGGATATATAAGTGTCTGATTTAAATAGTATTAAGTTACGCGCTGCGCATCTGTGCACGGCCTTCGTCATCGGCACCATGAGCCTCGCGGCCCAAGCGGACGCGACAGCGTCCCAGCATGTGAATGTCACCGCCGAAGACACCGCCACCAACCTGCTGATCTTCATACTGTCCAGCTTCCTCGGCCTCGGACTCATCCACGGTGTCGCGAAACTGCTCCACACCCCGCTGATGGCACTGACCAACGCGATCTCGTCGGTATCCGTGGTGGCGGCCCTTATTGTCCTGTCGTACCCGGACAATTCAACGTGGGTGATCATACTCGCCACCGTAGGTACCGCGCTAGCGATGAGCAACGTGATCAGTGGCTTTATGATCACCGAACGTATCCTCAAAATGTTCCGTAAGGGTAGCCGCTAATGCAAACCCTCGCGCTGTACCTATACGTTCTATCAGCAGTCCTGTTCATACTGTCGCTCAAGTGGATGAGCGATGTGAAAATGTCGCGCTTCGGCAACCTGGCCGGCGTGCTCGGCATGGCTGTCGCCATTGGCACGACGCTGATGGCCTACCAGATCCAGAACTATACCCTGCTGCTCGGCGCGCTGGTCGTGGGCACGTTAATCGGTGCACCCATCGCACTGAAACTGCCGATGACGGCAGTGCCACAGCGAACCGCAATGTCCCATGCCTTCGGGTCCTTCGCGGTCGCCTTGATCGGCATGGCAGAGTATTACCAGCGATTGCCGCGCGCTGAAGAAGCGCTCAGCGCGTTCACCACAGGCGTACTTGCCACGGAGATCGTACTGGGATTCCTCACGTTCATGGGTTCGGTTATCGCGTTTCTGAAGCTGCAGGAAATGATCTCAGGGCGGCCACTGGTCTACCCCGGGCGTAATGTCGTCAGCGTGGGCGTGTTCGCCATCTGCGTGGGACTGACCATCGCACTCATCATCAACCCGACGAATTCCGTGCTAATCCCGGCCATTGTCGTCTTCGCTCTCATCTTCGGCTTCCTGCTGGTGATGGGTATCGGCGGCGCCGATATGCCCACCGTCATCGCCATCCTTAATGCCTATGCAGGCTTGTCTGCGGCAGCACTGGGCTTTGTGTTGAACAACAAACTGCTCATCGTAGCGGGAACGCTCGACGGCTCGTCCGGACTCATTCTCGCGTTCATCATGTGCAAGTCGATGAATCGGTCGTTCCTGAATGTGCTATTTGGCGGTGTTGGCTCGGTATCATCGGCGCCGTCCGCTGCAGGCGGTTCCGGTGAAGAGCGCGTGGTGCACGCCTTCTCGCCCGAGGATCTTTCGATCGTGCTGGGAACGGCGCAGCGAGTAGTCATCGCTCCCGGCTATGGCATGGCCGTCGCCCAGGCCCAGCACGTCGTGAAGGAACTCGAGGAGGCGCTCGCCGAGCGCGGTTGTGAAGTTCTCTATGCAATCCATCCAGTGGCCGGTCGTATGCCTGGCCACATGAATGTACTGCTCGCCGAGGCCGATGTGTCCTATGACAAACTCATCGAACTCGAGGAGATCAACCCACTCCTGGCAGAGACGGACGTGGCGATCGTGCTGGGCGCCAACGACGTGGTGAACCCGGCCGCTCGCACGCAAAAGGATTCTCCTATTTACGGGATGCCGATCCTGGAAGTAGACCGGGCGCAAACCGTGGTCATCATAAAGCGCAGTATGGCCTCGGGTTTTTCCGGGGTGGATAACGATCTGTTCTACAATCCCAAGACCATGATGGTGTTTGGGGACGCCAAGAAGGTGCTGTCGGAAGTGGTTAAAAAGATGGTCTCGTAATGAGATTGACCACCTAGCGTTGTTTAATTTTGCTGCTGCTTATTAAATACCCCCGGCAATGCCGGGGGCTTTGGCAACTGATCTATCCGGCGATGGATCATGACTAGAGGCTCCGTTGCGGCGAGTGGCAGTGGGCATGCCCCGCTTGCTCAAACTGCTGAGAT
>JANNXP010000028.1:0-13244 GCA_031409615.1 Haliea sp. | reverse complement strand
CCGCGATCAGGACCGTCTTGCAGAGTAAAATCGATTACATACGAGTAAGAACTTTGCACTGATGGCTGGGCGTGCGTAACGCTTCGAACGCCGCAGGCAGTTCGTCCAGCGTGACAATGTCCGTCACCATCGGGGAGATATCAATGCGGCGCTCACCTAACATCGCGACACAGGTATCGAAGTCATCGCGGTTGTAGGCGATGGCGAACTGGATCTGAAGTTCCTTCACCAGCCCGAAGAACGGCATGATGCTGTCGGGCTTTTCACACACGCCGACCGGAATGATTTTGCCGCGATGCGGTGCCATTTCGATGCACTGCTGCAGTAAACCTGGCGCACCCACACATTCAAAAATGACATCCGGCGCGCCACCGGCCACTGCGGCAAATTGTTGCAGCAGGCCCTCAGCGCCCTTATCCAGCTCGGGATGGATCACCGCCGTGGCGCCCATCTTCTTCGCCAGATCCGCGCGGGATTTGGTCACCTCGCTGACCACCACTTCGCGGGCCCCGAAAAACCGGCACCACAACGCCACCGTTAGGCCGATGGGTCCAGCGCCGATCACCAACACACGACTACCCGCCTTCACATCGGCGATGCGCACTGCGTGAATTCCCACCGCCAAGGGTTCGACCAACGCTGCGCTTTGCAGGTCGAGGTCATCGGGCAGCAGTAGCGTTTCGCGGGACCCGGTAGTGACGAATTCCGCGAACCCGCCCTGGTCATTCACACCCGACACTTTTTTGTTGGCGCACTCGAAAAAGCGCCCCGCAACACAGGGCAGGCAGCGGCCACAGGCAATAAACGGCATGGCGCATACGCGGTCACCGACCTGCCAATTTCCTGCAGCTTGCGGGCCGACTTCGACGATCTCGCCGACATATTCATGGCCCAGAATCTGGCCGCAACCGGCGGTGGTAAGTCCCTCTCGGGTAGCGTGCAGATCAGTGCCGCAGATACCGCAGAAACTGACCTTCATCACCAGTTCCGAAGGCTCCGGCACGGGATCCGCAACTGTTTCCACCACCAGGGGTGTACCAACTTCCTTGAACACTGCCGCTTTCATTGGTCTTCCTCTTCTATTATTGCTACTCGCTGCGGTCGTCGCGGTTCACGCAGCCTGGGAGGGATGCAAACTGGCGGCGACACTGGGACGCTCGGCGATGCGTTTGAACCAAGCCTGCAAATTCGGCAGCCCCTCAGGAATACCCTGACCGATCATGGCGCCAAAATCGGCGAAGGTAAAAAGTTGTATGTCAGCGAGAGAGAAACGCTTGCCGCAAATATACTGCTTGCCGGCCATCTGTGGCTCCAGCCAGGCCCAGGATTCCTGCACCGTCGCTTTCAGGTCATCCGCCGCCTGCGGGATGACATGGCAACGGTTCTTGAACAGCTCCAATGCCTCGGCGCTGCGAAATGCCAGGGACATGGGCTCCAGAATGCGCGCGTCAAAACGACGCATCCACATACGGGTTTCGGCCCGCTCTTCAGGCGTAGCACCGATCAGCGAAGCGCCGTCGGTAATTTCATCCAGATAGCTGCATATGACCGTCACTTCCGCCACCACGCTACCGTTGTCCAGCTGTAAACAGGGCGACTGAGCCGATACATTAAGGTTTCTGAAGGCCTCACCAAGGTTTTCGCCTGCCATGATATCCACTTCCTGCAGGGGCATTTCGATGCCCCGCTCTGCCATAAACATTCTGACCAGGCGTGGGTTGGGACCAACGGAAGAATACAGTTTCATCGGGTTCTCCTTAAATGAATAGTGTGCCGCGCAAGCCGCAGTGAAGCGCATTTATAGCCGCTTTGGGCGTCCAACGCGACCACAGTATCGGATAGAAAATAAACAGTCAAATCTGATTGTTTTTTAGAAACAGGTTTGTTAACGTGCCCTGCAAACACTCCCTGACCATAAGATATGTCGCCAGTTGCATCACGGTGCTGTAGCTCGTGATCGACGGCAAATTCACCAAGCGGGTACAGCTCAAAAATGAGTAAAAGCGATCGCATAGACGTCTACCTGGTCGCAGGTGGCGTGTTTCACAACATCGACCATGCCAGGCTTGAGATACTCAAGCTGCTTGCGGAACAGCCGCGCATCAAAGTGCTGGTAGGTGCCGACTTCAGCGACATCGACGCGATCTGCGCCAGTGACTTTCTGATCACCTACACCTGTGATGTTATTCCCACTGCCGCGCAAACCAGCCGCCTGGTGGCGTTTGTGAACAGCGGCAAGAAATGGTTTGCCCTGCATGGCACTAACTCCATCCTGCGCTTTCTCGAACCGAATGCCGACGGCTCACCCCGCGTTGACTGCCCCGAGGAAAACTTGCCGTTTATGCAGGTACTGGGCAGCCAGTTCATGTCGCATCCACCTATTCAAGAATATGACGTGCATGTCACCGAGCCGGATCACCCGCTGGTGAAAGGCATTCCTACCTTTACGGTGGATGATGAACTCTACCTGTGCAAGTTCCACGGCGAGCACCAGACATTGCTGCACACGCACTGGTCAGACCCGGTAGAAAACTTTATGCGCAGTGACTGGATGAAAGACACGGATGTGCAACCTGTGTTGTATATTCATGCCCATGGCGCCGGACAGGTGCTGTATCTGACTCTGGGACACTGCCGCGGAAAGTACGATATGCAGCCCTATATAGAAGAATATCCGGTGCCCGAGGAAGGTGCCTGGAAAACCGCGGAGTTCTATGAATTGCTGCGTCGCGGCATCCGCTGGGCCATGGATCCCTTACAGTAGTCGTTTCAGGTTAATGTTATGAATCTCAACTTCAGTGAAGACGAACTGCAGTTCCAGCGCGAAGTGCGCCAGTTCCTGGTGGAAAAGCTGCCTACCCATATCATTGAGGGCACCGCCAACAATGGCAGTGTCTTCGTCGAAAAAGACATTGCTCTGCAGTGGCAGGCGATCCTGGTGGAAAAAGGCTGGGCCGTACCGCAATGGCCGGTCGAGCATGGCGGCACCAACTGGACCCCCGCACAAAAATATATCTTCAGCAGAGAGTGCTACCACGCCGGTGCACCTATGCTGATTCCGCTGGGCTTGCTGATGCTGGCACCAGTGATTATGGCGTTTGGCACCGCGCAACAAAAAGCCGAGTACCTGCCAAAAATACTACATGGCGAGCACTACTGGTGCCAGGGCTATTCCGAACCCGGCGCCGGTTCTGACCTTGCCAGCTTGAAACTGAAGGCCGAAGCGGATGGCGATCACTACCTTGTCAATGGCTCTAAAATCTGGACGACACACGCGCATCTGGCAGATCATATCTTCTGTCTGGTACGCACCGATAACAGTGGCAAACCGCAACATGGCATCAGCTTCCTGTTGATCGATATGGACAGCCCTGGGGTGAGCGTAGAACCGATCATCACTATGGCTGGGGATCATGAAGTCAATCAGGTCTTCTTCGATAACGTGCGCGTGCCGATGGCGAATCGTATCGGAGAAGAGAACCAGGGCTGGAGCTACGCCAAATATTTGCTGGAGTTTGAACGTGGTGGCGGCTTTAGTGCACACCGCATTCGACACGAACTGGATCAACTGCGCCAACTGATGACCGACGCTAAAGCAGAGAACGCTGATTTTGATCGCAGCGGCGATATCGCCCGCAAAGTGGCACGCGTGGAGATTGACCTTAAAGCCTTGGAGATTACCGAGCTGCGTATTCTCTCCTCGGTCAGTGGCGGCGCTAATCCAGGGCCCGAATCATCCATCATGAAACTGTCTGCCACCCATCTGGAGCAGGAGATCGCCGAGTTGTCTGTGGATGTGCTGGGCTATACGGGCTTTATCATGAACCCGGTGACTGCTGGCAACCCCGTCAGGGCCGATTACATCAGTTCGGTTGTGCCGCGCTATCTGAACAATCGCGCCGCCTCCATCTTTGGCGGCTCACAGGAAATACAGCGCAATATCATCGCCAAGATGGTGTTGGGACTTTAGTAGGAGAGCCTCCATGCAACGGCCACAACTGGTTGAAGAAATCAAAACCCTGATGGACCTGGTGGCGCGCAACACCACCGCGCTGGCTGACAGCGTCATGGTAATCGACGTTAACGAGTACATTAATCCAGAGCAGTTCCAGCGCGAGAAACTCGAGCTGTTTCGCAACTACCCGCAGTTTGTCGGCCCCAGTTGCATTGTCCCCGAGTCAGGCGACTACTTTGCCTTCGACGATACTGGCGTTCCCATCCTTATCGTGCGTCAAAGCGACGGCGGACTCAAAGCCTTCGTGAATATCTGCTCACATCGCGGCGCACCGCTGAACGAGTGCGACCACGGCAAGGCGAAGAAGGGCCGGCTATTTGCCTGTCCCTATCACGGCTGGACCTATGACCTTGCCGGCAAGCTGGTGGGAGTACCCTTTGGCAAGGAGGGTTTTGACGGCATTGATCGCGACGCACTGGGTCTGCGACCGCTGGACGTACAGGAGAAGTACGGCATGATCTTTGTCATGCCCAACCCGGACATGACGTTTGATATTGATGAGGCACTCGGCGGCATTCAGGAGCGTCTGTCAGGCTTTGGGTTCGAGGACCACTACTACCTGGGTGCCAAGCAGGTCTTTACTGACTTCAGCTGGAAGCTCAACATGGACACCTTCCATGAGTACTACCATTTCGAGTTCCTGCATCCGAATTCCATTGCCACTATGGCCTACAGCAACACCGCCAACTACAAACAGTATGGACGCAATCATTCGATGGGCTCGCCAGCGCTGGCCATCAACGACCTCAAGAACATACCTGAGGAAGACTGGGAGCCGAGAAAATACAGCTCCTACGTCAACTACATTTTCCCCAACACGGTGATCTTCGTGGTGGAGGATCACTTCCAGACCTGGCGCGTCTACCCCATCGCCCCCGACCGCTCCGTGGTGTACCACAGCATGTTTCTGCCCGTGGAGCCGGCCACACCAGAGGCGCGGCAACAGTACGAAGACTACTTCCAGATGATCAACGATGTCGCCGTGGCAGAGGACTACACCCTGGTGGATAAGATCAATCGTGGCTTGAAGGCAGGTATCGAACGCAAGGTACTGATCGGGCGCAATGAGCCCGGTGTGCAGAATATGCATCGACAGCTGCATGAAGTGCTCGCCCAAGCGTAATCGGTTGGGCGCAAACGGTCATTCGTGAGCCGGGCGGGCGAACTTCTCCGATCGCCTGCAAGGGGTCTTTAGGGTTGTGCTGTTTGAGGGGTAGATAACAACATAAAAGTGCCGCCTCTTTGGACTATAATCGGATAGGGAATACGATGACAAAATATCCCAATACGCAAATACAACAAGCCCACTTGATGATGACGTGGAAGAGCTTTTTGCATCAGGGACACCCTCTTCCAAAACTGGATGAAGTCCATTTCAGAGCACATTCCCAAGGCGGCGAGGATGGCGTACTGCTCTATCTGTTTTCACTCATTGGAACCACCAACAAAAAAGTCTTGGAAGTGTGTGCCGGCAATGGCGAGCAGTGTAACAGCGCCAACCTGATTGTTAATCATGGCTGGGAAGGGTTTCTTTTCGATGGCGATCAGGCAAATGTTAAGTCTGGCATCGAGTTTTATCGGTCATGCCAAGACTCCAAATTCTGGGGACCCACATTTCGTCAGGAGTGGATTACTCGTGACAATATCAATGACCTCGTCTCCTCCTGCAACCTCAACGGCGAGATTGACCTGTTGTCCCTGGATCTCGATGGCAATGACTACTGGATCTTTGAAGCGTTGGATGTCGTGCTGCCTCGCGTGGTGATAGCCGAGTATCAGCAGGCATGGGGGCCTGATATAGCTGTTACGCAGCGATATGAAGAAGACTTCAGTTGGACGAGATACAAGCTCGAGAACCCCGGCCCAACGTATGTAGGCGCATCCCTAAGAGCGTTGGTGAATCTGGCCGACAAAAAAGGATTTCGGCTTGTAGGCTGTGAAAGGAAGTGCTTCAACGCCGTATTCATTCGCAAGGGACTTGCTGAGGACATATTCCCGGCGATAGACCCCGCATTGTGTTTCGATCATTCACTCGCCCGCTTCAACATTGCGTGGAAGCCTGAGCATGTCTCTCCAACCGATCCTTTTTGGGTCTATGTGTAGCTACAGCGCCTGCTACCGTGTGAACCAAATTTTTTTACTTGCGCTTCCTGCGACGACTGAAGCCAACGGCAGCAAGACCTAAGCCGAATAGCGAAAGTGTTGCCGGCACGGGTGCGGGCTCACCGCCGTCCAGAGCCAAATAGGCGATGGGCCGACCGCTTGTATATCCAAATATTTGTTCGCCATCATCGTTGCTGCCACCAAATAGAAATCGATAGCCTGAACTCGCCGTAAGCGCTGCTATGCCACTGCTATTCAATACAATTTCTATGTATCGACTGGGCCCTGCATTGGCGTCGTCTACCAATACACTTCCCTGGCTCGGCCCGTTAATGAGGCCAGCAAAACTTAAATCGACCGCCTTGTAGATATTGAAAACAGCTGCGGGGTTAACCGTGTTGAAATTGGCAGCATCGTTCCAAATGTACAAACTCGCACTAGAAAGTGTCATCAACGTTGGCAGATCAAAAGCGAACCAGTTGCGGTGAATGCCGCCACCGAAACCATTCGTGTTGTTACCCGCAAACGTGTTGCTGTTCAAATTTACATTGGAATCTGCACAATCGCTTGCAACATACAGCGGATCGCTACTGCACCAGCCCGAGCCCGTTGCAGCTACATTGATACTGTAAGCGTGGGCACTCGTTCCTGCCAGGGCGACAAGTAAGGTCGTGAGTAGATAGACTGCTTTTGTCAATGCAGCCAAATTCCGGCGGAGCTGTCTGTCGTAGGGCTTCAAAATTTCAATCATAATTTTCACCTACCATTAGCAGCCAGGCGGCCTCTTGTTGTACCAGATTGGGCTGGTCCAGGAGCGCTCCTGCACGGTTTTGGGAACATCCACATCACAGCAGGCGGCATAATCGGCAGGCACTGACGCCGGAACCCCACAATCGATGGGGGGATTGGCTGCAATGCACTGTCGCTGCGACCAGCGACAACTGGGATTTTCAATTACACGCGCATAGTAAAACGCATTCTGCTGCGCATTGAATGCCGGATCCTGCCACAACTGGCAAAAGGCGGGAGAACCGGCACCGCTGGTCTCACAGCTATTGGTATTTACACTAGCGCCGTTATTGGGGTCTCCAGCCACTTCAAATACCTGCTCGTGTTTCGCTCCGGCTGCATCCGTCCAACCCTTTACAATCTGCACGCGTTGCAAATCATTACCGGGGTTGCTCGCAGTACCTGCATCCTTAAGAGCGGAAACGAGGAACTTGGGTGCCGTTTGTCCAGCATTGGCCCAGGGCAGGATGGAACCCATTGGCACCGCACTACTGGTGACAGCAAGCGCCACAGTATCTTGACCTACGTTACAAATATCACTCGGCAAATTCCAGCCACCAAAGAAGCGCACTACATGTCGAGGCCCGCTGGTTGCATACACTTCGCGCCGACGCATGGCATCAAACAGAGCCGCCCGACTATTTTGCGTAGCCCAAACCACGGCCAGCCCCCCGGGATTGAACTCAGGCGTATCGGTAATACCGGTCCTGACCGACTGGCCACTCGCGCCTCCCGCTGCACCACCGTGCCCGGGGTAACTCGCAGATTCCTCCACCAACCCCGGCGTACCCAGATGCGTGTCAGTGCTACCAATAAACCCGTACTGGAACGGGTTGGCACCCAAGCTGTCCCTTACGAGCAAACCCTTTTTCAGTGCGTCACGCACAGTACCCTCTACCTTGGGCACCGTCGGACCAATAAAATTGCCTGCCAAGTGTCCCCAGGGAATGACTTCAAAGTTGCACAGATCGTCACTTCCGCCCAAGGATGGCGGCAGACATTCCGACTGGCCTTTGTGTTGCGTGATTTCGATCAGAGGCTCAAATTTCGCCCTGCGCTGCGCCTGGGCCGTACCGTATGGTTGGCCATTGGGTTGCACCGTTTCGAACATCAGGCCCTGACTCAGGTTAGAGTTATGTGGAATGGTAAGCACGTCACACTTCTTGATGCCATCGACCACATTGAGGCACTGGTTTTCCAGAGCAGTCCACAGTTGCTCCGGATAGGGTGCATCCAGGTAACTTGTGGGAGCGTTCGGCACCTTACTATTGAGGAATATCACATTGCGGTGGAGATTTTTTGTCTCAAACTGCCCAAGAATATTGGGCTCGGTCGGAGCCCCCGTCCACTCATAACCGACAAACGTGGTGAATTCACAATTCGAACTACGGTCATAAAACTGCTCAGCCGTAACCTGCATACCTTGCCAAATAGACGTTACTTCGCCAGTACAAATGCTTCCAGTAGGGCCACAAAAATCAAAGCGCTTAACATTAGGCTGCAACGCGCCCAAAAGCACGTTCCACCCAATCAGAGCTGCCCCGTTGCGTTGGCGCAGCAATTCGCACTTGGATTCATAATAGAGGGGATTTGAAGGATCCAGGCAGATATTATATTCCCCAAAAAATTCTGCATGATCTGTAACCACCGCAAAATCGAGAGGTCTTTCAAGCTGTGCAAATCGTGTAGGCGTGCCGTTTGCAGCGAAGGGATGTAAACCGATCTGTTCGCCTTTCGCAAACCGGTACGCCTGCTCAGGCGTCGTCTCGATTCCCTGGGTAAAGGCATCGACGGAAAACGTCGTGTGCACATGGGTATCACCAAAATAGGGGTTTCCATACGTATTCTGGTTATCGCAGGTGACTGACGTACCATCCTTGTCATCCAAAGACCAACTATTTTGCACAAAGACGCTGCAAAAAATAGCCAACATGGTGCTCATCCAGACCAATTTCATACCGACACCCCACCTCTTACTTATCATTCTTATTGCCTATTATAAGCACGAACACCTCTAGCATAGCACCTTTTATATGACGAATTCACAATTCAGCGATACTGCGTATTGGCTCATAAACAGAGTCGATGATCGAGCCAGCAGCAGGTCCAGATGCCCGCCCGATTCGCAGCCAGCATGAAGGCGGATGAATCGTCCTTGTGCAGGCTCGGCCGCAGCGGAGTAAACGCCTTGCGGACTCCGGGAACAGATTCCCCACTCGCTACCTGTGGCGTCAATCGGCTCCCGACAGGTTCAGCAGCACGCTGCTACCCTCCTCATCAATCCGCACCAGATAGGTGGCCAGTGCGACGGATGCCGGGCGAGTCAGGGCGCCGCCATCCCGCACGTCGAAGGCCGCACCGTGCAACGGGCACAGTATGCGATGCCCCTTGAGCTTGCCTTCGCACAACCGTGCCGCAGCATGGGTACACAGATTGTCCACCGCAAAGAAGCCGTCGATGGTATGGCAGAGCAGGATTTCCCTGCCGTTCACGTCAACACACAGTGTTTTGCCCTGGGCTATCTCCGTTACGCTGGCGACCCGACGCCATTCCTGCCCTGCCACCCACTCACTCCTTGACGCCGCCGGACATAAACTCATCCAGCGTCATGTGGACCCGCCTAATGCGCGACTCCTGGTAATTGCCCAGCGTCAGCCCCTTCTTGCGGCTAGTTTTGAAGCCCTGCTGCTGTAGGGCAAGATTGCCGGTGTCCTGGTCATAAACCGGACCCAGCCAGCCCATGCCCTCGACCTCGGTATAGGATTGCTCGATGTCCAATCGTACCGGTTCTGGCGGCTCCGGGTGATCAGCTTCTTCCGCCAGCGGCTCGAGTATCAGCAGGTCAAACACACTGCTGTCCACATCCATACCATTGGGACGAAAACGGTAGGCCATGGGAATAGCGATGCCGGGGAAGAAGAACATATTGGGAAACAGATGGTACTCGATGGAATCCAGCATCAGGCATTCGCTGACCTGGGAAAAATCGATGCCCAGCGTTTCACCAAAATAGCGACGCAGCGCCTGCGCAATATGTGCGCGGGCAGTCTCACCTTCCGGCACAACACCAGGATCAAGTCCATACAACGCCAGAAAGGCCACCATTTCATCGTCGGTCATGGGCGGCTTACGCCATTTTTCCCCGGGATAATCCTCCAGTGACTGGGGGCTATAACTCCCGATATTGTGAATGAAGCGGCTCACATACTTGCCAAAGATGTCGTACTGGGTGTTGCCACCGTTGGGCGAGTCGTGGGTTTCAAAATTGTGGTAGGCCTCCATAAAGGCCTCCTGTGCGGCTTTCCAGTTGCAGGGCAAGGTCTTTTGCACATGCAGCTTGATGCGGCGACGCTCCAGCGGAAAGTACCGGAAGTGTTCAGGCAATACGTCAAGGTACTGCGCCAGCGGTTTGGCCGCCAGATCCATGTTGATAAAGACAAACCCACCCCAGCGCTCACACTGAACGCTCTGCAGGTCATGCGTCGCGCAATCCACATGGGGAAAATCCCAGCGGCCCGGTATCGTCCTGATCGAGCCATCGAGCGCCCATGACCACCCGTGGAACGGGCAGGTAAATGCGGGGCTGTAGCCACTGCCCTCCCCCGCCAGCAGTCGGGTACCCCGGTGCGTGCAGCTGTTAAGGAACGCCTGGATCGTCTCGGTCGCGGACCGCACCAGGATGACGGAGTAGGGCCCGATATCGTAAACGTAGGTGTCGCCAACATCGGGCAGGTGTTCTTCGCGACAGGCCCACTGCCAGGCGCGCGGCCACACGTCGCGCAGCTCGCGCTGGAAGAACTCGGCGCTGGTGTAGCGCTCAAAAGCGATATCCGCGTCGCCGAGAAATTCATAACAACGCTCCAGCAGGGGCGGCGGCGGCGGATAACGGTCGCCCGCTAACGTGTCGGCTACAGAAGGTCCACTGGCCCGCGCCTCACCCGGGATGTGAGTTTTGTTTCCTGTCATGGGAGATAAGGCCCTTGTCGGTGCGCTAATTCAATGGACTTCCATTCTGGCCTGATAATACAATCAGGTTCGACTGTTTTTTTAGTATGTACTGCTGCAGGTGATCAGTGCAAGTATTGCCCCACCCTTTTCTCCCCGCAGAGACTGTCGTTATGACTGCTGATATCGGTATCACTCCCACCGTCGCACAGATCGCCGATCGCCTCGCGATACTGGACGTGTTACACCTGCATTGCCGCGGCCTTGACCGGTTGGACAAGCATGCAATCCAGACTGCGTATTGGCCGGAAGCCGAAGTGGACTACGGCAGCTACAGAGGCGGTGCACACATCTTTGCAGAATTGGTCGTAGAAGCCCTGGGCCAGACCTATGAGCTTACTCGACACAGCCTCAGCAATCCGCTGGTACGCTTGTCGGGGAACGACGCCCACAGTGAGTCCAGTGTCAGCGCCGGCCACCTGTTGCTGGGTGCGAAGGAAGAGATGTTGTTCTATGGCCGCTACCTGGATCGACTGGAGAAGCGCCATGGCCGGTGGAAAATACTGCACCGGCAGGTGGTCATGGACTGGAGCAAGAACATGCCGGTGCAGGACCAACGCAGCGGAGCAGCCTTCGCCGATCTGGCCAAGGGTGCCCATTTCGGTGGTGATCCGCTGTATGCGTTTCTGAGTACGGAATAACAGGGAGGAACCACACTGTGAATGATCGCCTGGAAGCGCTACTTGCCAAGCAGGATATCTATGAATTGTCCTGTAACTACATGCGCGGCCTGGACCGCCTGGATGAGCCGCTGCTGGTTTCAGTATTTTTTCCCGATGCCTGGTGCGATTATGGTTTCACCCAGGGCGCTCCGGAAGAATTTGCCCGCTTTGCCATCACCGCTCTGCAAGCACACGCGTCCAATCAGCACATGATCGGCAACGTGCTGATCGAGTTAGAGGGCGATGAAGCCTTCGGCGAGGTCTATTTCAATGCTTACCACAAGGTTATGGGGGAAGCCGGTTTCGAGGATGTCACTATTGCCGGACGCTACCTTGATCGTTACGAGAGGCGCGCTGGTATCTGGAGGATTGCCTATCGGAGTGAGCGCGTTGACTGGAGCCGCACCCAAGCCACCACCGACAGCTATTTTGACCTGGTGCCTGACGGACTGCGTGGCGGACGCCAGGACGACCTGGTGTACGATAGGGCAAAGCGACGGCGCCAGTGAGCAGCGCTATGGTCGGCAGCACCTATGAATCACAGCACCTATGAATCACAGCACCGATGATCGACAGCACCTATGAATCACAGTAACTACGAAGATGAGCCGAACCAGAAAATCAATTGGCACATCCTCAGGATAATCTGGCCCTACTTGATGCAATACCGCAGCCGGGTACTACTCGCACTGGGGTGTTTGATTCTCGCGAAGCTGGGCAATGTGATCGGCCCCTTCATTCTCAAGTACATCGTCGATGCCCTACCCGCCACCAACAGCAAACTGGTGGCAGCTCCCGTGGCATTGGTATTGGCTTATGGCCTGGCCCGCTTCGCCAATGTTCTGTTTGGCGAGCTGCGGGATACTGTGTTCGGGCATGTCACCGAACAGGCCATGCGCAAGATCGGCCTGGAGGTCTTCAGGCACCTGCACAATCTCGACCTGGATTTTCATCTCAATCGCCGTACCGGCGGACTGTCGCGCGATATCGAACGCGGCACCACCGGTATCAGTTTCCTTATGCGCTTCTTTGTCTTCAATATCGTGCCCACTTTTATAGAGATATTTATGGTGGTAGGGATTCTGCTATTCAATTATGGCTGGGGTTTCGCATTGATCACTCTGGTGGCCATCACCGCCTACGTCTGGTTTTCAGTCGCAGCGACAGAGTGGCGCACCCAGTTTGTGCGCGATGCCAATTTAGCCGATTCTGCCAGTAATACTCGGGCAGTAGACAGCCTGCTCAATTTCGAAACTGTCAAATATTTCACTAATGAGGAATTTGAAGCGCAGCGTTACGATTATGAACTCGCCAAATGGCAATTGGCCCGCCGCAAGAATCGCCTGTCATTGTTCTCGCTCAACGGCGGCCAGGCTCTTATCATTGCAGTCGCCATGACAGCAATGATGTGGCTAGCGGCCAACCGCGTTACAGCGGGGACTATGACCATCGGTGACTTTGTGTTGATCAACGCGTTTATGATCCAACTGTTTCTGCCACTCAATTTTCTCGGCATGGTATATCGCGAAATCAAAGGTTCGATGGTCAATATCGAGAAAATGTTGCAGCTGCTCCAGGTCAGCCCCAGCGTCAATGATACGCCCGATGCCAAAGTCCTCGACCTCGTAACCGGGGCGATCATCTTTGAGAATGTCTCCTTTTCCTATCGA
>JANNXP010000027.1:0-3393 GCA_031409615.1 Haliea sp. | reverse complement strand
GCGGAAGCAGCATCGTCAAACCGCACAAGCGCGACCATTTATGCTCGCCGCTGGTAATGAACTGATCAATGACCACTTGGGCGCCGTTGGCGAAATCACCAAACTGGGCCTCCCAGATAACCAGACCCTGGGGCAGCGTGGTGGAGTACCCGTATTCAAATGCAAGTACCGCTTCCTCAGATAGCAGGGAGTCATAAATAGAGAACTGTGCCTGCTCATCTGCAATGTGCTGCAGGGGGGTGTAGTCGCTGCCATCCTTTTGATTGTGCAATACCGCATGCCGGTGGGAGAAAGTGCCGCGCCCGACATCCTGGCCGGTCAGACGAATAGGAAATCCCTCCCGCAACAGGGAGGCGTACGCCAGATTCTCGGCGAAGCCCCAGTTTAGCGGCATCGCACCCGCCGCCATCTTGCGCCGGTCTTCCAGGATTTTGGCGACCTGGCGCTGCAGCGGGAAGTTGTCCGGCGCGGTATTGGTGGCCTGGGCGAGGGCTTGCAGCGATTGCAAATCCATGCGCGTATCGCACTGCATCGTCCAGTGGTGCCCCAGATACGGTGTCCAATCCACAAAGAGGGATGTATTGGGCTCTAGGACCAGGCTACTGACCAGTGGGGCTCCGCGGTCCAGTGCAGCCCGGTAGCGATCAACCAGTGTCTGCACTTCGCTATCGGTAATCAGTCCTTCGCTGACAAGTTTTGCGGCGTACAACTCCTGGGTGGTCTTGTGTTTGGCGATTTTCTTGTACATTAGCGGCTGTGTCACCGACGGTTCATCGGCTTCGTTGTGACCGCGACGACGATAGCAGACCAGGTCTATTACCACGTCTTTCTTGAACTCGGTACGATAGTCAACAGCCAACTGAGTGACAAAAAGCACGGCCTCGGGATCATCTGCATTCACATGAAATATCGGGGCCTGCACCATCTTGGCAACGTCAGTACAATACTCGGTGGACCGGGCATCCTCACGCTTGCTCGTAGTGAACCCTACCTGGTTGTTGATCACGATGTGGATAGTGCCACCCGTTTTATAGGCGCGCGTCTGTGACATCTGGAAGGTTTCCATCACCACGCCCTGCCCCGCAAATGCGGCATCGCCGTGCAGTACGATAGGCACCACTAAGTCGCCCTTCTCGTCCTGGCGTCGCTCCTGGCGCGCGCGCACAGACCCCTCCACCACCGGCGCCACGATCTCCAGATGAGACGGGTTGAATGAGAGGGCCAGATGCACTTCCCCGCCGGCGGTCATTACGTTGGAAGAAAAGCCCTGGTGATACTTCACGTCACCGGAGCTTTCGTACTGTGCCCGGCCCTCAAACTCGGCAAACAACTCGGAGGGATTTTTCCCCAGAATATTGATGAGTACATTAAGGCGGCCGCGGTGGGCCATACCGAGGACAATTTCCTTTGCCCGATAGGCGCCACAGCGCTGCACCATCTCTGACAACATGGGGATGAGGCTCTCTCCCCCTTCCAGCCCGAAGCGCTTGGTGCCCGGGTATTTCGACGCCAGGGATTTTTCCAATCCCTCGGCGTTGATCAGTTGATTCAGCAACTGCAGGCGCACGTCCCTGCCGTAGTCAGGCGCGGCGCGTACCGACTCCATGCGCTGCATAATCCAGTGGCGCTCGGTGGTATCGACAATATGCATGAACTCGGCGCCGATGGTGTTGCAATAGGTGCGTTCCAGGGCCGCGTAGATTTCACCCAAGGTGGCATCGGCCTTACCGATGTGGAGAGTCCCGGTTTGAAATACCGTATCGAAATCGGCGGATGACAATTGGTGAAAACCCAAGTCAAGATCGGCTACCGGATTACGTTCTGCTAAACCCAAGGGGTCCAGTTGCGCCTTCTGGTGTCCGCGCTGGCGGTAGGCCGAGATCAATTGCACCACGCGCACTTGCTTACGCTCATACTCGGTCGCTTGCGAGTCGTGGCGCACAGTCGCATCCGTGCGCACGCGCATTTTGCTAATCTGGGCGAAACGCTCGCGAATCACCGAGTGCGGTACGTCCTCAATCTGCACGGTGGCGGATGCTACCCTGGGCAGCTTGTCAAAATAGTCGCGCCACTGCTCCGGCACCCCGTTAGGGTCCTTCAGGTAGGACTCATACAAGTTTTCCACATAGGTGGCATTGCCGCCAGCAATGTGGGAGCTCTGCCACAGCAATTCCATGGAACTATTTTGCATCTACACCCCTCCCGGGGCTCAATCGATCCGCACTGCACCGTATCCTGACGCGGGGTCGGAGGATGCTTGCTCGGTGGGTTTGGCAGTATCTGCAGGCCATGCTTAACTCTCGTGGAAAAACACTGCACCGCCGGGCTATATATGCGAGGTATTATTTCTAATTAAGTCAATTTAATCAATGCTTTGTGGAGACAGTCTAATGTTAAGTCGCGCGCGTTAACAGCATGTTGCGTATATGGCCGATCGCCCGAGTCGGGTTGAGGCCTTTGGGGCATACATTGACACAGTTCTGAATACCATGACAGCGAAAAACGCTGAAGGGATCATCCAGTCTGGCCAGCCGTTCGACGGTTGCAGTGTCCCGTGAGTCCGCCAGAAACCGATAGGCCTGCAACAAGCCAGCAGGACCGATAAAGCGGTCCGGATTCCACCAAAAGGACGGGCAGGCTGTCGAACAGCAGGCGCACAGAATGCACTCGTATAACCCATCCAGTTTTGCCCTGTCCTCCGGAGACTGCAAGCGCTCAATGGCTGGCGCCGGTGTATCGTTCTGCAGATAGGGCTGTACCTTTTCATACTGCGTATAGAACAGGCTCATGTCGATCACCAGGTCACGTATCACCGGCAATCCGGGCAGCGGTCGCAGCACCAGTTTGTTGTTCCTGATGGCCTTGGATAAAGGTGTGACACAGGCCAGGCCATTGACGCCATTCATGTTGACACCGTCAGAGCCACACACCCCCTCCCGACAGGAACGACGATAAGCCACCGTAGTATCCTGTGCTTTGATCAATTCCATCACGTCCAGCACCATGAGGTCCTTGCCACCGGTATCGACCTGCACATCCTGCATGTAGGGTTCAGCATCAATTTCCGGGTTGTAGCGATAAATACTGACTTGCAACATGTTTCGGACCCCTTAATAAGTACGCGCTTTCGGTTTAAAGGTAGCAACCGTCTTCGGCTCAAAGTTTACCGCCCGCTTGCCCACTCGCTTGTCGGTGGGGAAATACAGTGAGTGACACAGCCAATTCTCATCATCGCGGGAATCGAAATCCTCACGCGCATGCGCTCCCCGGCTTTCTTTGCGCCCTTCTGCCGTTATGGCAGTCGCCTCCGCCACTTCGAACAGGTTCTGTAGTTCAAGCGCCTCGATTCTCGCGGTGTTGTAGGCGTTACTCTTGTCGTCCAGCCTTGCAGTC
>JANNXP010000026.1:0-1762 GCA_031409615.1 Haliea sp. | reverse complement strand
CCCAGCCAAGGAATCGGGGATTGTCGCGTGAGAGCTGCTCCAGTGTGTCGAGCAGCAACCTTGCTTGCGGTGTGGTCAGCACTTCTCCGTCGCCGTATTCGATAACCCCCATGGGGTCGGCCTTGATAACGACTGGCGCGAAATGTCCGTCGAGAGCCAACCACGCGTGAAGCCCTCGGAGGCTTGCCGGGACCCGTCCTTCGGACCGCAGCATCGCAAGCAGGCGCTTGCGTTTGGCGCGCGTGTCGGCTCGCTCTGCCAACCAGCGTGCGCCCAAATATTCACCGATACGTCGATGTTCGTAGGTAAAACTGTCTGTCGAGCCTGCGAACAGCCGGGTCTTGATAACCTGTTCAAGGTCGGGCCCTGCCAGCGCTTCAACCTCGTTTAATGCGAGTTCGCCCTCGCCAGCATTGGCGCTTGCCTTGCGGACGATCCGGCTGCTGCCGGTCAGGATCAAGCCCGAAAAAGCCGCACCGGCGGCTTCCAGTGCGCGGTCGGGGGGCAGCTCTCGCTTGCCGTCCTTGTGCTCCTTTAGAAGCAGCTGCTTGGTAGCCAGTTCAAATAGCTTGCTACTTGTCTCAGGCAATGCCTTGTCCGTCGGTAACGCAGCAATTAATTTTAGCGTTTGCGGATTACCGAGAAAATCGAGCTGAAACCGCTCGAAGTGCGCCAGCAACGAGTCCGCGCGCTCTTTGTCATCCGTCAGCAAAGCGAGCAGCTCATACTGCTGATCGCGATCCAGCGGTTCAAGATGTAGCTCTAGTGGTGGGGCGTTATATTGCTCACGGATAGCTTCGACTGCGGTCGCTGCCCGCCAGTCACCAACGCGACACGATAGTACAAATCTGGGGAAACCCAAGACGCCAAGTTTTTGCAATACGGAGTCGACAGCGTCGCCTTCTGCTGGCGACGCCACTTCATCGAGTGCATCGATGATAAGTAATTGGCGGTCGCCCAGCAGGCTGCGCGGGTCAGGACTGTTAATCAATTGGCGTGCGGTACAGCTTGCGGCCCAAGGTGTGGCTGCGAGATCATTTAACAGGCTGGTCTTGCCCATCCCTGGTTCTCCAAGAATGACAAGACAGTCACCAAGTTTCAGAATCTTCGCCTGGCTAACCCACTCCTGCTTTAAGTCGCGGGTATGATGCCAAAGTTTACGCGGAAAAAAATTGCTCACGCCGGACTTCTTACAGATCGCACATTTATCGGCAATGGGGCCTGAGGCGCAACGGAGCAGAAAATCAACACAAAGAAAGCGGCCCGCGTAATTCCAGCCCAAATGGATGCAACCGGTCGTTGTTCATCAATTCAAATTGGGGTCTGATGCGCAGTGGAACCGAAAACATGGGGTAATCGCGGGAGCGCCAGGCGCTGATGCGATTGCTGCAGAGGGCGGTTGTTCCCGATAGGATGAGAATGGGCTCCCGGTGTGGTCGGGCCCAGCATCAATGGGAGAACTATCATGGGTGAGTTTATCGGCCTCGACGTTTCGTTGAAAGACACAGCCGTCTCTATTCGAAGGGATGGGAAGCGTATCTGGCGCGGCAAGTGCGCCTCCGATCCTCAGACGTTGGCGGTGTTGATCCGAAAGCACGCGCCGGCGGTTGAACGGGTGGTATTTGAGACAGGCCCCTTGTCGATATGGTTCTACCATGCACTCAGTGCTGAGGGGTTACCGGCGATTTGCATCGACGCACGGCATGCCAAGGCGGCGCTGGACATGGCACCCAACAAGACTGACGCGAACGACGCCGATGGT
>JANNXP010000025.1:0-18473 GCA_031409615.1 Haliea sp. | reverse complement strand
GGGGGCAAAGTGTTCCCCTTCCCTGTCCGCATTGATGCAGGCGAGCCGGGTGCTCTGGCCGTCGATTGGCAGGTGGTGAACATGAGCCCGCAAATGCATCAGGGCTATGCGGTGCAGTGGTTCGCGATGGCGACGGTGCTGTTGGTGTTTTACCTGCTGCGCAGTAGTAATGTGTGGCAGCTCGTAACGCGTTCAGCTAGAACAGGCCAGTAAATGACAAACGCAAACTCGACCACCCGCAACCGCATGGTCCTACTGTTGATCAGCGGCATTCCGGTAACCATCATTCTGGTGGCGAGCTGGCTGTGGTATTTTGTAGCGCACGGTGATCTCGATCTGGTCGGCCTGTTGGGCACGGCCAATCGCGGCACACTGGTACAACCACCGCGGCAACTGGACGATCTGGCGCTACGCGACGAGTCCGGCCTGAGCGTGGCATTTGCGGATCTGGAGCCGCGCTGGGCAATGGTTGTTCCAGCCGCGGGTGGGCGCTGCGACGAGGCCTGTGAGCAAAGCTTGTATGTGACGCGCCAGGTTCATGTCGCCATGGGCAAGGAAATCAATCGCCTGCGCCGCCTGTATGTCAGCGAAGATAGCGCGCAGACCACGCAACTGACGGCATCGAAACTCAGCGATGGGCGTCCGGCTCCCGCTGCGGACGGGTTTGCCCGGTTTCTGGCTGACGAACACAGCGGCCTGCAAGCCCTGACGCTGCCTGCCACTGGTTACGCTGCACTGTTTCCGGAACACGCGACAGATCCAAGCACCTGGTACCTCGTGGATCCCGCAGGGTGGGTCATGATGTCCTACAATAAAGAGGTCCCCTATAAAGACGTGATTGCGGACCTTAAATTCCTTCTCAAGAACTCCGGTGGCTAGGAGCGTAATGGCAGACCTACAGCAGACAGGCGCGGCCAGCTGGCGCGACTACAAGGAGCTGACCAAACCCAACGTAGTTTTGCTGATGATTCTCACCTCAGCGATCGGCATGTTCATGGCGGTGCCCGGTATGGTGCCCCTGGAGGTTCTGGTACTGGGCAATCTGGGCATCGCCCTGTGCGCCGGCTCTGCCGCTGCGGTCAATCATCTGGTGGACCAGCGCGTGGACCAGAAAATGACCCGTACCCACAATCGGCCCATTGCGCAGGGCCGGATAAGTAATCTGCAAGCAGCTCTGTTTGCCATGGTGCTGGGCGGCTTGGGCATGACGATCCTGCTGGTGTGGATTAATCCACTGACTGCCTGGCTGACGTTTGCCTCTTTGGTGGGTTATGCGTTTGTCTACACCCTGTTTCTCAAGCGCGCTACGCCGCAAAACATCGTTATTGGTGGTCTGGCGGGTGCGGCCCCACCCCTGCTCGGCTGGACCGCCGTCACCGGCGAGATTAACGGTCACGCGTTGCTGCTGGTGCTGATTATCTTTGCCTGGACGCCGCCCCATTTCTGGGCCCTGGCGATTCATCGCAAGGAGGAGTACGCCGCCGTGGGCATTCCCATGCTGCCGGTGACGCACGGAGTGGCATTCACCAAGCTGCACATTCTGCTGTACACCATCCTGATGTTTCTCATTACCCTGCTGCCCTACGCCACGCACATGAGCGGGCCCTTGTACTTGCTCGGCGCGGTGGTACTGGGCGGTGGATTTCTGTACTGGGCCATTGAATTGATGCGGGGCAAAAACCCGAATGCCCCCATGGAGACCTTCAAGTATTCCATCATCTACCTGATGTCACTGTTCGTGATCATGCTCGTAGACCACTATGCATTTCCAGTGAGTACTCTGTGAGCCAATCCCGTAGTATAAAACTGACAGTCGTCGGCCTGCTGGTGTTCATCACGCTGATTATCGCCGGATTCGTGCATCGAATTTCACTGCCACGCGTGCTGACCGAATCAGAAATGAAAATTAATGGCCTGTATGTGCTCGATACTCCAAGACGCATCGATGACTTTCAATTGGTAGACCATCATGGCGCGCCCTTCAATCGCACCCGCTTTGAAGGGAAGTGGAGTCTGGTTTTTTTTGGCTTCACCTATTGTCCCGATATATGCCCCACCACAATGGCCTTTCTGAATGAGTTTATGGCCAGTCTGGAAGGTACCGAGGCCGAGGACACCCAGGTGGTGATGGTGACTGTGGACCCGGCCCGGGATACCGTGCAGCAACTGGCGGGCTATGTGCCCTTTTTCAATCCGGATTTTATCGGTGTGACCGGCGAGTTTCTGGATATTCACCGCTTTGCTACCGCCCTCAACACACCCTTTCGCAAGGTAGTGGGTGAGAGTGATAACTATCAGGTAGATCATAGTTCTAATATAGTACTCATAAATCCAAGAGGCGATTATCACGGATTTTTCAAGCCGCCCTTGGATTTGGCGAAGATGAAGACCACCTATCGTTCAGCCAGATTTCTTTGGGAGCGATAGATTTTTAGCATCTAATAAATAATGCGAGTGTTCACTTACACCAATAAGTTGGCCGGTTTGCTCCTCCGCTGGCATCTAACACAGTGAGTTCTATTATGGGTTCTAACACCGCACCCCTGGTTCTGGTCGATGGCTCGTCCTACGTCTACCGCGCGTTCCACGCCCTGCCTATGCTGACCACATCCAGTGGCCACAATACGGGCGCGGTGCGCGGCGTCATCAGCATGCTGCGGCGCCTGCAAGCAGATTATCCGGACAGCCCGCTGGCGGTAGTGTTCGACGCCAAGGGCAAGACCTTTCGGGACGAACTCTTTCCCGCGTACAAGGCCCATCGCCCGCCCATGCCGGATGAATTGCGCGAGCAGATCGAACCGATTCATGCCATCGTGAAGGCGATGGGGTTGCCCTTTATTTGCGAGCCGGGCGTGGAGGCGGATGACGTGATCGGCACCCTGGCGCGCCAGGCCAGCGAACAGGGCCGGCACGTGGTGATTTCCACCGGCGACAAGGACATGGCGCAGCTGGTCAATGCGCATACCACGCTGGTCAACACCATGACCAACTCGGTGCTGGACGAGGCGGGTGTAGCGGCCAAATTCGGCGTACCGCCGTCGCTTATCATCGACTTGCTGGCGCTCACGGGCGACAAGGCAGACAACATCCCGGGGGTGCCCGGGGTCGGGGAGAAAACAGCACTCGGCCTGTTGCAGGGATTGGGCGGCCTTGACGCGATCTACGCCAATCTGGAGCAGGTGGCGCAACTGTCGTTTCGCGGCGCCAAGACCATGGCCGCGAAGCTGGAGCAGGAGAAGGACAGCGCCTACCTGTCCTATGTGCTGGCGACCATCAAGATGGATGTGCCGCTGGAGCTGGCGCCAGAGCAGCTGCAGAACGCACCCCCGGACCGGGAGGCGCTGGTGGACTGGTTTACGCGTATGGAGTTTCGCGCCTGGCTGGACGAGCTGCTGGGAGAGCGCGAGACACCGGTGGTGCGGGCCGACACGCTGGCGGTCGACTATGACATCGTTACTGAACAAGCCGCGTTGGATGCGTGGCTGCAAACCCTGGCAGCGGCCGAGTTGTTTGCGTTTGACACCGAAACCACCAGCCTCAACTACATGGAAGCGCGCATCGTCGGTGTGTCCTTCGCAGTGGAACCGGGCCGTGCGGCCTATGTACCACTGGCGCACGATTATCTGGGTGCGCCGCCACAGTTGTCGCGCGACGCGGTACTGGCTGCTCTGAAACCCCTGCTGGAAGATGAATGCAGGGCCAAGGTAGGCCAGAACCTCAAATATGATGCCAGCGTGCTGGCCAATCACGGCATCACCCTGCGCGGTATCCGCTTTGACACCATGCTCGAATCCTACGTTCTGGACTCCACCGCCACGCGCCACGATATGGACAGCCTGGCGCTGAAATACCTCGGCCACCAGACCATTCATTTTGAGGACGTTGCGGGCAAGGGCGCCAAGCAATTGACGTTCAACCAGGTCACGGTAGAAGAGGCAGGGCCCTATGCAGCAGAAGATGCCGATATTACCCTGCGCTTGCACCGGACCCTGTGGCCACAGCTGCAGGAGAAAGGCCGCCTGCAAGATGTGCTGACCGACATAGAAGTGCCACTGGTGCCAGTGTTGTCACGTATCGAACGCCAGGGTGTGCTGATTTCCAGTGCATTGCTGGTGCAACACAGCGCGGAGCTGGGCAAGCGCCTCGAGGAACTGCAGGGTGAGGCCTATGTACTTGCCGGCGCGGAGTTCAACCTGGGTTCACCCAAGCAGTTGGGGGAAATCCTGTTCGACAAGCTGCAACTGCCGGTACTCAAGAAGACACCAACTGGTGCGCCCTCCACCGCGGAAGAAGTATTGGCGGAACTGGCGCTGGATTACCCGTTACCCAAGCTGCTGCTGGAATATCGCAGCCTGAGTAAACTCAAATCCACGTACACCGACAAACTACCGTTGATGGTCAACGCCGTCACCGGCCGTGTACACACCTCTTACCACCAGGCGGTTGCGGCGACCGGCAGGCTGTCGTCCAATGATCCCAACCTGCAGAATATTCCGATCCGCACCGAGGAAGGCAGGCGTATCCGCCAGGCTTTTACCGCACCAAAGGGCTACCAGATCCTGGCAGCGGACTATTCGCAGATCGAGCTGCGCATCATGGCGCACTTGTCCGCAGACGCGGGTTTGCTCCGTGCCTTCAATGAAGGACGGGATGTGCATACCGCCACAGCCGCTGAAGTTTTCGAGGTGTCGCTCGAAACTGTATCCAGCGAGCAGCGCCGCAAGGCCAAGGCGATCAACTTCGGCCTGATCTACGGCATGTCGGCGTTCGGCCTGGCGCGGCAATTACACCTGGGCCGAAATGAGGCACAGCAATACATCGATCGCTACTTTGCGCGTTATCCCGGCGTGGCGAACTACATGGAGCGCACCCGTGCCGTGGCCAGGGAGCAGGGCTATGTGGAAACCCTGTTCGGACGACGCCTGTACCTTCCGGAAATCAATGCGCGCAACAAGATGCGTGCGCAGGCCGCTGAGCGCACCGCCATCAATGCGCCGATGCAGGGCACGGCGGCGGATATCATCAAGAAGGCCATGCTGGCGGTGGATGCCTGGCTGCAGCGAGGTGAGGCTGATGCGCGCATGATCATGCAGGTGCATGACGAGTTGGTGTTCGAGGTGGCAACCGCTGAGGTGGAACCGGTGCGAGAACAGATCTGCCGCCTGATGTCCGAGGCCGCCGAGCTCTCGATTCCTCTGCTGGTGGAAGCTGGCGTGGGGAACAATTGGGATGAGGCGCACTAGCCCACCCAGAAACGCGTATGAACCAAAGCTATGCCCGCATTAGACGTTCCAGGCTCTCGCTCACAGCCCCACAGTGTATCGCTTCAACACACCGGCTGTTGGTGTTGACACAGCATGCTGTCGGCTGCCCTTGGTCACGCAACCTATGTACGCCATCGACCTGAGCAGACACTTCTCTACCAGCTCATAGAGAAGTATTACCCAGCCCTGATTGAGCCTCGGAGGTAAACGGAATCGGGGAAGAGTTTTTTGATTCTCGCTAAAGGCCACTGACTATCCACCACCACTCCGTTGTCTGAATCCACTATGACTCATCGGCTATAACCTCACCTGGACATTAAGAACTCTGACCTCTTGATTCTGGATTCCGCATGATCCGATGGAAGACATTCACTGTAGCTTGGTGAATGAATGGGTAGCACTTAGCAGAAATAACAGCTAATTGTTCAGGCACGCGGTTATGCTGCCTTAAAAATCGAAGCCTAGCACCTGGCGGCTAATTTCGGGTTAATGGACTGGAAAGACGTGATTTACAGGGAGCGCAGGTAAAGCAGCAGCGCCTCTACGTCTTTGTCATTCAGGTCACTGACCTGACCGTGGTTGTCATCCTGATTGTGAGTCAGTAGCACATCCCGCAACCCGGGTGCCCGACCGTCATGCAGGTAGGGCGCGGTTGAACGCACCGCGATAAGGCTGGGCGTATCGACCAGTGCCATCACGCCATCCGGGTCTTGTGAATCCGGAATTACCTTGTGCTTCGCACTATCGCTAAACTGGTCACCGGCGTGGCAGGCAATACAGCGGGACTGAAACATTTCCCCGCCCTGTTCCAGCATGGTGGTTTGCCAGGCGGGAACGGGCGCGGGTGTCGGTGCATGAGTTTCGTTCATATAGGCTGCTATGGCCGATGTGTCCACCAGTATTGCGTCACCCTCCATCAGTCCGCGTATGGTGACTCGGGTTAAGGCTGCTGCGTCAGCAAAATCCCCGGCCCAGTGAAAAGGAGCGTCGGATGTACGAGCTGCCCAGGCCGGTGGCGTATTGCGGAATTTGCGGGGTATCTCGGTAGTGTGCAGAAACCATTGCAGCCCATCACTGCCCGCTTTGGGATGGCAGGTGGCGCAGGCAACGATGCCACTGGGAGTGAGATGGATGTTGGTGGCGTCGAAGAACAGGGAGCGGCCTGCGCGTGCTGTGCCTGACAGCGTCAGGTCGCCAGTCTCGCGTACCCTGCTCAGCTGCACGCTGGCATAGGTATCGCCGTTAGCCAGCATGTCCTCGGTTAACACCAGTCTGGAGATGGAATAGTCGAACGCGTTATCTATCCAGGCGGTATGCCCGTCTGCGGCAAGCGTGATGCCGCGAGCGCCTGAACCGACAGAGAAGTGCGCGATCAACTGCAGCTCCGCGCCGTTGGCGTTCTCGGGCCATCGCGCTGTCTGTGCTGCCGGCGCGCAGCGCAGCACCGCCACGTTGCGCGTGTACTGGTGGACCACCCATAGCAGGTCATCGGCCAGCGCCAGGTCTACCGGCCCGCTGAATACCCGGATGCCACCGTCAAAGTATGCGTAGCGATCACCGCAGGCTGCGACGAGACGGGGCTCGATGCGAGGTTGCCCGTCGAAGATCGAACCGTAGCCACCCTGACTTGGCGCACGGCTGCGGTCGCCCTGGTTTTCCACCAGCTGGTAGGACGCAACGATTTGTCCGGTCCGGGAATCGGCCGAGATACTGTTGAACTGACTGACGCTGTGGCGTTCATCGGTTTGGATGCGGTATCCCGATTCCCGAGATGTCGCCGGCAAGGGCTGGGCTTCACCCCAGACGGGTAGCGCGGCGAACGCGTTCAGACCCACTGTGGTTACTGCGCCGCCAGTGGTGTGAGTGACCCACAGCTGATCTCCCACTAACGACAGGCCCGCTGGCTTTTGTGCTTGCAGCAGGCGAATTGAGGAGTCTGCTCCCAGTTCGACTTCAACCAACAGGTCGTCATTGATGCAACTCACCCAGGCGGTATTGGCAGTGAAGGAGGTGACGATGCCATGCGGGTCGCCACAGGGTATGGGAACCACTGGCCCGAATGACTCCTGAGCCACGTCAAAACGCTGTATACCCTTTTGCAGTGCAATAACGAGAAACCCTGCCGCAGCACTCATGGCGACAGGTTTTTCAGCCATTGGGAACCAGGCGAGCTGTTCCAGACTGTTGGCATCCAGTTTCACCAGTCGCGAATCATCCGGTGACAACAACCACACGGCGGCTGCACTGCTGTCATACCACAGGGTGCTGGAATGGCTGGTATAAGTGATGCTCGGCTCTGGTGCCGGCAGAGGCGCGATAGCCGGAGCGGTATTGGAACCACCGCCACCGCCACAGGCGCTAAGCAAGCCTGCGAGCAGGAGCGTAAAGCTCAGTCGAGCGCAGAAGACTGCAGCCCTAGAAGCCATCAGGCAGCAATAGAGCGAATTCGACCGTAACGGGCTGTGTCGCACACTCCAGCGCGTATGTTCCGATGGGAATCATTACCGGGTCATTCACGTCCGGACCGCCATCGCCAAATGCCTCGTTATCGTCAGTGTCCATGAACCCCAGAATCTGATAATCACCGGCACCGAGTGTAACGGGAATACTATAGCTCGCAGGGCTACCATCCAGGCTGGTGACATCAACATCATCAAAGCGAAATCCGTACACAGCCTTGGCACCTTTTATGGGTCCCGTGATGGTCACGTCCTCGGCGCGGAAAATACTACCTATAACGGTGCCGCGCAGGGGACCATCCAGGTTATTGGATTTGCGCACGGTACTCGACGCATTGAAACGCAGCACGAAATTGCCCTCCAGAGCAGTTGAGCTGCCCAGTTCGCTGCAGGTGGGACGGGCCGCATCCCAGTTCTCGGGGATTTCTACCGTACCCTGGTAGGCGAGAAAGTCTGTGTCCAGCAATTGGTTAACGGGCGTCTCTACCGCGTAGGCGATGCGAAATTCGCCCTCGCTGCCCTGAGCAAGCACTTCTACCACGCCGCCGCTCGCAGGGTCATCGTAATAAAACGGGACTGACCAGGGCATCGATGAGCCGGGTTGGCGCTGCTCAGCATCGTTCATATTGTCCACCATGCGAAATACCGTCTCCCGAAATTGCTCTCCGGCAAGGACGGAGGCGGGGGCTCTGGCGATATCAAGTCGACGGCCGTCAACGGTGACTACTTCAAAACCCACATCCACGGTCAGGTCGTCCAGCAGCGGCGTCACAGTAAGGCGCAGCCAGCGGTGTGGCAGCAGCAGGAAGTCGCTGAAATTCTGATTGGCGCCAGCGGACAGACCATAGGCGCGCGTGGAGAAGAAGTCGAACTGGTCTCTACTGAGACTGAAGTTTACCAGGCCGTAGATAGATTCAAAGGGTGCGCCGCTGAGATAGGGTTGGTTGATGTTGCCCTTGATCAGCGATGTGCGCGGCGTATTCACATCCACTTTTAGTTGGATGCCGCTTTTTTGGTCGAAGTCTACAATCACCGCCAACTGCCCACCCAGTGCAGAGCGTGCGCGATACTCGAGCGTAAAAGGACTCATGCCGTCGGCGTTATTGCGCAACTCCTGCAACGCGGCGGCCACCACATCAACGAATATCGCTCCATAGGCATAAGAGGAGGGGCCTCTGAACAGGGTGCGCAGCGCCGGCGTGACATCCTCGTTGCTCACCACCATATCGACCTGCAGAATCAATTGCTCACTCGTGCGCGAATCATCGGTGCTGCTGAGCATGAGACCTGGCTGCAACTCAAAATTTGTAAGATGTCCTCCACTGGCAGCATCAGTTCCCAGTAGCTGCGAGAGCACCGATAAGACCTGCTCCTCCTCCATCGGGGTTCCGACCGCAATGCCGACATACTCGCTGGCACTGGAAGCAGGGCGAAGCTGGGGCAACTCTTTCGCGGGGGCTTGCGGTTCTGGGTCCGCTTTGACGTCGGAAATCAGGTTGATGGAACTGTCACCTGAACCGGAGCAGCCGGCTAATGCCAGCAGCAGCAAGAAAAACCAGGAAGCGTAAGACAATTGTTGGGGCTTGGCGTTTGCTCGGGCAAGCGCGACCTGTTTGAGGGTTTGCATTGAGCTGGAGCCTCTAAGTTTTCTTATAGTGTTATGGGGCAGCGACAATAAATAACGTTTGCGCTCGAGCCATGGTAACCGCCTTCTGCGTACAAATGAATCAGTGCGGGGTGAATTGCACGCGAAATTGACGCATTAGCCCCCGCGGGTGCATCCACCGTTGGCGGGGGTGGGTCACTCCAGCTGGGCGTGGCAAGGAACTGAAGACGCGCACAAATGCGGAAATAAGGACGCCAGAAGAGAGTCACGCCGCCATGACCTGAGTCAAACGCCTGAAACGCGTTTTCACCAGAAGTAGGCGCTCTTAGGCGATATTGACATAGAGACCTGCAGGTATTGCGGAGGTGCTGTCAGGGTTACCGCCTGCATCGAGGACCAGGACACCATGCCCGATAAAGCGGGGCAGGCCCTCGCTCGTTCAATTCATGTAAAGCATCGGGATACTGGAAGAAAATTGCCTGCCCATAGCCCCTTTATCCGTCTTATACTTTACAGCATGATCGAATTCTCCAGCAACTGGCGCAACACCATTGCCGCCCTACTCGTGTCATTGAGTGCGGCAGTCTCCGCCCAAGAATCTCGCCAAGAGCGCGGGCCGTGGGTGTCGAATATCGCTGTTGGTGCTGTGAACCAGTTTCCGACAGATTTCAGTGACGGACCGGGTGATGTCAGCATCACGCGAGGCTTTGTCGAGGGCGGGCTGGGTTATGCGTGGGACCGCTATAACAGCGTGTCGTTCTCTCTCGCGGCGGGCACTACGGATTACGACTTTTCATCAGATGCGTCAATCGAAGGCCGCGAGCCGTGGGGCCGTATAGACGAGTATCGGCTGTCTGTGCCGGTGCGGTTCTCTCCCACCGAGAAAATGCGCGCCATTGTCATTCCCAGTATTCGCACCAGTGCGGAGTCCGGGGCCAGCGCGAGTGATGGTCGCTCAGAAGGCATGCTGGCAGGGGTTAGCTGGAAATTCTCTGATACGCTTTCTGTTGGTCCGGGTTTTGGCTGGTTTTCTGATGTCGGCGATGAAACCACCGCATTTCCCATAATTTTGTTGGATTGGAAAATCACAGAGGCGCTTAGCTTGAGCACAGGGCGCAACCTGGCCTCAGCAGGGGGCCCGAGTTTATCGATGAACTACGAAATGGACCAAAAGTGGACCCTTGGATTGACGGCGGGTTACGAACAATCGCGGTTTGCCCTTGCAGAACGAGATGGCCGCACTGCACAGGTCGGGGAGGATTCAAGTGCGCCGCTTGTGGTTTCTGCTACCCACACGCCATGGCCAATGACCACCATAACGGCGTTGGCCGGTGTTGAGTTCGGTGGGTCTTTGAATTTGGAAGATAACAACGGGCGCAACCTGGCGGCAACAGATGTGGATACCGCGATAGTAATTGGCTTTGCCTTCCAAAGCCGTTTCTAATTCGCGCTGAACGTACCGCGATCAATGCGCCGATGCAGGGCACGGCGGCGGATATCATCAAGAAGGCTATGCTGGCGGTGGATGCCTGGCTGCAGCAGGGCGAGGCTGATGCGGGCATGATTATGCGGGTGCATGATGAGCTGGTGTTTGAAGTGGCGGTGGCAGCAGCGGACACGGTCCGCACGCAGATATGCCGCCTGATGTCCGAGGTCGCCGAGCTGTCGATTCCCCTATTGGTGGAAGCAGGTGTCGGCAACAACTGGGATGAGGCGCACTAGCCCAACCTACACAGGGGGCTATTGATAGTGCGATGGACTGTGTGAAGCATAGAATGCTGTGGCAGTAGAGGAATCTAGCCTCCTGTAGGTCGGGCCCTTTTCAAGCAGATTTTTTTAAGCTACGGATGAACTTTCTTCCCGCCGGCCTGTCTCTATAGGCGTAGCGAGCGCTACGTCTCTAAGTGACCTATCTCCGTAGGCCATTGCAAGTACGTCTCTTTCCCCAAGAGACCCTAGGTGCCCCGGCTGCCCCCTTGGTGGTGGCCGGGGTTTTTTTAACTCAAGTGAATAGCGGCGCAGTGTCGGGTCTTCTGACGAACTACTCGGCCTGCTCATTCACGGCGATATCCGCCGCTGTAAACCAGGCATCCAATACCGCGATCAACTCCAGGTGCCCGTCATGTTTCAGGGCCGAAAATAGCTGCACGCTGGTCAGTTCCGCATGGGGTCGCAGCTCGGCGCGGACCTGCAACAGTGTGGTACCGGCTGCACCCCTGCTTAATTTGTCCGCCTTGGTCAGCAGGATGTGTGCGGGCATGGACGCTTGCAGCGCCCAGTCCAGCATCTGCTGGTCAAAAGGTTGCAGGGGGTGACGAATATCCATCACCAAAATCAGCCCACGCAGGCACTGGCGATTTTGCAGGTACTTTTCCAGCTGCTTGGTCCACTCCCGTTTCACCGCCAGCGGGACTTTCGCGAATCCGTAGCCGGGCAGGTCCACCAGCCGCTGGGTGTCGGACAGTTCAAAAAAATTGAGCAGCTGGGTTCGCCCCGGCGTCTTGGATGTTTTTGCGAGCTTTTTGTTGTTGGTTAAGCTGTTGATCGCACTTGACTTTCCCGCGTTGGAGCGGCCCGCGAAGGCGACTTCCCAGCCCGTGTCGGGAGGACATTGTGACAGTTTCGCCGCACTGGTCAGAAATGTCGCCCCGCGGTAATGGGGTGCTGCCGGCACGATGACTTGCTCAGGGTCGGTCATTGCGAGGGATTGCCTTTTTTGGTGTGGGTATCTCGTATATAATGCCACAGCTTTTTTTGTCTGTTATCAAATGCTTGTGTAGTTAGTTGGCTTCCTGGTGATTTAGAGGTTTTCCTATGAAAAGGTTGTTTGCCGCTATTCTGATGAGTTCCGCCGTTGGCGCCCTGGCCGCCCCAGCACCGCCGCAGTACCAAAAATCCTGTTTCGCCTGCCATTCAACCGGCGCGGCTGGCGCTCCCCTCGCGCACGATGCGGCCGCTTGGCAACCGCGTATGGCCAAGGGCATGCCGGCATTGGTGCAGTCGGTGAAAAAGGGCTTAAATGCGATGCCACCCACGGGTATGTGTGCGGATTGCACCGATGCAGACTACACTGCGCTGATCGAGTTCATGGCGGCTCCGGCTCCGGCGAAGTGAGCGCGTCTCCTCCCACGATTGTTCTGGAATTAACATGAAAAGAATAGCAATTTTGTTCGGCCTGACGCTCGGCTGGGCATTAAGCAGTTTTGCGGCCGACGCCAACCTCATTGGAGATGCGGCTGCGGGGAAAAGCAAAAGTGTTGCCTGTAGCGCATGTCACGGCCTGGACGGCAACAGTGCTGCACCCTTCCCCAAACTGGCGGGACTGGGCGAAAAATATATGCTCAAGCAGCTGCGGGATATTCACGACGGCACCCGTTCCGTACCCACCATGGCTGGGCAGCTGGATGGCATGGTTGACCAGGACCTGGCGGACATTGCCGCCTATTTTTCCTCGCAGACGCGCTCTGGTGGTCAAACCGATCCCGAGCTTTTGGCCCTGGGCGCCAAGATTTTTCGCAGTGGTGTGGCCGAGCGAAACGTGCCGGCCTGTGCAGGCTGCCATTCACCGACTGGTCGGGGTAATGCGCCGGCAGGTTTTCCGACGCTGGCGGGTCAGCATGCGCAATACGTCGCAGACCAGTTGCGAGCCTATCGCAAGGGGTACGAAGATCCTGCTGGTCGCACCAACGATGGTGATACAAAGATTATGCGCACTATCGCGTTTGGCTTGAGTGACAAGCAAATTGAAGCAGTGTCCAGTTATGTGGCGGGCCTGAAGTAAAGAGACACCCAGGAGACAGGCGGTATTCATGCCGCCTTTTTTCTGCGCAGGAACATAGAGCTGCAGACGCTGTCTTAATCGTGCGCAGAAAATATTGTGGAGAGAATCATGATCAAACAATGGCTGTTGACCCTTTCTTTGCTGGCATTCGGGATGTCCTGCGTGGCGGCGCAGGACAGCGCAAAAACGTATGTCGCGGGTACTGACTATGATCTCATTACGCCGCCTGTGCGGGCAGTCGATCCGGGAAAAATCGAGGTGGCAGAATTTTTCTGGTATGGCTGCGGTCACTGTTATTCATTCGAGCCGATTCTGCAGGCATGGAAAAAAACCTTGCCGGAGGATGTGAGCGTTCGCGGCGCACCGGCGGTATGGCAGGAAAAAATGGAGCTTCACGCCAAGGCGTATTACACCGCCGAGGCTCTCGGGGTACTGGATACCATGAACATGGTGCTCTTCCAGGCCATGAACGTGGATCGCAAGACCCTCGCCTCCCAGGCCGAAATTGGTGCGCTGTTCGCGGCCCACGGCGTCTCTGAAGCGGATTTCAACAAGGCATTTACCTCATTCGGTGTAAGTAGCCAGGTACGCCAGGCAATCGCCTTCGCCAAGGCTGCACAGATAACCGGGACTCCGGCATTGGTGGTTAATGGCAAATACCATGTGAGTGGGCGCAAGGCGGGTAGCCAGGCTGATATGTTGAAGGTCGTTGACTTCCTGATTGAGAAAGAGCGCGCGGCCAAGGGCAGTTAATGCCCGCGATTGCGCCCGCTATCCAGGCAGGGCAATAGCGCTTACATCCCGCTGGGATATTTTTCCAGCGACGCCTTCCCGCTGGCGCGAATTTGCCTGAAAGCCAGCGCATACTCTTTCAACATAGCCAGGCAATAGGTCAGTCTATCCTCGAAGTATTCTTGGGCACTCGGCTTGTTTTGCGTCGGATCTTCGTTGAACACCGTATCGACGTAGCGAATGATGAGGTGCTCGGGCAGGTAGCAGATGCGGCTGTTCTTGTAGCTGCTCATGCGCAGCTCGGCAATCGGGAAGGAGCCGCCATCGGCGATTGATACGGTGACGATCAAGGCGGGTTTGTGGGCCAGCTCACCGCCCGCAGTCCACATCAGAAAAAAGTTCTTCAAGCCGGCCGGCGCCATACCGTGCCATTCCGGCGCAATAATGACTAACCCGTCGCAGGACAGCAGGTGTTCACTCAGTGGCGTGAGGATTTGCCGCCACTGCTCATCGCCCGCCCAGATGCTTTCGTCCCACAACGGCAGCGGATTGCCGCCCAGGTCATAGAGCCACGTCTCCTCGCACAGGCCCTGGGCCAGCAGCGCGCTTTCAATATAGCGTGCGACTTTGCCACTCTGGGATTGCGGCCGGTGACTGCCACAGATGATACCGATCTTCATTCGTGATCCTTGAGGTACAGTAAGTAGATTAGATAACCAGCCATTCAGGAACCGGCAGGCCCTTGTTCTCGAGGAACACAGGGTTGAACAGTTTACTCTGGTAGCGGTTGCCGTAATCACACAGGATGGTGACGATAGTGTGTCCGGGGCCAAGGTGTTCGGCCAAGCGCACAGCCCCGGCGATATTGATACCGGCAGAACCACCCAGACACAGCCCCTCGTTTTTCAATAGATCAAATATGTAGGGCAAGGCTTCTTCATCGGTGATGCGAAAAGCGATATCGACCCGGGCCTGTGCCATATTGTCGGTCACATGATTGATCCCCACGCCTTCGATAATTGAACTGCCAGCGCTGGGTTGTAGGTCGCCACTGCTAAAATACCCGTACAGGGATGCTCCAGCGGGGTCGGCCAGGCCGATAGTCACCCCCGGGTTGTGGTCCTTGAGCGCCACTGACACGCCCGCAAGCGTGCCACCCGTTCCTACGGCGCAGATAAAGCCGTCGACTTTGCCATCCGTTTGCTCCCAGATTTCCGCGCCCGTGGTGCGGCAGTGGATATCCATGTTAGCGAGATTGTCGAACTGGCGCGCCCAGATGGCCCCGTGTGGTTCGTGTTGGGCAAATTTCTTCGCCATGCGCTCGGCGGTATGTATGTAGTGGTTGGGATCCTTATAGGAGGTGGCCCCCACCAGGTGCAGGTCCGCACCCAGCAATTCGAGGGTATCGATTTTTTCCTTGCTCTGGGTAATGGGCATCACCACGGTACTCTTGTAGCCCATAGCGTTAGCGAGCAAGGTCAGGCCGATACCGGTATTACCCGCCGTGCCCTCCACAATGCGCCCGCCCGGCCTGAGCTCGCCAGATGCCTGCGCGGCGCGAATGATGCCCAACGCTGTGCGATCCTTCACTGAGCCGCCGGGGTTCATGAATTCCGCTTTGCCCAGAATCGTGCAGCCGGTTTTCTCTGAGACTTGTCTCAGGTACAACAGAGGGGTGTTGCCAATCAGCTGGGTAACATCAGAGGCGGTGTGCACGTTGTCATCTCCACAAAAATGCTCGCAGAGTATGCCACAGCGCGGCTGGCGGGTCAGGGACTTGTCGGAGACTCTTACAGCGGGCGGCCTCGATACAGGCCCACACTCAAGAGCAGTGCGAAGAAAGTGATGCAGAACATGAAGTTCAACATAGGCGCGGGTGTGTCTTTGAGATAAATCCCGACCAGTGCCGTGGCGGCGGCAGACAGCGACATCTGGATGAAACCCAGCAGCGCTGATGCTGTACCTGCGATATGGGGGAACGGTCGCAGCGCAACAGCCATAGCGTTGGGCAACACCAGGCCCATGCCAGTGGAGTAGAACATCATGGGCAGCACCAGCACCCAGATACTGCGCGGCAGTAGTTGTGTTCCAAGCCACATGGTGCTCGCTGCTGCCGCTGCGAGGACGGCGCCGACCAAGACCGTCTGCTCCGAATCATAGCTGCGACTCAACCGGGCGCTCAGCGCGCTACCCAGCATATAGCCTGCGACCGAAGAGAGAAAAATGAAGCCAAAGTAGGCCACAGGTACACCGAGCATATCGATATACACAAAACTGGAAGACGATAGATAGGCCAGCAGTCCGGCGTAGACGAAACCACTGGCAAACGCGGCAGTCATAAACATGGGGTTGTGCAACAGTTGGCCATAATTGCGGGCAATGGACAGAGGGTGCAGGCTCTGGCGCTGTGGTAGCGATTCGGCCAGAAAGACGCGGATGAGCACGACCATGGCGGCGCCGTAGACCGCCAGAAACACAAAAATACTGGGCCAGGGTAGCCACAGCATCAGTATGCCGCCCATGGTGGGGGCGACGGCCGGCGCCAGGGCCATCAACATCGCAATCAGGGACAAGGCCCGGGCCGCTCGCGTGGGTCCAAACACATCTCTGGCCACGGCGCGGGCCAGGGTCGGGCCCACACAGGCACCTACTCCCTGGATAAAGCGAAATACCAAGAGCTCCTCGATGGTGGCAGCCAGGCTGCAGCCGATACACGCCACGACAAACAACACGGTCCCGCCGAGCAGAATGGGCTTGCGGCCGAAGCGATCTGCCAGAGGCCCGCAGGCGAGATGGAAAAGCGCAAATCCGGTGAGATAGACGCTGAGGGTGAGGTGCATATGCCGGATGTCGGTACCCAGCGCTGTCATCATGGCGGGCATAGCGGGCAGGTATACATCAACACTCAGCGGGCCAAGGGCGACCAAGGCAGCCAGCAGGGCCAGCAGCCAGGGGGAGTCGTGGTGCAATTGTCGATGGGCCATGGGGTCGCGATGCTAGACCATGCATCCACCTAAAGCAAAAAAGTTGCTGCTGCACGAGTGCAACCGCGATTGCAAATCAGTCAGGAGCAATCCTTGGTGCTGGGGTCAGGCTCAGCGCAGCAGGATACGGAATCAATTTACATAAAGGTGTCCGACTGCCAGACTCGCGCTCTGCGTCGAATAAACGAGGGCTTGGCAATGCCGGCATTTTATAAGGTCTGGGGCTGGAAGGCCGTGTTGTTACTCAAGAAGCGGATCTTGATGACACCACAGCCGCGCCCGGTGATTTACGTAGGCCACGACGCTGCGTTACAACTGTGTGCCACCATCGCACAGTTTGCGCACAAAAATGTGCTGGTGGTGACAGACAAGCCACTACTGGAATTGGGCGTGCTCAGCGGCATCCTCGCGACGTTGCAGATGCACGGTGTTAGAACGACGATCTATGACGGTGTGTTGCCTGATCCTACCGTAAAGGTAGTCGACGACGGTATTGCCATGCTGCGCCACAACCAGTGTGATGGTGTGCTCGCTTGCGGTGGTGGCTCGTCTATCGACGCAGCCAAAGTGATTGCACTGGCGGGCGCCAATGGATTGAGTGCGCTGCAGTGTGTCGGTCTGAAAGTCGCGAAGCTACCGAGTGTTCCGTTTTATGCGGTGCCCACCACTGCCGGCACGGGCTCCGAAGTCACGCTGGCGGCCGTCATTTCGGATGACAAAACCCACGAAAAACTGTTCGTGGCGGATCCGCGGATTGTTCCTACTGCCGCGGCTCTCGATCCCGGGATTATGCGGGGACTGCCGCCGCACATCACGGCCGCTACCGGCATGGATGCACTGACGCACGCGATAGAATCCTATATCAACACCTGGGATACACCAGAATGCCTGCACTTCGGGCGTGCAGCGACTCGACTGGTACTTAACAATCTGGCGGAGGCTTGTGCGAATGGCCAGAATCTGGCGGCCCGTGAAGCGATGGCACTGGCTTCCTATTACGCAGGCTTGGCGTTCACCACATGCCTGGTGGGGTATGTACACGCGGTGTCCCATCAGTTGGGCCGACTCTATGGTGTGCCTCACGGATTGGGCAACGCGATAGTTTTGCCGCATGTGCTGGACCTGTTAAAGGACGACGCCAAGACGCGGCTGGCAGAGCTGGCCATCGATAACAGCCTGGGCGTTGCTGCCGAGGGGGAGGCGGTATTGGCACAAAAACTGATTGATCGCATTTGGGCCCTCAACGCCGAGATAGGCATTCCCAGGACGACAGACGTAATCCTGGAAAAGGATATCGACGACATCGTCAGCAGCGCACTCAAGGAGGGCAGCGGCTATCCGGTGCCGCGCTTCATCGAGCGGGAGGAATGCGTAGCGCTGGTGCGTAATTTGCGCAGCTGACCGGCGGGTTTGGTGGGACGACAGCGGGCTGTCTGGACCGGATCTATTGGTTTCGCCGCCTGCGACAGAAAGAGACTAATGGCCCAGGATATCCGCGAACGCCAGTCGAATTGACGGAAATTGATTGAGGGCAACAAAAAACGGCTCCCGAGGGAGCCGCGCTGCATGCATATTGCTGCCGTTTAAAGTAGGCGGCTTATTCTTTGTCCTTGGGTTTTCCGTCGCAGATGCGTCAGCACCAGACCC
>JANNXP010000024.1:0-41284 GCA_031409615.1 Haliea sp. | reverse complement strand
TTCACCGTCTTGACGTCGCCGCTTGATTTCGACGCGAACATAGTTTGTTCCTCAGAATTGCAGATTGAGCACTCGGGCGACTTACCGGTTCCTGGTGATCGTGCCGCGTGGCCGGTATGGAAACGCAGCGGCCTGGCCGGGACTTTTTTGCCAATCAGCACACACTAGCACGAACTTACTCACTAGTCGGCAATTTATACATAACGACTTCAATAATGCCGCATAGTCTTGGCAATTGTCGATTGGGTTTGGCCCATAAGGTGAAGCGCTCCGTCACGGCATCGATGACGTCTTCGAGTGTTGGGAAATGCCGATTGTGGATGGCCAGCCTGCGTGTGAGTTTCCAGACCCGCTCGATCGGATTGAGTTCGGGGCTGTATGGGGGCAAGAACAGCCGCGTAAGCACCTCGCGCGACTGGTGCAGCCAAGGCTGCAGCGCGCGGGCGTGGTGGTACTTGGCGTTGTCCAGTATCGAATAAACATGGGGAAAGTGCTTAACCTGAACAACACTTTATCCAGACTCTGCCAAAACTTCCAACCGCTATCGAACACAGAGGTTCTATTTCGGTCGCAGCAAAGACCAGCTTTCAATCTACACAGGGGTAAAAATAGAGCTACTGCGATAGGCAGGGGCGTACATCTGCCAATCGCTCCGTGCCTATTTGGGCATTAACACCGTGTCAATTGCGTGGATGACCCGGCTGTCGGCGGCCAAAGTTTGTTAAAGCATAGTCACTAAGCGCAGCGGCTCTTGCGGGAGCAGTTGCCTTTTGCGCATAAAGCCGAAGATTTTGCTCGTGTGTTTATGACTCGATGTAGGCGAAGGCGGAAATTTCACCTACAAGCCCACGAATGTCCCTTATTGGCTGCGGTCAAAGAGTGAGGGAGCGCAGCTCCACATTCTCCACACTGAAACCCCACAGTTCGTCAAACAGCTCCAGGTGCCGCAGTGTCGACGCGCGTGAGTCGGGCTCATAAAACGCCTCGTGCGCGCTGCCACCGGGTTTGTACAGCACGCCGTCCCGATCACTGATCACGATAGTTTCATTGTTCCACTGCGGATGTTTTTCGAGCTTGCGGATGTGTACGGTGCTGGGCAATCGGCGCGCGAGGTTTAGCAGCTGGTGTCCGCGCCCCACCACCGGGCGTGAATCGCTGATAAGGATGCGCACCTGAGTCTGTCTGCTGCGGCGGGCCAGGGCGCTGAGTGCATCCACCAACTTGCTGCTGTCAAAGGCGGCGTGATCCAGTTGCGGGCTGAGAACACAGATGTAGCGTGAGGCGCTGGCGCAGAGTGCGACGGCGTAGTCGTCGAAGGGATGGGGATATTCTATTCCGTTGGCAAACTCGTTATTCGACATAAATGCATCCGCTTTGCGCAAGACTATCAAGCATACTGGCAGTATCCGCATCGGCCATGGCCTTGTCCAGACTGACGCCGATCAGTGGCTCCCTGCTACACAAAATCAACAGGCTCGTTAGCACGGATGCGGCGCAGTTGAGACACTCGCCGTTGGCGAATACGGCAATACCATCAGCGTGCTGCTGCCACGCCACTTTTGCCGCGGGGGAGAGGGTCACGTTGCTGACGCCTCGCTTGAGCAGGGCGTGCGCGTGGGCGACTTCGTCATCGTCGAGATCAATCGGGTAACGGGGCTCTGTGACCAATTCACCAAACCACTGCGTATCCACCGCGTGTTCCAGTGCCTGGTGCAGTTGGGTCATGGCCTGTTCCAGATCATGGGTATGCAGTTCTCCGGGGCGTATCACCGCTGAGCGCCCTGCGTCACAATAAAATTGCTCCGGCGGCAATTGCTGCAACAGTTGATCGGCCCAGCGCGACACCATGTCGCTGATACGCGGCGCCCGAAATCCAATAGAAAATGTCGTGCACTCGCCCTGTGCGATACCCCAGTGGGCAACGCCGGGCGGCACGTACAGCATATCCCCGGGCCCTAGCAGATATTCTTCACTGGGCTCGAAGGCACTCAGGATACGCAGGTCGTCATGGGGGATGAGTGCGGATGTGTCGTTACAATGCTGGCCCAGTTTCCACAATCTATGACCTTCCCCTTGCAACAGAAAGACATCGTAGTTGTCGTAGTGCGGCCCTACGCTGCCGCCATCTACGGCGTAACTGACCATGATGTCATCGGTGCGCCACTGCGGAATAAAATCGATGAGCCGGTGCAGTTCGGCCACCTCTGGGATGTAGTGATCCACGGCTTGTACTAACAAGGTCCAGGGATGGTCCCGCAGAAAATCGGACTCGTTGAAAGGGCCATCATACTGCTGCCAGTTGTTGCCCTGCTGCTCAATCAGTCGCGATTCCACGTCCTCTTCCAGTGCCAGCCCAGCTAACGCATCACTGCTCACCGGTGGCTCGAATCCGCTAATGGCGTTCCTGATTAACAGTGGCTTACGCTGCCAGTATTTGGCGAGAAATGTCTCTTTATCCAGATTCAGTTCCCAACCGCCGCGCTTCACTGTAATTACTCGATAGCCTTGGCCTGGGCGACGGCGTTACCGATATAGCTCGCCGGCGTCAGCGCCAGTAGTTCCTTGCGCACGTGCTCCGGCACGTCCAGTGTGGCCACGAATGCGTGCAGTACAGCCTTGCTCATCGTCTGTCCGCGAGTCAGTTCTTTGAGTTTTTCGTAGGGCTGTTCGATGCCGTAGCGGCGCATGACGGTCTGTATCGGTTCTGCCAGTACTTCCCAGCTGTTATCCAGATCCTCGGCCAGACGGCTCTCATTGAGTTGTAATTTACCAATGCCTTTGAGGCTGGAATGGTAGGCAATCAAGCTATAGCCGAAACCGACGCCCATGTTGCGCAGCACCGTGCTGTCGGTGAGATCGCGCTGCCAGCGACTGATCGGCAGTTTAGCCGTCAGATGATTCAGCACCGCATTGGCCAGGCCCAGGTTGCCCTCCGCGTTTTCGAAATCAATAGGATTGACCTTATGCGGCATGGTGGAGGAACCCACTTCACCCGCTACCGTCTGCTGTTTGAAATAGCCCAGTGAAATATAGCCCCAGATATCGCGGTTAAAGTCGATCATTATGGTGTTGAAGCGGGCGATGGTATCGAACAACTCCGCCATGTAGTCGTGCGGCTCAATCTGCGTCGTGTAGGCATTCCAGGTCAGGCCAAGGCCCTCTGCGAACTGCTGCGCGTTCGCTTGCCAGTCCACTTGCGGGTAGGCAACCAGATGCGCGTTGTAGTTGCCGACAGCGCCGTTGATTTTGCCGAGGTACTGTACCTGGTCAAGTTGGCTGAGTTGGCGCTTGAGGCGGGCGACCACATTGGCGATTTCCTTGCCCATAGTGGTGGGGCTCGCGGTCTGGCCGTGGGTACGAGAGAGCATGGGCGCGCTCGCCGTATCGTGTGCGAGAGCGCTCAGCGCCGCAGTGATCTGCAGCATGATTGGCACCAGTACCTGCTGCATGCCGTCGCGTAGCATCAGGGCATGGGCCAGGTTGTTGATGTCTTCCGAGGTGCAGGCGAAATGCACAAACTCGGCAATGGATTCAAGCTCTGCGTTGCCCGCGCAGCGCTCCTTGATAAAATATTCGATTGCCTTGACGTCGTGATTGGTGGTGCTCTCGATATCCTTGATGCGGCGTGCGTCCACCTCGCTGAAATCACCCAGGATAGCGTCAAGCTGGCGCTTGGCGGCGGCCGACAGTGGAGGCACTTCGACAATGCCCTCGAGATTCGCCAGACACTGCAGCCAGCGAATCTCCACCAGAATCCGCCGCTTGATCAGCCCGAATTCGCTGAAGACCTCGCGCAGATCCGCTGTTTTACTCCCGTAGCGTCCGTCGATAGGCGAGACCGCGGTGAGTGCTGACAGATCCATGTATTTCTCCCTCTGTGAAAGCCGTGATGTTACACCACCCCCAGTCCGCGGGACAGGTTCTGGGATGCTTGCAGCAACTTCTTGCGCTGCAACAACAGCCGCCAGCGGCGCCCACCCAATTGACGCCAGAGGAAGGCGGCGCGCACACCTGCCAATAGCAAGGCGCGGATAATGTCAGCGTTCTGGGTATTTTGTAGATGTGCCGCGCTGCCGGTGACCTTGATGCGAAACTTCTGCTGGCTCAGGGTATCCTGGTAGATGCCGGAAATGCTGTGGCACAGCGCGCCGACATGACTGGAAAAATGTTCCGCGCGAAAACTGGTGTGTTCAAGGCGAGTGCGCACCACCGCCATCATGTCCGGGTTGGCCGCAAACTTGCGTTCGAGGTAGAGCAAACTGAACACATAACGCACCAGATCGTGATTCTCCCGTGCATTTTTATCGGCCAGCAGGTTGCTGAGATTGTGCAGGCCCAGTTTGACGCCAGGGATGCCGCCGAAGATATCCGCTGCACCGTCGGGGTTAAACACGAACAGGCTATGTACCGAGGTCTCTAGAAAATCCAGGGGGTAACTGCCGGTTTTGGAGATTTGGTCGACCAGGCGTGCCGCCTGGGCGACACCGGCCAGGGCAATGGCCTGTTGTTCCAGATTCGAAAGTGGCGTGTCGCTCATCTAGGTTCCAGTACTCTCAATGACACCGCCACCAAGGCAGCATTCGCCTTCATAGAACACCACGGATTGGCCGGGCGTTATGGCCCGCTGTGGTATTGCAAAGTCCACTCGGTAGCCGGCGTCGGCGGTGTGACTGAGGATGCAAGCCTGGTCTGGCTGGCGATAACGCACTTTGGCGGAACACTGCAATGGCAGCGGCGGTGCGGCACCAGAGACCCAATAAATATCACCGGCATACAGGGTGGATTTGAACAGGGCAGGGTGCTCATTGCCCTGCGCGACCAGCAAGACGTTGCGCGCCAGATCCTTCTCAACCACATACCAGGGTGCTTCCTCACGCTGCGCCAGACCGCCAATGCGCAAGCCCTGGCGCTGGCCGATAGTGTGATACATCAAACCCTGGTGTGTGCCCAGCAGCGCGCCGTCAAGGCTGTGAATGTCACCGGGCTGCGCCGGCAGGTACTGTTGTAAAAAGTCTTTGAAACGGCGTTCACCGATAAAACAAATGCCCGTGGAATCTTTTTTCCTGGCCGTGGCCAACCCGTGTTGCAGTGCCAGCCGCCGTATTTCAGGCTTCACCAGTGCACCGACGGGAAACAACGTCTTCGCCAGTTCTGCGTGACCGACCGCGTGCAGGAAGTAGCTCTGGTCCTTGTTGGCATCCAATCCTTTGAGCAGTGTGCTTTTGCCGTCCGCTTCACCGCGGCGCGTATAGTGCCCGGTAGCGATGAAGTCGGCTTGCAACAGCATCGCGTATTCAAGAAACGCCTTGAACTTGATTTCCGGGTTGCACAGGATGTCGGGATTGGGGGTGCGACCGGCTTGGTATTCGGCCAGGAAATGTTCGAACACATTGTCCCAGTACTCAGCGGCAAAATTAGCGCCATGCAGGGGGATATCCAATTTGTCCGCCACCGCCTGGGCATCGGCAAAGTCCTCTTTGGCGGTGCAGTATTCAGTCCCGTCGTCCTCGTCCCAGTTCTTCATAAACAGGCCTTCCACGCGGTAGCCCTGTTCTTTTAGCAGCAGCGCGGCTACTGAGGAGTCGACACCACCGGACATGCCGACGATAACTTTGCTGGCGGTGTGCACATTCATGGGTTGAGTATAAGGTCCAGGGGATAGCAAATGCCCAAGCGATGGCGCTCGATCACGGCCAGAGCCAGGGGGCTGCGCATTTGGGCCGACAGAGCGAGGATTGCCTCGTAATCGAGCCAGTGTACGGCGTGGATGTCCGGATCGATTACAGCGTTTTCTGCGCGCTGCAGTGGCCTGGCCAGGAAGGTGGTGCGGTGATAGGTAATGCCCGTTTTTGGTGCGCGGTGTAGCGCGATGCCAATGACGCCGATTAACGCCACATGCCATCCGGTCTCTTCCAGGGTTTCCCGCAAGGCGGCCTCGGTTATCGACTCGCCTTCGTCGAGGTGGCCTGCGGGTTGATTGAACACCAGCTCCCCGCTGCTTTTGTCCCGTTCTTCCACCATCAGGTAGGTGCCGTCTTGTTCGATGACACAGGCAACGGTGACGTGGGGTGCCCACTGCTTCATCTAGCGTCTCCCTCGGGGTGGTGTGCGCTGCGCTGGTGCGCGGGGCGTGTGTACGATCAGTTCACGGTACTGTCCCGGCTGCAGATCTTCAAGCGACCATTCGCCAATCGTGGTGCGTACCAAGCGCAGCGTGGGAAAGCCCACCTTTGCGGTCATGCGCCGCACCTGGCGATTGCGTCCCTCGCGAATCGACAGTTCCAGCCAGCTGTCGGGCACGGTCTTGCGCATACGAACGGGCGGCTCTCGGTCCCAGAGAATGGGCGTGGACACTCGCTTGGCGCGGGCGGGGAGTGTGGGTCCATCGTTCAGGCTGACGCCTGCTGCCAGTTGTGTCACAGCGCTGTCGTCCAGCGTACCTTCCACCTGCACCAGGTAGGTCTTCCACTGTTTATGCTCGGGGTTCGCCAGATGCTGTTGCAGGCGACCGTCATCGGTCAGTAATAATAATCCTTCAGAGTCGTAGTCGAGGCGCCCGGCAACCCGGCAGGCCGGCGCAGATAAAAAGTCGGCGAGGGTCACGCGCCCCTGGTCGTCAGTGAATTGACTCAGCACGTTACACGGCTTGTTAAACAGAATGAGTTTGGCCATTGGGAAAATAGTCAGTAGTTCAAAAAAATTGCTCGGTGACACGGGAGCCGGAGCAAACAACCATGTTACACTTTGCGCCGATTTCTCAGGGGGTTCAGCATAGCATCCCCCTGGCTTCCAAAAACCCCCGCAGCAACGGAGTACATTATGGGCTACAAGCATATTCAGGTGCCTTCACAGGGTGACAAAATTACCGTTAACGAAGATTACAGCCTGAACATTCCTAACAATCCTATCATTCCCTATATCGAGGGCGACGGAATCGGTGTCGATATTACTCCGGTCATGATTGACGTAGTCAACGCCGCGGTCGACAAAGCCTATGGTGACAGCAAGAAAATTTCCTGGATGGAAATATACACGGGTGAAAAAGCGGCTGAACTGTACGACGGTGACTGGTTTCCCGAGGAGACTCTGGACGCGATCAAGGAATACCTCGTCGGCATCAAAGGCCCGCTGACCACGCCGGTGGGCGGGGGTTTTCGGTCGTTGAACGTGGCGCTGCGCCAGGAGTTGGATCTGTATACCTGCTTGCGACCTGTGCGCTGGTTTGAGGGCGTACCGTCGCCGGTTAAAAACCCTGGCGACTGCAATATGGTGATTTTCCGTGAGAATTCTGAAGATATTTACGCCGGAATAGAATATCAGGCCGGTACGCCAGAAGCCCAGAAAATAGTCGATTTCCTCATCAATGAGATGGGTGCCACCAAGATCCGTTTCCCGCAAAACGTGGGTATCGGCATCAAGCCTGTCTCTAAAGAAGGAACCGTGCGCCTGGTGCGCAAGGCGATTCAGTATGCGATTGACCAGGATTTGCCCTCTGTAACCCTGGTGCACAAGGGCAACATCATGAAGTTCACCGAGGGCGCATTCCGCGACTGGGGCTACGAACTGGCGCAGCAGGAGTTTGGTGGAAAGTTGATCGATGGCGGGCCCTGGGTGTCTGTGAAGAACCCCAATAATGGCAAGGAAATCGTTATCAAGGACGTGATTGCCGACGCTATGCTGCAACAAATCCTGACCCGTCCCAAGGACTACAGTGTGGTGGCGACCCTGAACCTGAATGGCGACTACCTGTCGGATGCTCTGGCGGCGCAGGTGGGTGGTATTGGTATCGCGCCCGGTGCCAACCTGTCCGACACCATCGCCCTGTTTGAGGCTACCCATGGCACTGCACCCAAGTACGCCGGACAGGACAAGGTAAACCCGGGCTCCATCATCCTGTCAGCAGAAATGATGCTGCGCCATATGGGCTGGAACGAAGCCGCCGACCGGATTATCGATGGTATGAATGGCGCCATCCAGAAGCGCACGGTGACCTATGACTTTGAGCGCCAGATGGAAGGAGCGACACTGCTGAGCTGTTCAGAATTTGGTCAGGCAATTATCGACTCCATGTAACTGCTACCAGTGGTGCCTGAAGGGCTCGTGGCGACACGGGCCCTTTTTTATTGTGGGTCCGACGAGGACCTGCCTTTCCCAGCACTTGAAAAATCGTATAATGGGGACCATAAAGGGAGTTGGTTGATCCCCTCGTGTCGAGAGTATGTGTGTGAAATTGATCCACCAAGCCGGTCAGTGGCGTATGAGCAAGGAGAAGGAAGATTCTTCGGGCGGCTTGGCGCTGGAAGAAGCCAAGCCGGAACTCAAGCGCCCACCGCTGTTCAAAGTTGTGTTGATCAACGATGACTATACGCCCATGGAATTCGTGGTGGAGGTACTGGAAGTCTTTTTCCGCATGAATCGGGAGCAGGCTACCCATGTCATGCTGACCGTGCACACACAGGGCAAGGGAGTGTGCGGCATTTTTACGCGGGATATCGCTGAAACAAAGGCGGCTCAGGTTAACCAGTATGCCCGAGAAAATGAACATCCCTTATTGTGTGAAATCGAGGCCTTAGAGGGGTAGGCACCCGGAGCATCAATTATGTTGAGCAAAGATCTGGAACACACGCTGAACGATGCCTTCAGGGGCGCGAGGGCGAAACGCCACGAGTTCATGACCGTTGAGCACTTGCTGCTGGCGCTATTGGACAATAACGACGCCATTCGAGTACTCAAAGCCTGCGGTGCTGACCTGGGCAGTTTGCGCGGTGATCTGGTGGAGTTTGTGGATGCCACAACGCCCCTCATACCAGAGGATGAAGATCAGCGTGACACGCAGCCGACACTGGGCTTTCAACGGGTGCTGCAGCGCGCCGTGTTTCATGTGCAGTCCTCAGGCAAAAGTGAGGTTAACGGGGCCAACGTACTGGTCGCTATCTTCAGCGAGCAGGAGAGCCAGGCCGTGTTCTTCCTCAAAACACAGAGTATTGCGCGGCTGGACGTGGTGAATTACATGACCCACGGCATCTCCAAGGTCGCCAATGACGGCGACGCCGCTGAGCCAGGCCAAATTGGTAGTGACGACAGCCGCGGGGCGGAGGGCGAATCCAATCCGCTGGACAGCTTCGCCACCAATCTTAACCTTGAAGCGCTGGCGGGTAATATCGATCCGTTGATCGGGCGGCTCGAGGAAGTCGAGCGAGTGGCGCAGATTCTGGCGCGTCGACGCAAAAACAACCCGCTGCTGGTGGGCGAGTCCGGTGTGGGCAAAACGGCCATTGTGGAAGGACTGGCCAAGAAGATTGTCGATGGTGAAGTGCCCGATATTCTCAAGGACAGTGTGGTGTACTCGCTCGATCTCGGCGCACTACTGGCGGGCACCAAATACCGCGGTGATTTTGAGAAGCGGTTCAAGGGCCTGCTGAACGAATTGAAAAAGCGCGAACACGCTATTTTGTTTATCGATGAGGTGCACACGATCATTGGCGCCGGTGCCGCCTCGGGTGGCGTCATGGACGCCAGTAACTTGCTCAAGCCGCTGCTCAGTTCGGGCAAACTGCGCTGCATCGGTTCAACGACTTTTCAGGAGTATCGCGGGATATTCGACAAGGACAAGGCGCTCAGCCGACGCTTTCAGAAAATCGACGTGATGGAGCCGAGCCCTGACGACGCCTACAAAATACTCAAGGGCTTGAAGTCACGCTTTGAGGAACACCACGGCCTGCGCTACACCGACCGGGCCCTGCGTGTCGCAACAGATCTTTCTGATCGTTACATCACGGACCGGTTCTTGCCCGACAAAGCCATCGATGTGATTGATGAAGCGGGGGCTTACCAGCAATTGCTGCCCGCATCTAAACGTAAAAAGGTGATCGGTGTGAGCGACATTGAGGCAGTGATCGCCAAGATAGCCCGCATACCGCCTAAAGCTGTCAGTAGCAATGACAAAGAAACGCTGCAGAAGCTCGAGAGTAATCTGCAAATGGTGGTGTTTGGACAGGACCAGGCGATCAGCAGTCTGGCCACTTCCATCAAGCTGGCGCGCGCGGGTTTGCGCGGTGGCGAAAAACCCATTGGGTCCTTCCTGCTGGCCGGGCCCACCGGCGTTGGCAAGACCGAAGTCACGCGGCAATTGGCGCGCTTGTTGGGGCTGGAGCTCATCCGCTTCGATATGTCTGAGTATATGGAACGGCATACAGTCTCGCGCCTGATTGGTGCGCCCCCCGGTTATGTGGGTTTTGATCAGGGCGGCCTGCTGACAGACGCCGTCACGCAGCACCCGCATGCGGTGGTGTTGCTTGATGAGATCGAGAAAGCGCACCCGGATGTGTTTAATCTGCTACTGCAGGTGATGGACCACGGTACCCTGACGGACAATAACGGACGCAAGGCCGACTTTCGCCACGTCATCCTGGTCATGACCACCAACGCGGGGGCGGAGAGTATCAGTCGCCGCACCATCGGCTTTACCAGCCAGGATCACAGTTCTGACGGTATGGAAGCCATCAACCGCATGTTCACCCCGGAGTTTCGCAACCGACTCGACAGTGTGGTGCAATTCCTGCCGCTGGCCGAAGACGTGATACTAACGGTGGTCGACAAGTTCCTCACGGAACTGCAGTGCCAGCTGGATGAGAAGCGGGTGACCCTCGATGTCGATGAAGACGCGCGCGTGTGGCTGGTGGAGAAGGGCTATGACATTCACATGGGAGCACGTCCCATGGAGCGAGTCATTCAGGAATACATCAAGAAACCATTGGCCGAGCTGGTGTTGTTCGGGTCGCTGTCACAGTCCGGTGGCACGGCGCTGGTGCGCCTCAATGTGGCAGAAAACAAACTGGAAGTGACGGTAGAAGAGGAGGAGGCTGAGCTCCAGAAGAGCTGAGCCTGAGCTACCGTTCGCGGTAGGTAATGCGGCCTTTAGACAGATCGTAAGGGGTCAGCTCAACCCGGACTTTGTCACCGGTCAGGATGCGGATGTAGTTCTTGCGCATCTTTCCGGAAATATGCGCGGTCACTACGTGACCGTTTTCCAACTGCACCTTGAACGTGGTGTTGGGCAGGGTGTCAATCACCTCGCCTTCCATTTCAATTTGGTCTTCTTTTGCCATCAGGCGGCGTTCTCTGGTTAAAAAGAGGGCGCAGTTTGCCTGAATCTCAGCGTCAGCGCTAGCCTAATATGGGCAAACCCCACATTGGTGCAGTGGCCGCGCATCTGCGATGGGGAGTTTAAATCAGCGTTGTCCAGCGGCTGTTGACGTAAACCTGCAGCGGTCGAAAATCAGCTTTATACGACATTTTCTGGCAGTCGCGAATCCAGTAGCCGAGGTAGAGATAGTCCAGGCTCATTTCGCGGGCCTGTTCGACCTCCCACAAAATGGCATAGGTGCCGAGGCTGCGCTTATCTGCCTCTGGATCGAAAAAAGTGTAAATGGCTGAGAGACCATCCTCGAGTCTATCCACCACGGCCACGCCTATCAGGCGGGCCTTGTCGTAGAAGCGGAAATAGCGGGTACAGTCCCACACGCTGTTCAGAAAAGTCTGGTACTGCTCACGATCGGGAGGATACATGTCCCCATCGGCATGGCGCTGGCTGATGTAGCGGTGGTAGAGGTCAAACGCCAAGTCATCGCTAATATCATCGGTGCTGATCACCCTCAGGTCCTGGTTGCGCTGCCAGATGCGCTTTTGCCTCCGCGTGGGCGTAAACCCCTCGATCGGCACGCGGGCGGGCGTACAGGCATTGCAATGGGTGCAGTGCGGTCTATAAATATGGTTTCCGCTGCGGCGAAAACCCAACACTGAAAGCTTGCTGTACAGTTTTTGATCTACCGGCTGACGCGGGTCGACAAACAACGTGGTCGCCTCCTGATCGCGCAGGTAGCTGCAGCTGTGGGGGTAGGTAGTGTATACCTTGAGATCCCGCAGGGATGAAGTCACAGCAAGTCTCCACAAGTGGCAGGCAGGTGCCAAATAGCGTCATCAGTTTCAACATTTATAGTGTGCGCAAGACGCTGCTCGAAGTCCAGCCTGCTGATATTGCGCGCCCCCAGCGAGTTCAGATGTTCGTTCTCTACCTGACAATCGATCAGTTGGAAGTCGCCACGGTGCAGAATGTTGACCAGCGCTACCAAGGCCACCTTGGAGGCGTCAGTTGCGCGACTGAACATCGATTCACCGAAGAACACTCGCCCCAGTGACACGCCGTACAGGCCTCCCAGCAGGGTCCCTGCTGCATCCATTACCTCTACCGAGTGTGCAAAACCCAGTGTATGCAGTCGTCCATAGGCGGCCACCAGGTCCTCATCTATCCATGTTCCGACCCCCTCCCGACGCGGCCCTGCGCACTCGCGCATGACCTGGATGAATTGCCTGTCTACGGCCAGGTGAAAGACGTTCGATCTGAGGGTTTTGCGCAGAGAGCGCGAGACATGCAAGGCATCGGGAAATAGCACCGAGCGCGGATCGGGAGTCCACCACAATATTGGATCTGGAGCTTGATACCAGGGAAAGAAGCCGCGGTGATATGCGCTCAGGAGGCGCTCTACAGAGAGCCCTCCACCGGCGGCCAACAACCCATTAGGGTAATCCAGCGCTTCATCGGAAGATGGAAAGTCGGTATCGCTGTCCAGGTTCGGAACGCGGCGCATGTCAGTGACGACTCAGAGGGCGTCGAGGTATTTCTCCGCATCCAGCGCCGCCATACAGCCAAATCCTGCGGAGGTGACGGCTTGTCGATAGACATGGTCCGCCACGTCTCCTGCGGCGAATACACCCGGCACGCTGGTGGCGGTCGCATTGCCGTGAGTACCGCTGTGAATGGTCAGGTAGCCGTCCTTCATCTGCAGTTGTCCGGCAAAGATCTCGGTATTGGGTTTGTGGCCAATGGCGATAAAGACCCCGTCAAGATCCACTACGTTGACGCTTGCATCTTTCAAGTCTTTCACGCGCATACCTGTGACACCACTACTGTCACCCACGATTTCCTCCAGGGTGTGATTCCACAGGATCTTGACCTTGCCGGCTTGTTCCCGGGCGAAGAGTCGGTCCTGCAGCACTTTCTCTGAGCGCAACTTGTCGCGTCGATGAACCAACACCACCTCGGACGCGATATTGGCAAGATACAGGGCCTCTTCTACTGCCGTGTTGCCGCCACCGATAACCGCCACTTTCTTGTTGCGATAGAAAAAACCATCACAGGTAGCGCAGGCGCTAACACCCTTGCCAGCAAACGCCTCTTCGCTGGGCAGGCCCAGATATTGCGCAGACGCGCCAGTGGCAATAATGAGGGTATCACAGCTATAGTTCGATGAGCCGGTGAGTAGGAAGGGGCGCGCGCTGAGGTCTACCTTCTCGATATGATCAAACACCACCTGTGCGTCAAACCGCTCTACGTGCTCCTGCATCTGCTGCATCAATTGCGGGCCCTGCAGGTCGGCGGGTCCCCCCGGCCAGTTTTCCACCTCGGTCGTAGTGGTCAGTTGCCCCCCTTGCTGAATGCCGGTGATGACCACCGGTTTGAGGTTGGCACGAGCGGCATACACGGCGGCGGTATAGCCGGCGGGGCCGCTGCCCAGGATAATAAGGCGGTGGTGCTTAACATCACTCATAAACTTGCTTCCTGCTTACTGTGGCCAAACAATAGTGGGCCGGGGGCCGGCCAATGCGTTCTGTATTGAGGCGGACTATGGTACTTTAAAGGCCCGCTCCCCACAAAGAGCAGGGTCACTTTAAATCAATCCCATAAGCCTTTGAAATAAAAAATAAATGAGTTCACAATTACTTCTTGCTATGACCCCGATAGTGGCGGCTTGGCTGGGCAATTTTACACTGTGCACCACCCGCAAGGATGAGCAAACTCGTGGCTGAAAGTACCAACGCAGATCGCTTTCTAGGCTCACGCTTGCGCGAGGGCGCATTTATTGGTGTGACGGCGGTATGCCTGTACCTGCTGATGGCCTTGCTGACCTACAGTGCACGTGATCCCGGCTGGTCGGCAACGGGCAGTGGAGCTCCTATACACAATCTGGGCGGACCTACCGGCGCCTGGCTAGCGGATGTGTTTTTCTCGCTGGTGGGCTACGCCGCGTATTTGTTCCCCCTGTTATTGGCCTACCGGGCACTGGTTCTGCTGCTGCAGCGGCATCAGCAGAAAGCCTTCGACTGGACCACGTTCGGCATCCGGGCCCTGGGCCTGGTGTTGGTCATGATCGCGGGTACTGCGCTGGCGGCGATGAATGACGCGGGTGGGTCTGCACTACCCCAGGGTACCGGGGGTATTCTGGGGCAGGCGATCAGTAGCGGCTTTACCGGCGCGTTCAGCGCGGTGGGGGGGCGGTTGATTTTGCTGGCCATTTTCCTGTTCGGGATGACGATATTCACCGATCTCAGCTGGTTGACGTTGTTGGAAAAGGTCGGGGCGTGGAGTATCGCGACGTTCCACATCAGTCGGGTGCGATCGGTTCGCGGCATAGCGGAATTTCGCGACACCCGCAAACGCGAAAGGGCCGTAGAGGCGCGCAAGTTGGTCATCACCGAGCACGTAGAAAAGGCCAGGAAGCGCCAGCCACCCAAGATTAAATCCCTGCACACGCCGATAGAGAAAAGCGATCGGATCGACCGGGAGCGGCAACAGACCCTGTTTGAGGCGCCCGCGACGGGTGATCTGCCGCATCTGGAGCTGCTCGATGAGATGGTGAAGGATCCTTCCAGAGGCTACTCGAAGGAGGCACTGGAAGGTCTGTCGAAATTACTGGAACTGAAACTGCTGGATTTTGGCGTGACGGCGGAGGTGGTGGCAGTCTACCCCGGTCCGGTAGTCACCCGTTTTGAAATTCAGCCTGCGGCGGGCGTCAAAGTGTCGCGCATCTCCAACCTGGCCAAGGATCTGGCGCGCTCCCTGGCTGTGATTAGTGTCAGGGTGGTGGAAGTTATTCCCGGTAAATCGGTCGTCGGTATCGAAATCCCCAATGAAGATAGAGAAATCGTCAACTTCCGGGAAGTCCTGTCCTCCAAGGCCTTTGAACAATCCAAATCACCGCTGACTCTTGCACTGGGTCACGATATCTCAGGCCAGCCGGTGGTGGCCGATCTGACGAAGATGCCCCACTTGTTGGTTGCCGGTACGACGGGTTCCGGTAAATCCGTTGGGGTCAACTCCATGCTGTTGAGCCTGCTGTTCAAGTCCGGGCCAGCCGATGTGCGGTTGATCCTGGTGGATCCCAAGATGCTGGAGCTGTCCGTATACGACGGTATCCCGCACTTGCTGACGCCGGTAATCACCGATATGAAAGACGCAGCCAACGGCCTGCGCTGGTGCGTGGCGGAGATGGAACGGCGCTACAAGCTGATGGCCGCGCTGGGCGTGCGCAATCTGTCCGGCTACAATCGCAAAATCGAGGACGCACAAAAGGCCGGAGTACCGCTCACTGACCCGGTGTGGAAACCCGATCCCAGGTTTGCGGCTACCGACGAGGAACAGACCGCCCCGCCGCTGGAGAAGCTACCCAACATTGTGGTGGTGATCGACGAGTTTGCCGACATGATTATGGTCGTCGGCAAAAAGGTCGAGCAACTGATCGCGCGTATTGCCCAGAAGGCGCGAGCCGCAGGTATCCACCTGATACTCGCGACGCAACGCCCCTCGGTGGATGTGATCACCGGCCTGATCAAGGCCAATGTGCCGACCCGCATTGCCTTTCAGGTGTCTTCCAAGATTGATTCGCGCACTATCCTCGATCAGGGCGGGGCGGAGCAACTGCTGGGCCACGGGGATATGCTGTACCTGCCCCCGGGCAGCGGTGTGCCAACCCGCGTGCACGGCGCTTTTTGCAGTGACGAGGAGGTGCATCGCGTCGTCGCCGACTGGAAGCGCCGCGGCGCCCCCCTTTACATCAATGGCCTACTCGACGAGGGCAGCAATACCCCGGTCACGCCCGGGGAGTTGTCCGAAGCAGCAGCGGATCAGGACGATGAAAGCGACGCCCTTTACGATGAGGCTGTGTATTACGTGACACAGAGTCGCCGCGCGTCGATTTCTTCGGTACAGCGCAAGCTGCGTATTGGCTATAATCGCGCAGCGCGCCTGATCGAGGCGATGGAAATGGCGGGCGTGGTCTCCGATATGGGCACCAACGGCCAGCGCGAAGTTCTTGCTCCACCACCGCGCGAAGCATAAGCGGACAACCGGAAACCCTATGAAAAAAATACTGCTCACCCTGTGCCTGGGTCTCGCGCCACTGCTCGCTTTCGCCCAGACCGAGAGTGACGTCAATGATTTGCTGGTAGCCCTGGCTCCCATCAAGCACCTGCAGGGCAGCTTTGTACAACAACAGTATGGGCAGGACAATCTGCTGTTGGCCGAGTCCAGCGGTACGTTTCGTCTGCTGCGCCCGGGCTATTTCGCGTGGGAAATACTCAGCCCGGATCAGCAGTTGATCATTGCCGGCCCGGAGTTTATCTGGCATTACGATCGTGATCTTGAAACGGTCACCCGCCGCCCCGTCACCAGTGATGCCGAGATGACACCGTTACAAATCCTCGGCGGGGACGAAGCGGCACTGCGCGAGAAATTCCAGGTGGTACAACAGGCGGCGGGCACATTCTTGCTCACACCGCTGTCGACCGATGTAGGATTTAAACAGCTCACCCTGTACCTCGACAAAGCACAGCTTACGGGGATGGACATCCAGGACAACCTGGACCAGAGCGTGGTGATTAAGTTTGCCGACCTTAATAGTAAGACGAAACTGAGTAGCGCTGATTTTGCGTTCACGCCACCGGCGGGAGCTGACCTCTTCTACTATGACGAGTGACCTGTTCACGGCACCAAATATCAGTTCTTCATCAGCGGCGGAGGCTGTAGGCCAAGGCTACCAGCCGCTAGCCGCGCGCTTACGTCCGCGTACCCTGGCCGATTTTGCCGGGCAGGGTCATGTGCTCGCGGTTGGCAAACCATTACGGCAAGCCATCGACAGTGGCCAATTGCACTCGATGATTTTCTGGGGCCCCCCGGGTGTTGGCAAAACGACGCTGGCCAGAATTGCTGCAGGTCACGCCAATGCGCACTTCCTGCAGTTATCCGCCGTGCTCAGCGGCGTCAAGGACATACGCGAGGCTGTGGCCCAGGCCAGGCAGCACAAGATCCAGGGTCGCGATACGGTATTGTTTGTCGATGAGGTCCATCGCTTTAACAAATCCCAGCAGGACGCATTCCTGCCGTATGTGGAAGACGGCACCGTTATCTTTATTGGCGCCACCACGGAAAATCCGTCCTTTGAATTGAACAACGCACTGTTATCTCGTGCACGCGTGTATAAGTTGCGCCCCCTTGAGTCCGCCGAAATCGAAGCGGTGTTGGAACGTGGCATGGCGACACTGGCCAATGGGGTGACGCCCGATGGGGTGACGGCAGATGAGGGTTGCCTGGCAATGATTGCGGCTCAGGCCGATGGAGACGCGCGCCGGGCGCTGAATCTGTTGGAGCTGACAGCGGACCTGGCGGAGGAGGGCAGGATCACTGCCAACACGCTGGAGGAGGTACTGCAGGCATCGTTGCGGCGTTTTGATAAGGGTGGCGATCTGTTCTATGACCAGATCAGTGCACTGCACAAGGCCGTGCGCGGCAGTTCTCCCGATGCGGCTCTCTACTGGCTGTGCCGTATGCTGGATGGTGGTTGTGATCCTCTGTACATCGCGCGCCGGGTCGTGCGCATGGCCAGCGAAGATATCGGTAATGCCGATCCGCGCGCGCTTACGCTGGCGCTGGAAGCCTGGCAGGTGCAGGAGAGGCTGGGCAGTCCCGAAGGTGAGCTGGCCATTGCCCAGGCGATTGTCTACCTCGCCTGCGCCGCCAAGAGTAATGCCGTCTACACTGCATACAAGGCCGCCCGAGCCGACGTGGAACAGGGCGGTACGGCAGAAGTACCGCTGCACCTGCGCAATGCGCCGACCGCGTTAATGAAAGATATGGAACACGGCGCTGACTACCGTTACGCGCACGACGAAACCGACGCCTACGCGGCCGGCGAGAATTATTTTCCCGAAGCGCTGCGGGATCGCCAGTATTATTTTCCGGTGGCGCGGGGACTGGAGCAGAAGATTCAGGAAAAGCTCAGGTACCTGCGAGAACGTGACAAAACCAGTACACTACGTCGCTACGATTGAGCTGGCCTCGCCATCATGAAATACATTTTATTCATCGCGCTAGGAGGAGCCTCCGGCACCGTATCGCGCTATTTGTTAGCGAACTGGGTGCATGGAATGTGGGAAGGGAAATGGCCCATGGGTACCCTGCTGGTGAATATGCTGGGGTCCTTCACCATCGGTATCCTCTACGTGATATTGGTGGAGCGACAGTCTTTCCATCCCGATTGGCGCGGTGTATTAATGGTCGGTTTCCTGGGGGCATTTACGACCTTCTCGACCTTCTCGCTGGAGACGATTACCCTATTCGAGTCTGGCGACTTCGTTCACGCTATGGCGTATATGTTCGGCAGTGCCATCCTCTGTGTAGTGATGGCAGGCCTTGCCATGCATTTGACCCGGATACTGGTATAAGTGGGCGACTGGCATAGTGCCCGCATTTTTTAGAATCTTGTCACAGGAACAGCAGGATGTTAGATATCAAGGTGGTCAGGCAGGACCCCCAAGGCATTGCCACCGCACTCGCTGCACGCGGGTTCTCCTTCGATGTGGCGCATTTCAATGCACTGGACGCGCGGCGCAAACAGGCTGACATAGACAGCCAAAATTTGTTGGCCGAGCGCAAGAGTGCGTCCAAGCGGATTGGTACGCTGGTTGGCCAGGGCATAAGCGTGGATGACGCCAAGGCACAGGTGAACGAAACGTTGGAGAAAATCGCGGCTCAACTTGACACACTGACCGAGCAGGCCAGGCAGGTCCAGGTTGAGCTGGAAGAGCTGCTGCTGGGTACACCCAATATTCCCGCCGAGGACGTGCCAGCAGGACGCAGTGAAGCAGATAACCTGGAACTGCTGCGCTGGGGCGCGCCGATGACGTTTGAATTCCAGGTGAAAGACCACGTGGCACTGGGTGAAGGTCTGCAACTACTGGACGGCGCCACGGCGGTCAAAATAACCGGGTCTCGCTTTTCCGTCATGTACGGTAACCTGGCCAGGCTGCACCGTGCGCTTGTCCAGTTCATGCTCAATGTGCATATCCAGGAACACGGGTACCTGGAGGTATACGTACCTTACATCGTCAACCGGGAGTCACTGCTGGGTACTGGGCAACTGCCCAAGTTTGCAGAGGACCTGTTCAAGCTGCACGCTGAGCAGGAGCTGTACCTGATTCCCACGGCCGAAGTGCCGGTGACCAATATCGCCAGAGGCAGGATATTTGAAGACGCCGAACTGGGTGAGGACGGTCTGCGGTTTGCCTGCCATACGCCCTGTTTTCGCAGTGAAGCAGGCAGTTATGGCCGCGACACGCGGGGATTAATTCGCCAGCATCAGTTCGAGAAAGTCGAGCTGGTGCAACTGGTGCGCGCACAGCAGTCCACTGCGGCGCTCGAACAGCTGACCGAACACGCGGAGAAGATTCTGCAATTGCTGGAATTGCCCTACCGCAAGGTTGTGCTCTGTGCTGGCGACCTTGGCGCTAGCGCCAGAAAGACGTATGACCTGGAAGTATGGCTTCCAGCCCAGGATACCTACCGCGAGATTTCCTCCTGCAGTAGTTTCGGTGACTATCAGGCGCGCCGCATGCAGGCGCGCTGGCGCAATCCGGCTACCGGCAAGCCGGAGCTGTTGCACACCGTAAACGGCTCCGGTTTGGCGGTGGGGCGCACCCTGGTCGCCATCATGGAAAATTATCAGCGCGCGGACGGGAGTATCGCCGTTCCCCCGGTACTACAGCCCTATATGGGTGGTGTGAGCGAGCTAGGGGTATAGCATTTGGAATTTCTCCCGGTCTGCCTGAAACTCATCGATGCTCCGGTAGTGTTGGTGGGCGGCGGCACAGTGGCGACCCGCAAGGCGCGTTTACTGGTGCGCGCCGGTGCCAACCTGACCGTGGTATCGCCCACTATCTCGACAGAGCTCGAGTCGCTACTGGCGGAGCACGGCGGTGTCTGGCAGCAGGCGCGCTACCGCGAGGTCGATCTCCACGGCAGGACGCTGGTGGTGGCGGCGACGCCGGATAGAGCAACCAACGAGCAGATCTTTCGCGATGCCACAGCGCTATCGATGCTGGTCAATGTGGTCGATACCCCGGACCTTTGCACCTTCATCTTTCCCTCTATCGTTGATCGCAACCCGTTGTTGATAGCGATCAGCAGTAGTGGTCGTAGTCCCGTATTGGCGAGAATCCTGCGCCGGCAAATCGAAGCGCTGGTGCCTGCCGCCTATGGGCGCCTGGCGGCATTTGCCGGACGCTTTCGCCAACTGGTGAAAGACCACATCCCACAGGACAGCGCGCGTCGACTGTTCTGGGAGCAGGTGCTGGAGGGCACGGTAGCCGAGCAGGTACTAGCCGGCAGGGACGCGCAGGCGGAGCAACAGCTGCGTGAGCGCCTGCAAGATACCAGTGCACTGCGCGCCGGAGAGGTCTATCTCGTTGGCGCCGGGCCCGGTGATCCAGACTTGCTGACCTTCAAGGCCGCTCGGTTGCTGCAGAGCGCTGATGTCGTCCTCTACGACCGGCTGGTGTCGCCAGCCATTGTTGATCTTGCCAGGCGTGACGCGCAGCGCATCTATGTGGGCAAGCGCCGCTCCGACCACACTCTGCCACAGACTGAAATTAATCAGTTACTGCTGGACCTTGCCTTGCAGGGTAAGCGCGTGGTCCGCCTTAAAGGCGGCGACCCCTTTGTCTTCGGACGGGGCGGGGAGGAGATTGAACTGCTGGCCAAACACGGTATTCCATTTCAGGTGGTTCCGGGTATCACCGCTGCCAATGGCGCGGCCTGCTATGCAGGGATTCCGCTCACCCATCGGGACTATGCCCAATCAGTGCGCTTTGTGGCGGGATACCTCAAAGGAGATTCCGTGGAGCACGACTGGAGTTCGTTTCAGTCAACCAGCGAGACGCTGGTGTTCTACATGGGTCTGCTGGGATTGCCGGTCATCTGTGAGCAGCTACAGGCGCATGGCCGGTCGCCCGATACACCGGTAGCACTGGTAGAGCGGGGTACACAACTGGAGCAGCGCGTACTATTAGGTACTCTGGCAACCATGGCTGACGTGGTGGCTCGCGCGCAGCCCAAGGGGCCTACGTTGATTATTGTCGGCGATGTGGTGCGCCTGCACGAGAGTCTGTCCTGGTTTGGCCAGGCCGACGGTTAATGCGCCAGCGCCTCGTCGTCATGCACGGCAAAGCTCTGCGGTTTTAGCAACAGGACATCTACCAGCACGCGTCCAGCCTCCAGTAAGAGGACGTCCTCGTCGGCGTCTTCAGCATCAATGTCGGCTTCTTCCTCTGCCTCCACGTCCGCGTCCGGGTTTAGCCCATCGGTTTCCTCATCATCGTGCTCTAGCGACGTCAACAACTCTTCACCTAGGGCCTTGCGCCGCTTGTTCTCGATGTTCAGTGCTTTTTGTTCCTGGCTGTCGCGCAGTGCGATGCGAGCCTTTTCATTCAGTGGCAGGTCAGTAATTTTGCGGGTTTCCTCGGCCAGTTCTACCTGGTCTTCCAGAAAAATGAAATCGGGGTTAGTCGCGCTGCGCTCCCGGAAGTGCGTCTGGATAGAAGGTACCACAGCGGACAAATCACCGTAATTGCTGTGGCGGATAGGGCTGATCTGGTCCCAGTTCAGGGCATGATCCAGAGCGCTTTCGCCTATCTCTTCGGTGTCATAGATAGAGGGGAACTCGACGTCCGGCACTACGCCTCGATGCTGGGTGCTTTCGCCGGAGATGCGATAAAACTTGCTCTCGGTGATTTTCAGTTGCCCCTCGGTAAGGGGAATAAGCGTTTGCACCGTACCTTTGCCAAACGAGCGATCACCGACAATAATGCCGCGCTGGTAGTCCTGTATCGCGCCGGCAAAAATTTCCGAGGCAGAAGCGCTCAGGCGATTTACCATTACCACCAGTGGGCCCTCGTAATAGGGACTCTTCAGGCGCTTGCCGTCGCGCCACACCCGGCGCGAGGAGTGGCGAATCTGCACGGTAGGCCCGTATTCGATAAACAGCCCCGTCAGCTCATTCGCTTCCTGCAGCGAACCGCCGCCATTGTTACGCAGGTCAATAATGACCCCGTCCACTCCTTCGCTTTGTAGTTCCTGCAGCAGGATTTTCACATCGCGGGTCGTGCTCTTGTACTCTTTATCGCCGCGGCGCATGGCATCGAAGTCGATATAGAACGCGGGGATATCAATAACGCCAACCTTGATCGTTTTGTCGCCACTGGGAATTTCCAGTATCTTCTTTTGCGCGGACTGCTCTTCCAGTTTTACTTTGCTTCTGACGATGGTGATGGTCTTGCGCTCATCGGCGGATTTAGACTTGGCCGGCATTACCTCAAGACGCACGGTAGTATCCTTGGGGCCACGGATCAGTTCGACGACCTCGTCCAGGCGCCAGCCGATCACGTCTTCGAGCTGGCCGTCTGCACCTTGGCCCACTGCCACAATGCGATCGGCGGGTTGCAATTCGCCCTGCTTGTCGGCGGGACCCTTGGCGACCAGGCTGGATACCTTGGTATATTCATCGTCCATCTGCAGCACCGCGCCGATACCCTCCAGCGACAGGCTCATGTTGATGTTGAAGTTCTCCGAGTTGCGCGGGGACAAATAGTTGGTATGCGGATCGTACAATTCGGTCAGGGCATTCGCATAAATCTGGAACACATCCTGACTGTTGTATTGCTTTACGCTGTTGAGTTGGCTGGCGTAGCGTTTTTCGAGCGTGGGGACGATTTCGTCCTGGGCTTTGTCAGCCAGTTTCAGGCTCAGTACCTGGTTCTTCAGCTGCTTGCGCCAGCGGTCATCGAGCTCAGCATCGTCCTTGGCCCACTGGAGGTCTTTCATGTCCAGCGGCAGGTTCTCGTCCACGCCAAAGTCTATGGCGGCCACGTCTGCCGGCAAGGTCTTGATTAATTGCCCCAAGCGATCCTGCAGTCGCTGGTGATACCGGTTAAAGATAGTGAAACCGGCGTCCAGTTTCCCCTGCTGCAGTTGATCATCCATCACTGAGCGATACTGGTCGAAATGTGCGATATCGGCAGCCGTGAAGAACATTTTGCTGCTATCCAGGCTGTCGATATAGTTGTCCAGGTGTTGCGATGAGAGCTCATCACCATACGCGAGTCCTGCGTAATGGCGCTCCTGCAGCTGTTCGATCATCTCCATGATGGTATCGCGCTCAGCCTCGGTGTATTCAATGAGGCTCCAGGCAGGTAGTGACAGGAGCGACAACATCGTCGCAGTAAAACCAACGAGGCTGGCTGCCTTGATAGACTGTAATCGATTCAAAATACACTTACCTGCTGGGATCGCCATGGATTAACCTAGCGCTGTACGCGGTGGGTTCAAATACGGGACTATGGAGTCTACATATAGCATAAAGTTCATCGGGCCTTGGGCCGGAGTTCTATTTTTGTGAATCGTGCACATCTACAAGTGATATAGCGCTAAAGCTGCCACGACAGTATAGGACATAGCGCAGGGCAAAACTATGCTCCGCGCCGCCACCGGACTGGCGCCGGCGGCGGTTTGATTCACACACTCATTAGTGACACACTGTATGCCAATAGATGTGGCGTGATTCGTTGAAACGGCAATCCGAACTGAGGATAGGCACTTAACCATGGCGGCTGACTATATAGTGTATGGTGGCGATCACTCGCTGTTTACGGGTAAAGCGCGGGCCTATATGCGGTTCAAGGGGCTGCATTGGGAGGAGCGAACCGCCACTCGCGATGTGTATTTGAATGTCATTCTGCCCAATATCGGCGCGCCCATTATTCCGGTGCTGGAAACAGCGGCCGGCGAGTACGTGCAGGACACCACCGAGATCATTGATTTTCTAGAAGCGCGCCACCCGCTGGCATCGGTCTATCCCGCAACGCCGGTGCAACGCCTCGTAGCATTGCTGTTGGAACTGTATGGCGATGAGTGGCTCATCATCCCGGCCATGCACTACCGCTGGAGCGTCATCGAGCAGCAGCGTGATTTCATTATGTCCGAGTTTGGCAAGTTGAGCGCGCCCGAGGCCAGTTACCAGGAGCAGATCGCTATTGGCGAGCGCACCTCCAGGGGTTTTAGTGGGGTAGTCCCGGCGCTGGGGATTACCGCGGAAACCATTCCTGGCATTGAAGCGTCGTACCTTGAGTTCCTGGAGCAGTTGGATCAACACTTTGCCCGGTTCGACTTTTTGTTGGGGTCGCGGCCCAGTATCGGCGACTTCGGTTTTATGGGCCCACTCTACGCCCATCTGGGTCGGGATCCGGTGCCCAGGGCACTGATGCAGGAGCGCGCGCCACATGTGTGTGCCTGGGTGGAGCGCATGAACCAGCCGCAGCCCCTGTCGGGCGAGTTCCTGGCGGATGATGCCATTCCCCCCACGCTGCTGCCGATTTTGAGGACACTGTGTAAGGATCAGTTGCCGGATGTACTGGATGCCATTGAGCACAACAGCCTCTGGCTGGAGGCGAATCCGGGTGGCAGTATTCCGCGTTTTTTGGGGATGCACCCCTTCACCACCGGGTTCGCTGCGGGAGAACGCTGCATCAGCAGCTATTCACAATGGTTGTTTCAACGATCCTGGGCGCATTACCAGTCGCTTGACCCCCGCGACAAGGGCGCTGCTGACCGAATGCTGGATAGCGTGGGCGGCCGTGCGGCGCTGAATGTCAAACTCCGCCACTGGGTGGAGCGCCGGGCGGGGCAACTGGAGCTGGTTGAGGGGCAGCCCCCCGCGTCGCGTCACGTCACGTAACGGCACAATCGCTAAACCAGTAGCGCTTTGAGGCTCTCGGTCATCGCGTTAAGAGTCCCCTTGCGCGCCAGCAGCTTGTTGGCCATATAGGATTTTGGCGGTAACTGCGCCAGTTTCTCTGCCACCGCGAGAGCGCGGGCATCCAGTTCCGATGCCTCTACGACTTCGTCTAGCAGTCCCACTTCTACCGCCTGATCCGGGTCAAATACTTCCGCCTGAATGGCCACCCGGGTGATGTACTGCGGGGGTATCCGCGAATGTGTCAGCTGCAGCATAACGGATGGCAGTTCCATGCCTATGGCCGTTTCGGGAAGAGTGATCTTGTAGTTGCCCCGGGTCCCGATGCGGGTATCGCAGGCCATGCAGATAAAAGCGCCCATGGCGATCGCATGTCCGGTACAGGCGACGACGAGGGGCAACGGAAAACTGTACAAGCGAACGAGCAGTTGCATGCCCTCGGTCACCATCGCCATGCCTTCTGCAGGTCCCTTCTTGAACTCCCCGAGATCAAAACCGGCGGAAAATAGTCCCTCGCGGCCGCGTACTATCACGGCGCCGGCGCCATCCGCCTGCGCGCGATCGAGTGCGCTGTTTAGGGCCTTCAGAAAGTCGTTTCCGACCACGTTGGCTTTACCGTCGTCGAGTGACACGATGGCGATATTACTGTCCAGGTGGTAATGCATGTTGCGATGCTCCTTCTATTTATTTATGAATCTGGCTGTGATGCTTTGTGGTGTGGTGATTCCTGCTGTGATAATTTTTGTAGGGTCAGTGTGACAACGCCAGTCTGTGGTCGTCGCGCCAATTCCAGCTTGCAAACAAATGGCATATATGCTGTCATTAAAATTCCACGTACGCAAGTTTTGCGCAACATCTCAACGATTGCGGAAGTAATGCCAAAACACCAATCAGAAGAAGTGCCCGATGGACGCCGACTGCGCAGTGAGCGCAGTCGGCAGGCTATTATTGATGCCATGCTGGGACTGGTCGAAGAGGGTGTTCTCGTGCCAACCGCGCAGCAGGTTTCACAGCGTGCCGGTGTCGGTATTCGCTCGGTCTTCAGGCATTTCACTGATATGGAGTGTTTGTTTGCGACCGCCGATACAAAAATCAGGGCGCAGTATCAGGGACTCTTTGCTGGCGGAGATCGCGCGGGGTCCCTGGAGGAGCGCTTGTTGCATGCGGTGGAGCAGCGCGCTCTGGCCTATGAGGCGGTAGGCAATCATCTGCTTACCACCAGGGCGCAATTGTGGCGCTACCCGGTGCTGAGAGAGCAGTACACTCGTCTGCAGCGCCAATTGCGCAAAGATCTCGACGACTGGTTGCCGGAACTCAAGACACTGGCCCCGGAGGAGCGCGAAATGGTCGATGCCGTCGCCTCGTTTGAGCATTGGAATCGACTGCGCGAGCAGCAGGGATTGAATAAGAAGAGCAGCATCCGAATGACAGCCCGGCTCTTGTGCCGCATTATCTCCCCGGCGTGAGCAGCACCGCCAACTGAGGATTTCCCCGTGATAGAACTCTATACCGCCTCCACACCTAATGGGCACAAAGCGTCCTGTACGCTGGAAGAGTTGGGTCTGCCATATGAGGTTCATGCGGTGGACCTGTCTGCCGGTGAGCAGCGCAGTGACGTCTATCTCGCCATCAATCCCAATGGCCGCATTCCGGCCATCGTAGACCGCGCCGAAAATAATCTCGCGGTGTTTGAATCCGCAGCGATCATGATTTATCTTGCCGAAAAGGCCGGCCGCTTGCTGCCCACTGACAGGGCCCGTCGAGCGCAGGTCATGCAGTGGCTTATGTTTCAAATGGGTGGTATCGGACCGATGATGGGCCAAGCCAATGTGTTCTATCGCTATTTTCCAGAGAAAATTCAACCGGCGATCGATCGCTACCAGAACGAGTGCCGCCGACTGTTCGAGGTATTGGACCGACGCCTGGGGGAGAGCGAGTGGTTGGCGGATGATTATTCTATCGCCGATATTGCCAACTGGTGCTGGGTCAGGACCTACAAATGGTCAGGGGTGTCCCGCGACGGTCTTGATCATCTTGATCGCTGGTTGGCTGTCATGAAGGAAAGGCCGGGGCTGCGCCAGGGTATCCAGGTGCCGGTGAAGATTGATAATATCCTGGAGGACGAAGAAGCCAGCAAAAAATTTAGAGAAAGTGCTGCTACCATCGTACAACGCTAGGAGTGAGACCATGCTGGACAAAATCATCAAACTTGTGGCCGGTCTGCTGGGTGCCATGTTGCTCGGTATCGGTGTGTGCTGGCTGTTACTGCCGGCAGTAGCGGCGCCACTGATTGGTATGGAAATGCTCCACGGCGCGGCCGCGAGCAGCCAGATCGGTGATCTTGGGGCGTTCTTTATTGTGGCGGGCGGGTTTGCTCTGTGGGGTCTTTACACGGGAAACGCCACACTGCTTTATACCCCGGCAGCATTAGTGGGTGCGGCGGCGGTCTTTCGGATAGTCGCCTGGTATTTCCATGGGGCCGCCTTCGCAGCGCCGATGATCGTACTGGAGCTGGTCATGTGCAGGCTGTTTCTGATGGCGCAAAAACGGTTAGCTGACGCCGCATAACGTAAGGACCGGTGTCATTCTTTCAGGAGCGAAGCCTGATGGCAGCACAGTTTGAGGAGCAGGGCGGCGCGGCCACTATGGACCCTAACGCGGCATTGCGCTGGGCCACCTCAAAGTTGATGACTGTGTTGTGCCAGCCACAGCGTTTAGCCAGGCAACGCGCCCGGACTGAAAAAGAGCGGATCAAGGCTGGCAAAGCGCATGTGGTGGAGTACTTTCACCAGGTGGAAGACGGTTATAGCCACCTCGCGGCCCAAGTGCTGCAGTCGCTGGTCGCGCGCTACGAGATACAACTCATCTGCCATCTGGTTAGTGGGCCGCTAGGAAAAAATGCCCCTGAACCCTCGCTTTTATTGCAGCTTTCCCGCTACGACGCCTGGCACGTCGCACCCCAGTACGCTCTGGAATGTCCCCGGCACGATGGCGAGTTACGCCCTGACCTGTTGCAGTTAGCCTCCGCGATTTTGGCTGCCCAGTATTGCGACCGGTTTATCGATCGTGTGGCAGCTGTGAGTCGTGCGCTGTGGGCCGATGACGAGGCAGCGCTAAAAGGGCTGGCTGAGCAACACGGTTGCGTATCCGACATCGGAATCAGTGAGCGTATTGCAGCAGGTAACAAGCGCCGCGAGGAACTCAAACACTACTCAGGCGCGATGTTTTATTACGGCGGCGAGTGGTACTGGGGCGTCGATCGGCTCTACCACCTGGAACAACGGTTGGCTGAATTGGGAATCGACCGGCAACCCGATGCGCCGGGGCTGGTGCCGCGACCTCACATTGAGGCGGGGCCACTCAAGGATAGCGGCCAGCTGACCTTGGAGATTTATCCCTCACTGCGCAGTCCTTACACGGCGATCAGCTTTGACCGTGCCGTCGCGCTGGCCCGCGACACCGGCATAAACCTTGTCGTACGACCGGTACTGCCGATGGTCATGCGCGGCGTTCCTGCGACCCGCCAGAAGGGCATGTACATCTTTTGGGACACGGCGAGGGAAGCACGCGCGGCGGGCGTGCCGTTTGGCAACTTCTACGATCCTATCGGCGCTCCTGTCCGCCGCGCCTACTCGCTCTACCCCTGGGCCTGCGCCCAGGATAAGGGTGTCGAGTTTATCAGTGCATTCCTGCAGTGCGCCTTCGCGGAAGGTATCAACCTTAATCAGGACAAAGGTCTCAAAAAAGCAGTCGAGAAAGCCGGACTGGACTGGCGCACGGCGCAGTCGCTGCTGGGCCAGTCGGGCTGGGAAGCGCTGCTGGAGAGCAATCGCATGGCGATGTACGGCGCGGGCCTGTGGGGCGTACCGAGTTTCCGTCTGTTGGATGAGAATGGTAAGGAATTGCTGGCTTTGTGGGGACAGGACCGGCTGTGGCTATTCGCCCGCGAAATTCAGCGGCACTTGGCTGCGCGCCAGTGCATGCCTCAAAACAGATTGGGATAGTCGCGCCAATAGTATTGGTGTTGCGTGTCTTGCCAGCCACTGTAAATTGACGGCCAGTCCAGCCCCTCGATACGCCAGCCGTGGTGCGGTTCCAAATTGGTCGAAAACACCGGGGCACCGTGATCGCAAAAGCGGGTATCGATGCTGATACGCACCGTATCGCTGGTGGTATTGGGTTCGGCTTTGTGCACCGCGCAGGAGTGGAAGATCAGGACGTCGCCAACATCGAAGTTACCGACGTGCCAGATGGTTTCATCGTCGTAGATCTCGCACTGCACACCGCCGACACCCTGCGTGCGAAAGACCGGCCTTACGCCTCGTGTATGGGATCCAGGCAATACCTTGACGCGCCCCATAGCCTGCGTGACAGGGTGCAGTGCGACCCAGAAGCCCGCCATGGTAGGACCAGCATGGTGGGAGTGGGCATCCTGATGTGGCGGCGTCTCAAATCCGATCTTGCCCGGCGTCGAGATGCGCGCCATTTTCATGGGGTACACAAAGGCCTCAGTACCGGTAACGGTTTCCATGAGATTCAGGACGTGCCGTTGGTGAAAGAAACTGTGAAATGCTTCCAGCGACTGAATTTTCGGATAGATCTCGTCCCACGCCGGATCGGTCTCGAAAAAGGGCTGGCCCTGCAGGCGCGGCGGGTTCATCCCGTCGCGGCAGATGTGCCCAGCAGCCTCGCGCAGTAGCGTGTCTAACAGGCTTTCACATTGCGCCGCCGGGACGTACTGCTTGATGTACAAATAACCCCACTGCGCAAAACGTTCGCGCAACGCTTGTGGGCTCTCATTGGCGCATGACACAACGAACGGTTGATTACTTCCGTTGGGCTGCTCTGCTGTGTCTGTGTCACTGATTTGCTGCATAACGCAATCGAATACTATGTCAGGAATCTCTTGGGGGTGGTAATTTATCTATCGACAGTTACAATGTCAATTTACCCCCTTCATCCATGATTAAAGCTCGGGAAAACTATGAAAACTCGTATTACAGAATTGCTTGGCATACAACACCCCATCATCCAGGGTGGCATGCACTTTGTCGGACTGGCAGAACTGGCTGCTGCCGTTTCCAACGCCGGCGGCCTCGGTATTATCACTGGCCTGACCCAGGGTACGCCGGAAAAGCTGGCCAAAGAAATCGCACGCTGCCAGAGCATGACCGACAAGCCTATCGGCGTGAATATCACTTTTCTCCCTACGCTCACGCCGCCCGACTATCCGGGTCTTTTTCAGGTGATCATCGACGCCGGTATTACGGTGGTTGAAACCGCAGGCAATAACCCGGCGCAGTGGCTGCCCATGTTGAAGGATGCCGGGATCAAGGTCATACACAAATGTACTGCTGTCCGGCACGCGTTGAAGGCACAGTCTATAGGCTGCGATGCGGTGTCGGTCGATGGTTTTGAATGCGGGGGCCACCCTGGTGAAGACGATATCCCGAACTTTATTTTGTTGCCGCGGGCTGCCGACGAATTGTCCATTCCGTTTGTTGCCTCCGGCGGCATGGCCGATGGGCGCAGCCTCGTAGCGGCGCTTGCCTTGGGTGCTGACGGTATCAATATGGGAACGCGCTTCATCGCCACACGCGAGGCGCCGGTGCACGAGAATGTCAAGCAGGCGATTGTAGACGCCAGTGAATTGGATACCCGCTTGGTTATGCGTCCGCTAAGAAATACGGAGCGTGTGTTGACCAATCCGGCAGTAGAGCGTCTGCTGGAGAAGGAAAAAGCGTTGGGCGCTGCACTGAAGTTCGAGGACATTATCGAAGAGGTGGCGGGCGTATACCCCAGAATCATGCAAAAGGGTGATATGGACGCGGGGGCATGGTCCTGCGGCATGGTGGCCGGTCTGATCCACGACATTCCGAGCGTACAGGAGTTGATCGACAATATCATGGCCGAGGCCGACAGCATTATTAACGAGCGCCTGCGAAGCTTCCGCTGAGTCAATGACTATGACAGTGCAGTACGTCAGGGCCAATGGTATGGAGCTGGCTTACGATGAATTCGGGGATCACCCAAGTCCGGTGATCTTGCTGATTATGGGCCTGGCCACGCAGATGATCGCCTGGCCCGAGGAATTTTGCCGGGGTCTGGCTGCCTGTGGCTACCGTGTCATTCGCTTCGACAATCGCGACATCGGCTTGTCACAGAAAATGGATGGCATACGTGTGCCAGGCATGCTCAAGCTGGCCGCCTACTCCCGCCTCAATTTGCCGCTGAAGGTCCCGTACCGCTTGGACGATATGGCGCAGGATGCCATCGGTGTGCTGGATGCTCTTGAGATTCGATCCGCGCATATCGTGGGGGCGTCGATGGGTGGCATGATCGCCCAGTTGGTGGCAGGCCAATTTCCGGGCAGGGTGTTGTCCCTCACCTCAATCATGTCTACGAGTGGGCGGAGGTCACTGCCCGGTGTGCGGCGCAAGGTGGCGATGCACATGTTGCGCCGCCCGGCGAGTGCGGACCCCCAGGCGATCCTGGACTACTCCATGCGCACCCGGCGATTGATTGGCAGTCCGGCCTACCAGTCCACGGATGAGGTACTGCGTGAAAAAGTGACCCGCAGCCTCCAGCGCTCCTACTATCCAGCAGGAGGCGCGCGGCAAATGGCTGCGATTATGGCTAGCGGTGATCGAGTTGCGCTCCTGCAGAAGGTCACGGTGCCCACGCTGGTGATACACGGTAAGGCAGACCCCCTGGTACCAATGGCGGGTGGCATCGACACCGCCGGTCTCGTGCGCGGTGCACAACTGGAGCTGATTGATGGCATGGGACATGACTTGCCCCAGCCACTGCTGGCGCGCTTTGTTGACCTGATTAGTGCGCACACAGGCGCAGCGGCGGAGCGCGCACCGATATCAGGAGAGCGCGCCGGATAATCCAGAAGGCAAGCTGTTTCGTATAACAGGGGGTACGCACCGACGATGCTGGATGTCGCCGGCGGCCACTTAGCTAGCTAACGATTTACGAGGATACAGGCAATGGACACACGGTTGAGCGAAGCGGATGTGGCCTTCCAGGGCGAGGTGCGCCAGTTTTTGCACGAGGCCTGGGACGAGAAGCTTGCGGCAACTTGCAATAACAGGGCGACCATGAAAGAAGGCGTAGAGGAGTGGCAGCGGCGCCTGTACCGCAAAGGGTGGATCGCACCGCACTGGCCGGTAGAGCACGGGGGCACCGACTGGAGTGTTACCCAGTCGTTCATTTACGACTCCGAGCGCGCCGCTGCGGGCGCTCCGGCAGCGGTCGCGTTCGGGGTCACAATGGTCGCCTCGGTCATCATTGCCTACGGCGATGAGGCGCAGAAAGCGAAGTTTCTGCCGCGCATCCTCAAAAGTGAGGACTGGTGGTGCCAGGGTTATTCCGAACCGGGTGCCGGCTCCGACCTGGCCTCACTGAAAACCCGCGCTGATCGTGACGGCGACGAGTACATCATCAATGGCAGCAAAATCTGGACCACGTATGCCCAGTACGCGGACTGGATTTTTTGCCTGGTGCGCACTGACAACTCAGGGCGCAAACAGGAGGGCATTACTTTCCTGCTCATCGATATGCGCACTCCCGGTGTGACCGTGCGCCCCATCAATACCATCGACAGCTTTCACCACCTCAATGAAGTCTATTTCGACAATGTGCGTGTTCCCATTGAGAATCGCATCGGTGAGGAAGGCAAGGGCTGGACCTACGCCAAGTCCCTGCTTGTGCATGAGCGTCTTTCCATCGCCGAGGTGGCCGACTCCAAACGCGCACTGGGCGAAGTGCGCGCCCTGGCCCGGCAGGAAGTGAATGGTGGCAAGGCGCTGCTGGACGACGCCTTTTTCGCGCGGCGCCTGACGGATGTGGAAATTGAATTGATGGCGCTGGAGTATACGGAACTGCGCGCTCTGGCAGCGATCGAGGAGGGCAAGCCACCGGGGCCAGAATCCTCACTGCTGAAACTGCAAGGTACGCAGATCCAGCAGACTATCCAGACCTTGCGGATGGACGCGGCCGGTTATTACAGCGGCACACTGCAGGGCGAACTAAGCGCCACACAATTGGGCCACGACTTTGCCGATTACGCGCAAAAAATGTATTTTCGGGGCCGCGCGTCATCCATCTACGGCGGTTCCAACGAGGTGCAGAAAAACATCACGGCCAAATACGTACTCGGCCTGTAGGAGAGAGAGCATGAATTTCAATCTGAGTGAAGAGCAGGGCCAGATACAGGGCAGCATTGCGCGCTTTGTCGCGGAGCACTACGCATTTGACCAGCGCAATGCGGTTGTCGCGCATCAGCATGGGTTCAGCACGGAGCATTGGCATCAGTTTGCGCAACTGGGCTGGCTGTCCATTCCGTTTACGGAGGAGCAGGGTGGTTTTGGCGGTGGGCCGGTCGATACGATGGTCCTCATGCAGGAGTTTGGTCGTGGTCTGGTGGCCGAGCCCTACCTGGCCACCGTCGTGCTGTTTGGCGGGCTGTTACAGGCCGGAGGCAGTGCGAGCGTGCAGGATGAGTACATACCCCGCATTATTGCCGGTGAGTTACAAGGCGCATTCGCCTATCTGGAGCGCCAGAGTCGCTATGCGATGACAGACATGGCCACTCGCGCCCATCAGCAGGGCAAGCAGTGGCTGGTGAACGGCGAAAAGACGGTGGTATTGAATGGCGGTGCCGCGCAGAAGTTGATCGTGGCTGCGCGCAGCGCGGGAGAGCAGGCGGATGCGGGCGGGATCACCCTGTTGCTGGTCGATGCCGCCAGCCCCGGTATACAGCGCACGGTGTATCGGATGACCGACGGCCACGAAGCGGCCAATATCACCTTCAAGGACGTCGTGGCCGAAGCGGTCATCGGCACGATAGGTGAGGGCTACACGCTTATGGGGCAGGTGGTGGACGCCGCCCGTTTAGCCGTTTGTGCCAATGCTTTGGGTGCCATGGAGACCCTCAATGCCCGCACTTTGGAGTATTGTAAGACGCGAGAGCAGTTTGGTGTAGCCATCGGTACCTTTCAGGCGCTGCAGCACCGCATGGTGGATATGTTTGGGGCCTGCGAGAATGTCAGGTCGCTGCTGTATCGGGCCGTGTGTGCTGCGCAAGAGCATAGTGCCGACGCGCGGCGCAGCCTGCTTGCACTGAAGGTCATGACCGGGCGCGCGGGACGCTTGATCGGTGGCGAGGCCATCCAGCTCCACGGCGGCATGGGTGTGACTGATGAACTGCCGGTTGGCTCTTACGTGAAACGCTTGATGATTATCAATAATCTGTTCGGCGATGCAGATTATCACCAACAACAGTTTATTGAACTGGTGAACTCATCTGTGTCTGGCGCTAGCGAGACGGGATTGAACGTCGCCTGATGCAAGTATGCCTCGCCCAGCCTACTGATTACTGCATAACCGCAGACAGATAGGGTATATACTCCTATCCGGATCACCACTTCCTCGCAGAGTCTTTGTCTTTTCGATAGGGTATTGTCCTGATGAATGACGACACACAGTCGGATGGTGATTCCCCCTTTTCTCCCGATGATCGCCTGGTGTACCCGTTGATCTCGGAGCAACCGGTGGCTGTCAGCAGTGTGAGGGAGTTATGTTTCCGACACATGCGCGATGGCTTCTCGGTAGTAGATTTGAATGGTATTCATGTCGATGTGAACCCCGCCTTCTGTCAGATGACCGGTTATTCCCAGGAGGAGCTCATTGGCTCTGGCCCTGCGCATCTGTACTGGCCGCCGGAGGAGCGAGAACATATCCGCGACGCGTTCGCAAAAACCCTGAGCGGCGAATTCAACAGCGTTGAATTGAATTTCATGCACAAGGATGGTGAACGTTTCCCCGTGATCGTCAATCCCTTTGCTATTCGAGATGAGAGCGGCACTACGATAGGTTTCGCGGCGACAGTAACCGATATCACGCGCCGAATAGCGATGCAGAGGTCTCTGCAAGAAAGCGAGGAGCGCTACCGAGGACTCTTTGAGAATGCGGGTGATGCCATCGTCATACTGCAAGGTGAGAACGTTGTAGACTATAACAAACGGGCACTGGACATGTTCGGCGTGGTATCGCCCGACCAAATGGAATCTCGTACGGCCTTCGATTTTTTTCCACCGAAACAGCCCAACGGATTGGATTCGCGCGCGTACTCCATAGAGAAGCTCAAGGCGGTGCGCGCAGGACAGCCGCAATCCTTTGCATGGAGCCATGTAAAACTTGATGGTACGCCCTTCAGCGTAGAAGTGAGTCTGAGTACTTTTGAGCATGGCGAATCGACCTTTATACAAGCAATCATTCGTGATATCACCGAGCGCGAGCGGATGGAGCAATCACTGATGGAGAGTGAGTACCGCTACCGCAACCTCTTTGACAGCGCCGGTGATGGGATATTGATCATGCAGAGCGAGAGAGTCGTCGATTGTAACGAGCGGATGCTGGAACTTTATGGTGTCTCGCGCGATCAACTGATGAATCTTTCTTCCTACGCCCTATCTGCACCGACACAACCCAATGGAAGGACATCGAGAGAATATTTTGTCGAAAAAGTGGCAGAATCGAGGTCTGGAACTCCTCAGATCTTTGAATGGCGCGGGAATAGGTTGGATGGCGCTGTGGTCGAAACCGAAGTCACTTTGACTACATTTATGCAGGATGGAGTGCTTTGTACGCAATCATTGATTCGTGATATCACTCAGCGCAAGGCAATGGAGAAAACACTGCAGGAGACTGAGCAGCGCTACCGCCGGCTCTTTGAAAATGCCGGTGATGCAGTAATGATATTGAAAGATGGTCAGGTCATTGATTGCAATGACCGAGCACTGCAGCTAACAGGCCATACGCGCGATGAAATATTGTCTAATCCAACGATTGACTATTTTCCACCGGCCCAGCCAAATGGACAGGACTCTCTTGAGCTATTTCTCGAAAAGGTAGAAGCCTCACTCTCAGGCATTCCTCAAATCTTCGAATGGACCGGTCAAGCACGCGGCGGCAGGCTCATCGACACCGAAGTCACTCTGACGTCGTTTGTGTTTGATGAAGAGCGCTATATACAATCATTCATACGTGATATCTCTGAGCGTAAGCAGCTGGAAGGCGCGTTACTTAACAGCAACAAGTCGCTCGAGGACCGGGTACTGCAACGAACGCAAGAGTTGGAAATTGCCTACAGCGAATTGTTGCAAAGAAACGTTCAATATCGGGCACTTGCCCATAAGCTTACGCAGGCTGAGGAGGACGAGCGAAAGCGTATCGCCCAACTTCTGCATGACGACCATCAGCAGTTGCTGGTAGCGGCGAAATTCAAGGCGGAGTTGCTGGGAAGCCATTTATACGGGTCCGATATAAACGCTGCAGGCGCACTAATAGTGGAGATTCTTGAGCAGGCTCTTGATGTGACACGGTCACTCACGATGGAGCTTGCTCCTCCTATTTTGTACGGAGCAGGGTTTGTAGCCGCCATGCAGTGGTTGGCAGGTTGGATGGAAGAGCATCATCAGTTGCAGGTTGTCGTGATTGGCTCTCTACCGGTGACGCCGCTGCCAGCCGAGGTAAGCAATCTGCTCTTTCGAGCTGTCCGAGAATTGCTATTCAATGTTAGCAAGCATTCCGGCGTCACGCAGGCGCACGTGAGTATCGCTGCGTTTGACCAGGGGCTGCGGGTTGTCGTTAGTGATAAGGGCTGCGGGTTCGACGTCGAAGATGTGCTGCAGGCACCTCGGTCGTACGGCCTGTTTAGTATTCGAGAGCAGCTGGTGGCCCTTGACGGCCAACTCGATATAACCAGCGTCGCGCAGCGCGGTACAGTGAGTACGCTGTCCATCCCCGTTCCGAACAGGGACATGTTGTATGCGGATGCTCTGTCTGGCGCCGAAGGCATTGCAATAGATATGACAGATCTGCGGCAGGCGGTACCCATACCGATTCGGATTCTTGTAGCTGATGACCACGCATTGGCACGAGATGCCCTGGTGCAGATTCTGAGTCTGATAGACGATTTTGAAATCGTCGGTGAGGCGGTTGACGGGCTGGATGCCGTGGAGCAAACACGGCTGTTGCGGCCTGACGTTGTGTTGATGGATGCGACCATGCCGAGGCTGAATGGGCCCGAGGCAATCCGGCGCATCATCGCTGAAGTGCCGCGGGTCAAGGTCATCGGTCTTTCCATGCACGCCAGGGGAGAGATGGAGCAGCAGATGCTAGCGGCAGGCGCAGCGTGCTACATGCAGAAGCTTACCCCTGTGGAGGAACTGTTTTCCTGCATTCGCGGTGTAATGGCTAACGCTGTGACAGTCGCATCCTGACGGCAGCTCTCGTCCTGCAGTCGTTACAACCCTTTGCTCGTAAGCGTAATGTCCTGTGAGCCGGCGGGCAGGGAAAAAGCCGTACCGTCCTGCCCCAGCGTATAGTTGGAAAACACCTCAGCTACACCGTCCAGCCATACGGCCTCCATGCCCGGAAAGATGAGCGGCGGCACGATGTGGTAGTAGAGCAGGCGGCCCACTTGCGCATCACGGGCGACTTCAGCGGCCTCCACCGGGGAGGCGTGGTAATCCTGTATATCAAACGTGATCTTCGCCAGACTCTCTGCGCCCACTTTAGCCGCGGTGTCATGCATCAGCCCTACAATATTTCGGGCCAGCGCCTCGTGTACCAACAGGTCAACACCCTGCGCAAAGTGTTGCACGTTGGGAGATTTAGCCGTATCGCCGCTAATCAACAGCGAGCGATCCTTGTAGGTAAACAGGTAGCCCACCGCCGGTTTGACGGGGTCATGGTCAACGACCAGTGCTTGAATTTTCAAATCCCCTTCGTTGTACACCGTTTCCAGCTCACCCTCTGCAGGCACCGGGAACGGGCGCGCTATCATGCCAAAGCCGGACAGTGGCGCTACCTTGTCTCCATGGTGTGCGTTGCGCCCCACCGAATCCTGCGCATACGCGATGCTGAAACCTTCGACAACGTGCTGTACGCCCTCAGGTCCTATCACTGGCAGGGGCTGCGTCTTGTTCCCATTGACCCAGCGAATGGTGGCCATCTCACCCAAGCCGTCAATGTGGTCGGAGTGAAAATGCGTCAACAGAACGGCTTGAATCTTGCCGACGGGGTAACGCATCCGCAGCAGATTGCGCAGCCCGTTGGTACCTGCATCCACCACGAACAGTTGTTTGCCCGCCACCACCGCAACACAGGGGCCGGAACGTTTGGGGTCGGGCAGCGGGCCGCCGGCACCGCACAGAGCAAGGTGCAGTCCATCCTCGAAGTTAGCCGTGGTATCACTGGTCATAGCGGCTTCTGCGCCTCTGGCCATCACGAGCAGGGCGATGGCCGCTCTTTGGCTGTACGCCACAGCGCCGATCAACATCACTACAGCCACAACCAGAACGGATTTTTTCATGCGGTCTCTCCTTTATCACAAATGGCTCAGAGCATTTTGGTGTTGGTGCCAAAGGGTGGCGTAGAGGCGCTATTGACGTCGCTCACCACTGAGCTCGTGCGCCATAACGGCTCCCAGCAGCCGTGTTGCTGCAGGCGTTGTTGCACACGTTCGGCGCTATCCGGCGGCAGTGCTTTATAGTGTGCGCGCAATTGCGCCAGACACCATACACGATAGGGCGAAACGCGCGCTTTGCTGTAGCGTACGCCGCCAACAGTCGTGTTAAAGCGTTTTTTCCCCGCTCGCACGGCTTCCGCATTGTCACACAGGTAGGGCAGGTAGGTGCTGCCAATATCATCCAGCCAGAGCGACCAATCCTGTGGTATGCCTACCAGCCAGTCGCCTTGCAGCGCCGCTGGACCACAGTTCCACAATCGGGCAACCCACTCCCACACGGCGGGAGCCTGCTGCCGCATGATCTCGGCAGGCTCCGGGTCTTGCGAGAAGTGGCGGAACATTGGGCCCATAAAGGCGATATCTGCGAGGCTTGGGCTGTTGCCGAGCAGGTAAGGGCGCCGCTGCAGAATGTCCGACAGCCAGGCCAGATTGGTGTGATAGATCGCTTCCACCTGCAAGCGGTTACTGTCGTTAATCCCATCCCCGGCCGTATAACCACCGCGTTGACGGCGGCGAAAGTAGAGACGCCTGAGCGCGGCGGGCAGGGGGATATCGTGCAGGATCTCGGTGGCGATATGCCGACTGAGGTGCATGGCACCCTCATCACCGTACCAGCGAAAATGCATGGCCGGTCGCCACAGCCATTCGTCGGCGTAGTCTTCCAGTAGCAGGCTGAAGAAGCGCTGTTCAGGATCGGTAGGCAGCAGTGGCGGGGAGGGCAGTTGCAGCTCGAGCCAGGCGATCATCGGCGTGGTATCGGTCATCCAGCGGCCGTCTGCGAGTACGATAGCGGGTATCTGTGTTGCCCCTGTTTCCTTTTGCAATAAGGGCATATGCCGCCGCGCATTCAGCGTAGTGAACTGATAGGGAATGCCTTTGGCGCGCAGGTACATCTCCATCTTGCCGGTAAAGTAGGAAATATTGGAGCCGTACACACGCAGCGGTAGTAAAGCGTGATTCATCACTCTCACGCAGCGCCAGACAATGTTTGCTGCAAGCGGTTCATGCCCGCTATCCAGCGGTCATAGTCGGAGCTCTTGCGCTGCATATACACCTTTACCTCCTCGTGGGTGAGGATGAGGAAGGCATCGCGCGCCAGGTGTTCCATCACGATGTCGGCCAACTGGTCAGGCTCCATCATGCCGTCGCCGCTGGCCGCCATGGTGCCCTGGTCTTCAGTATTGGCCGTCATCGCTGTGCGCACCGCCTGCGGGCACAGCATCGACACCTTGATGCCCTGGTGGCGATAGGTCAGTGCCAGCCATTCGGCGAAACCGACAGCCGCGTGTTTGGTGGTACCGTAGGCGGCACCGCCAATCTGGTTGAGCAGGCCCGCCGCTGAGGCGGTATTGAGAAAGTAACCGCCGCCGCGCTGGATCATACGCGGCACCAGGTGGCGCGCAGAATACACGTGCGACATGACATTCACTTCCCAGATAAACTGCCATTCGGCATTGGGGGATTGTTCGCTGGCCCCGGCGGCCACTCCGGCATTGTTGCAATACAGATCGATGGGGCCGATGGTCGTTTCAGTATCTTCGATGAGACGTATGACATCGTTTTCCTTGGTGACATCGGCGGACATGGCAATGCCGCCAAACTCTGCGGCCGTTTCGCGCGCACCCGCGGCATTGATATCAACGGCTACCACGGATTTGGCCCCTTCAGCGCAGAACTTTTTCACCAGAGCCTTGCCAATGCCACTGCCGGCACCGGTAACGACGACAATCTTGTCCCTGATCTGCATGTTCAAGTCTCCCGTGTGCTAAATGCCTGTAGCCAACTGTAGCATGGCGGCGACAAGGGTAATCGAGAGGGCCACCACGATCCGTGGGCCGCCAAACATGAACCAGGGCGAGGCCGGAAAGGCAAAGGTCTTCTCCAGTGCGCCCAGCTTCAAGCCGTGGTGTTCACTGCCTACCGTGGACGGTAACATCTCCATGAAATCCCTTCGGCTGCGGTAGCGCACCAGTCCCGCTGCCGTCCAGTTGTCCGCGTGGTCGCAGGCAACATTCTCGATATTGCCGGCCGCTGCTCGCGCTATCATTACCGGATGGCCTGCTTTGCGTAGTAGTGCTCCCAGGAAAATCCGCTGGTAGGCCTCAAGCTTTTTGCGGGACTCACCCAGGGGTGCTTGCAAGTGTAAAAGATTGACCATGACGAAATCCTTGCCGTCATCATTGGCCAGGAAATGGCGGATATGCTCGCGTTGATTCGCAGTCCCTACGTCATGGATATCGAACAGGCGCATGGTGTCATCAACTTCGTGGGGCCTGATTTTCTGTCTGAAGCCTACATACCAGAACCAGAACAGGGCGTAGGATATTGCGGCGCTAGCCCAGATCATGCTTGTTGTCATTGTGATTTCCCGCTGGTGTGGTGCAAGCCGCAGTTATGCAAATACGCGATGGGCCGAAACAGTGAGCCATGAATATATTGGCACCTATCGTGCCAATAAAGTACGAGCAAAGCAATACACCAGGCAGCGCTAGAACACATGCGCTTATGCGCTTGACCTGGCACGATTGGCCACATAGATTTGAAGCCGAAATCCACTGAAGTAATGGAATGCGATGCGATTGAACAAGTACATCAGCGAATCGGGTTGGTGCTCGCGGCGCGAAGCCGATGAGTTGATCAGCCAGCAGCGCGTTATGCTAAACGGCGAAATTGCCGTGACTGGGGCGAAATGGCTGGAAGGTATGACCGTGCTGGTGGATGGCCAGACCGTCAAGCAAAAGTCCACGGCGAAAAACAAGCGAAAGCATGTCTATATCGCGCTCAATAAGCCGGTTGGCATTACCTGCACTACCGACGAAGCGGTGGA
>JANNXP010000023.1:0-10311 GCA_031409615.1 Haliea sp. | reverse complement strand
CCGCTGAACCTGCAATAAATGCGGCCTGTCCCAGGCCGGCCAGCGCCTCCGCCTTGCCGTGGCCGAAGCGGTGCTCCTTATCAGCGGGTGATAGTGCATGGCGCACCGCCACCAGATTGATAAGCGATGCGAATACGTCAAGGGTGGAGTCGATGAGGGTCGCGAGCAGGGTCACCGAGTCGGTGATCGCCCAAGCGGCCGTTTTGGCGAGAACCAGGGTGATCGCAACACCGATCGAGGCATAGGTCGCCAGGCGCATCAGGCGTGCAGCGTCTCTGGGTGAGGTCGGCACGGCTTCGAAGGTGGCTGGTTTCATGTGCTGGAGGGTGCCGCAGGGATTGGCCCCAGTTTAGCAAACTTATCGAGGCTACGTCCCGGCCCGCCACGGTAGGTGGCGAACAGACCGAGTAACCGGAGCCCGACCTACCGACGACGACAACTGTAACTAACGATAACTATCGGTACACCTACTGACGGTACACCTACTGACGTTACACCGACTGACTGGGTGCCTCAATCCTCGGCGGGACGACGGCCAGCGCCGCCATTTGACCGCACCATGCGCACCGTTCTCTGACAGGTGTCCAGCCACTGCTGCACGGTGTCCGTTTTCAGGGCCCGCACACAGCCCGTCTCATTACGGCAGGCAATGCTGGTTTTGTTCGGTGTCCAGTCCCCTTCCTTCGGGCGCGGCTTGCGTGCGCTGTAATACCAGAGTCCGCGCCTGTCCTGCATCACGTATCTGGCGTCGGCGGGAAGGAATACTTTCTTGCCCCCGATAACTGCGAAAACTTCAGGCCCCTCTTTGGGCACTCTGTCCAGTACTGCCGTCGGCGTTATTGTCAACATCGCTGCCTACCCCACTGATCTTATACGTCACCTTGGTTAGTTCCACTGGTAGGGATGTTGCCGGTTCGACTGCACGGACCTGCCACCACCTTCCCAGATCGCTGCCAATTACGCGGCGACAGTCACGTTATAAGTCGGGGCAGAGACATCGACAAGACGTAGATTGCCATTATTTTGTCTAATTTAAATATTAGGTTGTTTTTAAGTCATTTTTTTAGATGTTAAAGGTATTTTAGAGCTATATTCAATTTTATTGCCATTTTTTTAATACCGAACTCCATTATTGGATAAGTATCGACAGTGATCCGACGTCGTATGAGAGCGAGCGGGGCATCGTCGACGTGCCAGTTTCAGGGGGAGACTAGTTCGGTACCAGCTTCATGTGGGGATGCGTCCCCGGTGCAGGTTTGAGGGGCCTGAGCACCTCAATATCGCTGTTAACAGCGGGCAGGTCTTTCGCTTCCTCGACCGAGCTCATCAGCATATACAAGGCCAGAGTCGCCCTACCCTCCTCCGATACCACCTGCGACGCGAACGCCGCCAGGCCGCCCTCGGTGATCACGCCCAATACCACTGCATTGGTCAGGTAATCCCGGATGATCTGGCGATTGACCTGATCCTGCAGGTAACGCTGGTAACCGCGATCCCCCAATATGTCTTTGAGGGTCTCGACACTCGCGTGCTCGGGAGTAGGGGGCACTGCACCGAATGCTCCATCAATCCAATTTACAATCTCATCTAAATGCAATGTTCGAATCTCCAGGGGTTGTGCGGGTGTCGTCAGGCAACTTGCTGACTGACGGCTATTTTCTTTTGAAAACTGTCCAGGTCAGGAACCTGGCACAGCACGCCATTGAACGTGAAGGCCGCCGTGGCGTGCTGCTGCACCTGCTGCGGCACATCCTCCACCTCGTCGGGCGACAGGCTGACGACTCGCAAGCCCTCACCGCGCACGGCCAAGCCCCAGTACTCGCACCCTTCTCCCTTGAGTCCCAGAAAGATCGCTACCAGCCCGGTGCCACGACTCGGCTCGCGCCACAGCGAGCCATCATCACAGCCAAAATCCAGCACTGGCACCGTGCGGCCGCGCCAGATGACTTCATCCGGCGGCAGCACTGTGTCGGTATGCAGTGTCACAATTTCCCCCAGGCAATTTTGCGGTACGGCCCAGGTTTGGGTTTTGGAACACGGTATTAGCACACACCATCGCTTTGTGTTGTCGCTCATCATTGCTCCTCAGGACAGCTGCAAGTCATGCCCGGTCAGTTCATTGATCTGCTTGATCAATGCCCGGAAATTAAAGGGTTTACCCATATAGGCGTTACACCCGGCGTCGCTGGCCAATGCACGGTGCTTGGCCCCCGTGCGGGAAGTGACCATGATGACCGGCAGGTGGCCGTAGCGTCGTGATTTGCGAATCTCGCGCAACGTTTGAATGCCGTCCTTCACCGGCATCTCGACATCCAGCAAAATGATATCCGGCAACCGGTGTGTCGCATTCAGCAAGTCGATCGCCACCAGGCCGTTTTCCGCAGTGACAGTCTCGACCCCAACCGCATCCAGCTGGCTCGTAGCGACCATTCTCTGGGTTCTGGAATCGTCCACTACCAACGCCAGTAGTGTCGTGGATTTGGGTTGGCTAACGGCGGCAGGCGCAATACCATCGGCGCCAGCGCAACCCACCAGTACGTTGAGATCCAGCGCCACAATAGCCTCACCTTCAGCGGTGGTGGCCGCACCGGCTACCCCCGGCACAGTGGAGAACTGCGAGCCCAGTGAACGCACCACCAGCTCCAGTGCCTCTTGCAGGTTGTCGATGGCGATCGCCATATAACGATTGGCGGAACCGGCAATGATGACCGGAACATACTTGCTCCATGCACTGCGGTCGGGCAAGCCCAGACCTTGGCACAGGGTCGCCAGGTAAGCGGGCTCGCACTCCATGCCGGACAGCGCTAGTGCGGTATGTCCCTCCACAGCGGCAAAAAAGTCGTCGACCGGGACTTGCTCTACCGCAATCAAGCCGTTCAGCGGAATGGCGTAGGATTCACCGGCGGCGGCGACCAGCAGCGCACCATTGACCGAGACATTACTGGGAATACGCACTTCAAAAGCGGTCCCGAGACCAACCGCCGATTGAATCTGCACATCGCCGCCGATCTGCTGCAATTCGGTCAGGACAATATCCATACCGACGCCGCGTCCGGAGATTTCACTCAGGGTGCTGGCCGTCGAAAAGCCCTTGTGGAATATCAGTCTGATGGCCTCCTCATCACTGAGGGCATCGACATCCACATCCAGCCCCTTGTCATACGCCGCTGCGCGGATGGCGTCAGGATCAATACCCCTGCCGTCGTCGGACAGCCTGACCAGGTAATCGCCCCCTGACTTGCGCACATCGATAGTGATGCGCCCACCGGTCGGCTTTCCCATCGCCACGCGTTGCTCCGGCGACTCGATGCCATGGTCGAGGGCATTTCTAACCATGTGCTCCAAAATCACCTGCAGGCGCGCATAATGATCGCGGTCAAGTGCTCCCGTTTCGTTCAACACCTTAAAGGCCACCACCTTGCCAAGATCGGTGCTGACGGTGCGCACGATACGGCGCAAACCGGGCATGAGGCGTGACACAGGCACCACTCGCGCACCTTGAATGGACGAGGAGATACCGGAAATGACGGACGACTGTTGTTTCAGCAGTGTCTCGATCTGTATATTCTGACGGCTCACTACATCCACCAAGTCTGCCAGGTCTTCCACACCCTCGCGCAGGATGCTGGCGGCTTCCTGCAGTTCTGAATACTGATCCATTTCCAGTGCATCCAGATCAGGCGTTGAGCTACCGCGTCGCACGTTGACGTTCAGTAATGCCCGGTCGGCGATCTTCCTGATATGGGTGCGCACTGAAGAGAGTCGCGCCTGTAACTCTGCCGCGGAGCGCTTGCTGCGTGTGGTATTTTGCGATGCGCGAACACCCAGCTGTTGCGCCTGGCTGGTCAAATTCAGCAAATGATCCAACTTTTCGGACGTGATACGCACGGACTGCTGTGCAGCCAGCACCTTGGCGCCCTCGTCTGCCAATTGCTGATCGCGCTTTTTCTCCAGGGCTGAAACCACCATTGGTTTCTTTTCGCTGGGAACGATTTTGAGAACACTTTCCCGCGGCGCCACTACATCAGCTTGGGCCACGACCACACTTTGGGCCGTCTGCTCCAACGCAGTCTCAACGACCTGCTCAGGAAATTCGCTGGCCACATCCATGCGGTTATCCGCTACATATTCAACCCCGCGCACCACGGCATCCAGCCAGGCATTGACGATACGGAAATAGGATTGTTCGGCATCGGCCTTGGGTCTTGGCATCTTGTCGAGTAGCGTTTCAAAGTTGTGCACCAGAGTGCCAAGGCGCTGCAAACCAACACCCTTCGCTATACCTTTTATCGTGTGCAGGGTACGGGAAACTTTGGCCAACAGCGGCTCGCTTGCAATATTCTTTTCCCAATCACCCACTTCATTCTCAAGCTTCTCGACCTCGGCAGAGCCCTCTTCAATAAAGGCATCAAGGAAATCGGTGAAGATCTCCCCGTTACTCTGGCTGGTGTAACTAAAATCAATATAGTCAGGTATAAACCCTTCTATGGATGTCCCGTCGAATGCGGCCTGATCGGCGAAATCGGGCGCATCCAGCACATCGATATCGTCCAGAGTCGCGGTACGGCTCTCGTATTCATCCTCCTCTTCGATCGCAGCGAAACCGGCACCCAAAATTTCATCGCTGTGGTCTTCCAACTGCGAAAGATTGGAAAATGCCGCTTCGATATCTGCGACAAGCAGACTGTCGTCGCCTGACAATTGCGCTTCAAACGCGTCAGAAAAATCGTCGCCGAAAATGTCTTCACCGAAACCATCACCCGCCGAGTACACAGCGTCAAGAGGCGGAGCTTCCAGCTGTTGCTCTGTAGTATTGCTGAAGGCAACGAAATCCGCGCTGAACAGATGGTTCCAGTTCTCCTCATTGCACACGCTCAGGAGTCTTACGTAGATTGAATCACGCGCTGCCTGGTCAATAGACAAAAGTGGCTGGGGCAACTCAAAACAGATCGCATGCACCGGCTCATAGCCCTGGGCGTAACACTGCTTGATGGTCGCCTCGTCAGTACCCAGTCTCACCTCTACCGTAACAGCATCGGCCTGCAGGCCCAGCGCTTCCAGCCGTGCCCGCACGGCACCGGATATCTCCTCCATTACCGGTGTGATAACCGCCGCAATGGCCGACACCGAGCTCTGCGCAAAGCCATCCATGGTGCGGAAATCTTCATGGTAATCAATTGAGATTTCTGTCGATGGGTCTACTGCAAGCACACCCTCAGTGCGCTGAACAATGAGTTCCTCAGGATCGAAACTGCTGTCGAGAAGGTGCTCTCCAGCCAGCAGATAGCTATCGAATTCCTCATCATCCACGGGCTGTGGCATGCTCGCGACATAATCCAGTACGCTGGCATGATCGAAGACGTCACCAATACCGCTATCATTTGCGACAGTATTGGAGGCAGGATCTGCAACCTTGCTGGGCATTGGAGCGCCCGTCAAACTGATGGCAGCGGGCACCGTGCCAGCATGCGCCGCTGCGCCATTCACAGCCATGCCGTTGACCGCAGCCGCCTTGACGCGCCTGATCGACATGAATTTCTCGCCGATGTCGTCGTCGCCGAGCAGGCCCAGTATGTCTGCTCCCTCGGCCACCACGGACGCTACCTGAAATTCCTGATCATCGCGTCCGCGTGAAAAGTCGATTGCCATGACCTCGTCGCGTCTAACTACCGCAGAGTCCGCCGCGGACTCCTCCTTGCGCGCATAGATATCGCCCAGGGAGTTCTCTGATGAGATAACGATCTCCTCATCGACATAGCTGGCAAGGTCATCGCTATTGGCGTGGCCCCGAACCATGGGACGCCCTGCGACGTCTGCTTCATAGGCGGACAGACCTCTATCGCAGTACTCCGCAACAGGGACGGTAAACAGTTTCTCCTCCGGCTCGGAGAGATCCATTTCCAGCAGCCAGCGCAGGCTCTTTTCCTGATTGTCGTCTTCAGCATCCAGCATCCCATTCATTCTCAGTTTGCCCAGATCGTTATCTGTATACACAATAATTCTCCCCTATCCAGTCGGCGCGCAGCGCTGGCAGATCAATGAGTCAGAGTGGTAGCGGCGGTCAGCTTATCTGCCAATCCGCCCGTTGAGCTGATCACCTCAGTGATCTCAGGTACTGTGTCGTACTCATCGGCATCGCCGGAGACCGCCACCGCAAAACATGCCTTGGTCAGTTGACGAATCCGTCCGACGTCTGGTCCTGTGGATTGACTGTAGGATCGAACCAGATCAGGCAGGGCGCATACCACTTCATTCACCAGGGTCTGCACACCCGCACCGGGAGCCAGATCGCCATCCAACGAGCGATCCAACATGTCCTGCGCCGCCCAGCCCAACTCGCCCAGGATGTTGGCACCAACGGCGCGACCATTGCCCTTGAACGTATGAAAGTGACGTCGAATGTCGCGCAATACATCATTATTTTTCGGGTCCTGCAGCCAGTCTGTGGTCAGCTTGCCAAGTTCGGCCACCATTTCTTCTGACTCCTCGATAAACACGTCGCGAAATTCCACTGGAATATCACTGTCGTGCACCAGGATCATATCCTGTGGCTGCGGCGCTCCTGCAGCGGCAAAAACTTCGGCCGTCTTGCGTCCGGGTGACAAGTTGGAACTCCAGTTCTGAAGCTCCCCAGCGCGCTGCTCGGCACGTGCGATGATATGAGACGTATCATCCAGCGGATCAATAATCGACCGCTGTAAATGCATTTCAATCTGCGCAAACGCGTCAGCGAAGCAGCGGAATGCGTCATCCTCATGTACGCTACCGGCATCGCTGGCAGCAGACAGCCATGTGTGACACTGCTCAATGACCGCGCCCTCGCGCTCCATGTGAGCGAATTGCAATGCTCCGGCAATTTCCTCCAGCAGTTGTAACGACGCACTGATGGCCTTACGATCGGGAATGGACTCCAGCTGATCCAGGTACTGCACGGCAAGCTGGTACAGCAGGTCGAGATCCGGATCACCCTTATCGGCTTCCCTGACGGCCTGGCGCAACTCCTCATGACCTTGTTCGGTTTTGTTGAGGTGGCGCTGCAGCGCCGTGGTCAAACGCAGTACGCTGGCGGCATCCAGTGGTTTCTTGTCCAGAGCACTCTTGAGTGCCTTGCGACGCAGGATCTGGTGCAGGTAGTTCTCTACCAGGCCCATCTGCCTGAAGGTCGCAGTGGCCACGCTCTCGCGCAGCTCGAAATCCTTGCCGGCGTAGGAACTGTTCAAGCCGTACGCCAGCTTATGCTCCAGGTCCAGCTTGACGTCAGTGATGCCGCGCGTAATGGCGCTAACCGCATCTGTGATTGCTCGCTCCTCGCCACTGGCCTTGCCACTAAAGAAGAGCCTGAGCTGATGCTGTACTTTTTTCAGAGATTCCGCATGCGACAACTGCCCCGCAGCAATCAGACGACATTCCGCCGCCTCGATAGCATCTATCACACTGGCGTCCTGATCTTCAGGCTTCTGCTTGGCCACCCTGGCCATATTATTCGTCGTCAGGTAGGTTACCGCGCTGTTCAGCTGCTGCAGCGCGCCATTCAAGGCGATCACAATGGCATCGCTGTGTATCAAGCCCTGGCTGGCGTCGCTAATGGTGCTGTCATCTATCCCGAACGCCGTGCGGATGCCAGCGATATGGACCGGCTTGGATTGGCATGAGGCAATGTAATACAGCATTTGCTGTACACAGCTGTCGAAATCGATTGATTCGTCAACCCGGCTGCCATTCTCCCGGGCAAATTTGATGGCGAAGGCACCGGACTTGAAAATCTGCGCAATACACTCATCGGGAACGATCAAACCACCCGCAATGCCCTCGCACAGGCCAATCATGGTGAACCAGAAGCGCTCCGGCTCTGTGCCGGCATACAGCGTCTGCATTTTTCTGGCAATACGTGCCACGGTTTTCATGCTCTCGCTGACATTGCGTCTTTTTAGAGCCTGCTTCGCCATTTCCAGATAGAGCGCCAGCATCACATTGGCTCGACTACTTATTTCATCATCCGCAGCCGGTGTGGCATTGCTGCTGATACCCGCATCCGGGGCGATCTCCATGTAAAAGAAAAAGGCCCGGGGGCGAGGTCTCTCACCCACCCAGCGCCGCAGGTCGTTGACGAACTGCTCCAGACCGCGACCGGTATCCACCCGCAGATTCTGGGTATGTTCCAGATAGGCGGGAATAATCTTCAGCGCCTGCATCAGTCCGCCCATAGCGAGCTTGCGTCGCTGACCGACCACTTTGTCCTTGTAGAGGAAGTTGAGGCTGCGCTCCATTTCCAGCGTCAGCATCTCGGCTTTTCTCATCCCTAAGGCGCGCAGCGTAGAGGTAATCTGGTGCACCGACCACATGCAGCGCAGCAGAGCCTGCTTCTGGGAGGGATCGCTGCCATACTCAACAAGGGCCGTTTCAGCGGCGTCGGCCTGTGCGTTAATCAGTCCGATAACCCATTTGAGAGACACGATGTCCGGCTTCTTGTTCACTCGCTCAACCTCCAGTTTTCTTATAGGCACATACACCCGGCCACGATAGCCGGCATACACTCTGATTCAACCAGGACACATCCTCGCCCGCACCGAGTACCAACAAACCGCCAGTGCGCAATCGCTCCACGAGTTGGTCGATGATCCAGCGCTGCCGTTCCCGGCTGAAATAGATCAGTACGTTCTGGCAAAAAATGACGTTGAAGTCGGCAAAGGGAGCTCCATCAACGTGCAGCAAGTTACTGTGGAAGAAATGCGTCCTGGCGCGAATGGTTTCTGTCACCTTGCGCCGCTCTCCCAGCTTGTGGTCCATATAGCTGTCGCGCAGCACTTCCGGGATTGATGCCATCGCTGCCTCCGGGTAAATCCCCTGCTGCGCCTGATAGACCGCGTTGAAACTGATATCAGTACCGATACCATGCCATTGCAGCCAGGGCTTGTGCCGTGAGACCACGCTGTCCACCACCATCGCCATCGAATACAACTCTTGTCCGAGCGAACACCCGGCGCTCCAGAAAGAGAGTTCGCTCGGCGCGGGGCCAGTGGTGAGCAGTGCATCCACATACTGGGCCAGACAATCAAAAGCCTCAGGTTGACGAAAAAAACGTGTTTCCTTCACGGTGAGCAGATCGATCAGGGCCAGCCATTCCGCTCTGGCGTTAATGCTGTCGTCAAACGTTGCCAGATAGGTGTCTATCTCATTGACACCCAGGTACTCCATACGAGCTTGGAGACAACCGGCGATCACGTTCTTCGTGCTATCAATACTGATGCCTGCATCCGTATGTAACTTCTGCATTAACATACCCAGTTGCTCACTCCTGAGAGCGGGTGCGCGGCGAGCGGGCGTGCGGCGAGCGGGTACCCGACTGATGGTCGCTGTCTTCACACAGAGACCCGCGTCACTTTAGTTTCTTCCAGAGCCTTCATCTCATCTTCGCCATAGACTTTTCTGGCGCCCTGCATTTTCTTCAGGTCCTCGATAGCGGCCATAGTGCGATCGGTTTCGCTGATCTCCTCAATCTTGAACTGACTCAAGCTTTCAGCGACATCACGCATCGATGTTTTCAGGCTGCTGACGCCGACCTGCGTCGACTCGCTGTACTCGCTGATATCAAGATTGCGCTCGCGTATCGCGTCCATGGAGCTGTTCATATGGCGCGCCGTCGTAGCGGACTGACCGGCGGCGTCATCCACCGAAGTGATGATCTTGGTGATAGCCGAGGAACCTGCGTTGATTTCCTCCAAAGACCTGTCCAGACGATCGATGTACTCAAGAATTGTCACCACGGTACCCACCGTGTTTTCCATGCTGGCCAGGTTATCGGCGGACAAGTTTTGCAACATCCGCACCTGGGAAATAATCTTGCGCCCCTCTTCTTCGGCCTCACGCATCAAGTCACCAATCGCCTCGGCAATGCCCATAAAGGGTCGGCCGTGCTCACCGGCTTTCTCCGCCTCGATACGGGTATTGATAGCAACGACCGATATCTTGGTGTTGAGGGCCTGAATGTATTCTGCGGCGGCGGTCACTGATTGAATCAGTTCACCCTGGCGCTTGGCGGATTTCGATGTCTCCTGCACGGATTCACGTACATCAGCCGAGGCCTTGGACATATCCTTGGTCAGTTCGTAGCCCTGCGCCACCCGCTGCCTGTTGCGTTCGGACGTTCTGGCAGCCTCAGCGGTGGACTTCTTGATCTCCTCACTGGTGCGCACCATTTCGGTCGCCGCCGTGGTCGATTCCACCACCGAACGGGTCAGCTCACGGCCCTTCTCAACCTGGCCTTCAGCAATCGCACCAATCTTGGTGATGCCCTCAGTAGACACTGTGAAC